>JAJXTE010000043.1 GCA_021784115.1 Pseudomonadota bacterium | reverse complement strand
CCCCCACCGTTTCGTGCCAGTGAATGCGGCGCACTTCCTGGGCGAGGCGCATCTCCTTGTGTTCGCGGGTGTCGGCGGCAAAGTGCGAGAGCACGCGCTGGCGCAGGTTGACGCTCTTGCCCACGTAGAGCAGCACGTCGTTGTCGCCATGCAGCAGGTACACCCCGGGGGATTCGGGCAGGTCGTCGAGCATGGTGGCGTCGAGATGAGGCAGCAGGCTGGGGCGCTTGAGTTGCTGCTGGACGGCTTCCGCGAGGACGTCGCCGCCGCGATCGCGTTGCAGCAGGCGCCAGAACTGCCAGATCAGGTCGGCATCGGCAAGCGCCCCGGTGGCGGTCGCCGGTCTGCAGGCCGTGGCGCGCGACGAGGCTGTCGAGGTTGTGCCGTGGGTATTCCGGAAAGAGCCTGCGCGACAGGCGCACGGTGCACAGCACGTCGGCCTGGAATCGCTGTCCCAGCCGCTGGTATTCGCTCTTGACGAAGCCATGGTCGAAACGGGCGTTGTGCGCGATGAAGAGCCGCACCTGCAGGCGCTCGGCCAGCTCGTCCGCCACCTGGGCGAAGGTCGGGGCGTCGGCGACCATCGCGTCGTGGATGCTGGTGAGTCGCTGGATGAACTCGGGGATGGGGCGCTCCGGATTGACCAGCGTGCTCCAGGTGGTGACGCGGTCGCCGTCCACCGCAACCACGCCGATCTCGGTGATGCGGTCCCGCACCGGGTTGGCGCCGGTGGTCTCAAGGTCGATGAAGGCGAGGCGTTCAGGAATCACGGGGGGTCCGTGCGGCAATGGCCTCTGGCAACCCGATCCGGCTTGCGCGCGCCGCGCCCAGTTAGCGCTGCCCCTGCTGGTACCGGCGCCCGCGCCGAATCTCCTGCAGGCGTGTTCATCGGCGGATTCCTGCTCATGCCTGCCAGACCCCGTACCCGGCTTCACGGAAGTCGATCGCCAGCTCCACTTCCAGGTCGCGCGCGCTGTCGTAGGACATCGGGTTGTACAGCTCGTACAGATCGGGCAACAAGCACAGGCCGAACTGTTTGACGAACCGATTCGACTGGATGCCGGCCTTGTGTTTGTCGAAGCGGACGTCGGGGTCTAGTCCTGTCATGCCGACATAGACGCACGGTTTGCCCGTGACGTAACCCGGGTTGGCTTTCCTGAACCGGCCTTTGTACAGGACGTCTTTCGACAGTTCGATCACATAGACGTGATAGTGGTCTTGGCGTCCCATGGTTGGCGCAGCCCTACCTGCCCGAAGCGGCAGCCTCACGATAAGTGTGCTTGCCACCCCGTTTCGCCGCGTAAAGCGCCGCGTCGGCTTTACTCAGCAGGCCATCCAGCGTTTCCCCGTCTGCGCAACACATGGCAATCCCCACCGACGCCCCGATATGTGCAACGCCCCCCTGGGCAAGCGGGATGGGCTGGCTCAGGCTCTCCACCACGCGGCCGGCGACCTCGCGCGCAGCCTCCGCATCGTCGACCTGGCCCAGCACGATGACGAACTCGTCGCCACCCAGGCGGACGATCACATCCGACTCGCGCAGCAAGCGCTTCATCCGTTCCGCCGACGTCACGATCACTTCGTCGCCCGCTGCGTGCCCGTAACGGTCGTTCACCGCCTTGAACTCGTCCAGATCGATTGCGAGCACGGCCATCTGTATCCCCGAGCGCTTCGCGCCGGCGATCAGGTGCTTTTCGTTTTCGTTCAGGAACCGCCGATTCGCCAGGCCTGTCAACGGGTCGCGAAGACTGAGCTGCCGGATCGTCTGCTCGGCATGGATACCGGCTCCGATCAGGCGACCGGTTTCCCGATACAGCACGACCAGCGCCAGTCCCGTCCACAGCCCGGCCGCCCCCAGCAGAATCGACGACAGGTTCTGGTCGCGAATTCGTGCGGTTTCGCGTTCTTCCAACTGGTTCATCTCTTCCCGTCCGGCCTCGATCAGGATGCGGTGGATCTGCTCGATGGCGGACTTGTCGAACCCCGCAAGCTCCCGTTCCGGCGGCGTCGCATCGCCATCCACCACTGCGCGTTGCTGGAGCGCGCTGAATCCCGTCTCCAATGCCGACTGCAGCGCCGGCAGCGGTGCCAGGCGCGCAGCCTGGACGCCGTCCGCGCCGATCAACGTGATCAGCTGGGCGGCGCTGGGACACGACGACTGGCGACAGATCAGGCTGGAGTCGAGATCGGACCGGTTTTGCGACTCTGCGTATTTGCGAACCGCAGTGTCCAGGTTGAGCAGGTACGTGCGCAGCGAGTCGATGTATGCGATGACCTGCCGCGTGTGCTCCACCGAGCGGACGGCCTCTTCCGACCGCTGGTACTGGTAGTAGATCAGGGCGAACAGGACCGTGATGATGAGCGCGAAGGTCAGCGAGCCCAGGTGGAGCACCCGCCTGAACCCGGCGAAGACGGAAGCAGGGGTTTCGGCTTGGCTGGGCAACGCGTGTGGATTCATTTCAAACATTCATTTCAAACGCGGTTGTGGCGCGGGTCATCGGGGTATTCCTGCCGGGGAGCAGGCATTAAAGGGGCCCGAACATGCTTTGCACGACTGGGGCCACACAGGCAGAGAAAAGTTCTCCGGCAAGGGCCTGAATACTAACCGGCTTTTGCACCCGCCTCACCCGCCGCTGGCACGGGCCCATCCCGACGCTGGACGACCGGTCGGGGGCGCTGGCCACGGATCCGGTCATCTCTTGAGCAGATCGTCCAGATTGGCATCGGGCAGGTAGCGCCGATAAATTTTCTCAAAGGTGCCGTCCTGTTTCAGGCTGTCCAGCGTTGCCTGCCAGGCCTGCACCGTGTCGGCGGGCGTGTCTTTTGACATGGCAATGTAGAAATACGTCTGGCCCACGGTGAACACGGGTTCCAGATCATCCATGCGGTATCCAGCGTCCGTGACGATCGCCGGGATCGTGATGTCCGTGAAGACGGAGAGCTGCACCTCGCCGCTCATCAACTGTCTGACGTTGGTGCGCGGATCCGGCGAACTCACCAGATTCGTGAATCCCTCGCGCTTGAGGTGCTGCTCCGTGAACCAGTTCGTCGTGGTGGCAATGGCGGCAAGCTTCCTGGCGTCTTCCAGGCTGTTCACCCGGATCCCTGATCCCCTCTTGGCATAGAGAATCGCACTGTTCTTCCCGACCGGTCCCACCCACTGGAAGAGGCGCTCCCTCTCCGGCGTGCGCTCAGCGCTGAAAAGCACCACCTTCGGATAGAGCAGCGCCATGTTGTAGGCGTTTTTCCAGGAGGTCAGCCGGATAGTGTCCGGAATTCCCTGGCGCGCGGCAATTTCCCGCACCATGTCCGCCACGAATCCGGACGGATTCCCGGCCCGCATGAAGGTGACAGGCGGGTATTCTTCCGTCACAAGCTGGAATATGCCGGGCGGAATTTCAGCGGGGAGCCACCTGGCGTAAATCTTCGCAAAGCTGCCGTCCCGTTTCATTGCATCCAGTGCGTCCTGCCAACGGGCAACTCGCTTCGGCGAGGTGCCCTTCGAGAACGCGATGTAGACCAGATCGGTCGACAGGGTAAAGGCATTCGTCACGTCATCCATCGATGCCCCGATCCTTTTCAGCGCAGCCGGCATTTCCGTGTTGCTCGAGACGACCAGCTGAACCTTTCCGTCGAGCAGCTTGCGCAGGCCCGCCTCCCTGTCCGGAAAACTCTCGGTATTGCCGAAGCCTTCCTCCTTGAGCACCTGCTCCGAATAATATTTCCTGACCGTCGCGATCCTCCCGGCTTTCCTCGCCTGATCCAGGTTGGCGATCTGGATCCCCGATCGCTTCAGCGCATAAAGATTGGTATCCACCACCGCGAGAGGGCCAACCCACTGAAAACGGCCCTTGCGTTCCGCAGTCATGACCGTGGAAAAAAGGGCGATATTGGGGCGCTCCGAAAGGGCTTGATAGCCCGCCGGCCAGGCGACCATCCGGATGCGTCCAGCAGTGCCGGTCCTCTTGACCAGCTCCCTGACGACTTCCGTCGCCAGGCCGGTTATTGCGCCATCCTTGGTGAAATTCAGGGGAGGGTTATCTTCCGTGAGTATCCTCAGGGCGCCAGCATCCGTCGCCGAAGCCTGAGCGCCCGTGGCAAGAAGCAGAACGGACAAGGCCATCAGCCACGACAAGAAAACATATCGTTTCATCATCTTCATCTTCATCTTCATCTCGCTCCGCCCCGCGCACCTCACCCCGCGGTCGCGTCAAACCACACCGATGTCCTCGTTCCACAGTCCGGGATTCCTGGCGATGAATTCACGCATCAGCCGCACGCAGGTCGCCTCCTGCATCACCAGCACCTCGACCCCGCGCGATTCCAGCAAGGCCTCCTCGCCGAGGAAGGTCTGGTTCTCGCCGATGACCACTTTCGGGATGCCGTAAAGCAGGATGGCGCCGCTGCACATCGCGCATGGCGACAGGGTGGTGTAGAGCACCGCCTCGCGATACACGCTGGCGGGCTGGCGGCCGGCGTTCTCCAGCGCGTCCATCTCGGCGTGCAGGATCGCGCTGCCCCGCTGCACGCGCCGATTGTGCCCGCGGCCGATGATGCGGCCCCGATGCACGAGGACCGACCCGATCGGGATGCCGCCCTCGACCTGGCCGATTCGTGCCTCTTCAATGGCGGCTTCGATGAACGGGTCCATGACTGGGGCCTGAAGTCGCGCTCCGTCCGGCGGCTCAGGCCGCGGCGCGCTTGCCGAGCGCGTCGACGCTGACTGGCTGCGTCCGCCTGCCGAACATTTCACGGGTCGCCATGACAACGCCTCCCTGCCTGATATCCAGAACGCTTTCACTATAGGCATCCAGCGCGTTTTTTTCGGATAGCTTGCTCGCCCCCCGCCCGTTCCGGTTGTCTCGGACTCAACTTGGCCTCCAGATGAAGCGTGGTCGCTGCTTGACCTTTGCCATGCGAGCGATGGGGCCACGTGGCAGCTGGCCCGTGCTGCGCGCCATCGGCCACACGGTGTACCTGCGACGCCTTGTTCGTGGAGCGCCCGGAATCGACCCCTTGGGGCCGCACGCTTTCTGGGGCCACTCGAATGCGACGAGGTTGGCATTCCCGAGGTGAAAACGGGGCATCACCGCTAGGCTGAATTGATGGTCCGGGCGTCGACAAGCAAGCACCCGTCCAAACAATGATCCAGTTCAAGGGGGATGGAAATGCGCACCAGAACATTTTCAATGCAATTCATGGCCATGCTGCTGGTTTTTGGCACCATGCATTATTCGGCTGCCTGCAGCGCCACCGAGATCCTCAGCACGGATGAGCAGTCCGATCTCCTTTTCATGGGTGAAGAGGAAAAACTGGCCCGCGACACCTACCTGCCGTTCTACGCGCTGTACGACAGCCTCACGGTGTTGTCCAATATCGCCAGCTCCGAGCAGATGCACATGAACGCCATCCTCAGGTTGCTGAAGAAATACAAGCTGCCCGATCGCGGCGGCGAAAACTGAACTCGGCGAGTTCACCAACACTACGCTGCAGGCGATCTACAATACCCTGGTTGTCCAGGGCGAGACGAGCGGGCTCGATGCCCTGAAGGTCGGCGGTCTGATCAAAGAGAAGGACATGCACGACATCAAGGCGGCCATCGATCGCTCCCAGAAAGACGACATCGATGCGGTCTACGAGAACCTGCTATGCGGGTCGCGCAATCACTTGCGCAGTTTTGGGAAGAATATCGAGGCCCTGACCGGGTCTTATGTGGCACAGATACTCGACCAGACAGAGGTCGACGAAATACTCCAAAGCCCGATGGAGAAGTGCGGCAAGGGCACCCTTCCCGACGGGACTGCCTGCACGGCAAAGTGCCTCGGCTGGATGAAGTGACGCTTTCCACCGCGACGCGAAATGGATAGCAGGCGCGGCGCGCCCCGCCACCGCGCGCCCAGGCACGAGCGGGCGCCGAGTACGGCATGCTGTTCCGCCCGGCCCGCGCGGCGGGCGCCTGCCCGGGGTGGCACCGTCCCCATCCCCGATGCCTGGAGATTGAACGTCAGCCTGGCATCGTCGCTGCGCCCGCACAGAAAAATGAGTGCTTCCGGAACAACCGAACCGTCCGGTTCGGCCAGCTCCGCAGCGGCAACGGTGTCATGGTCCGGGCTTACCAGCGCAGCACGCGACGTCCCAGCAAGGCCCCCGTCGCGGCGGGAATCAGCATGCCGAGCAGGTACCATGTTCCGATGAACGGGGCTTCCATCTCGGGACAGTGCAGGCAGTAGACCAGCCCGCCGATGCTCCCGGACAACAGGCCTGCAGCGGCTCCGGCCAGCGGCAGGCGAGTCGGGGCCAGCCCGCGCATCGCCCATAACGCTGCGACGAACATCGGCACGGACAGCATGGCGATGAGGAACGGACATTCCGCCCAGGTCTCGCCGAGCACCAGCCCCGCACGCAGATCCGGCGCGGCACCGAGCAGCACAATGGCGGCCAGCGCCCACATGGCAAGCACGGGCACCGCGAGCGCGGGCAGCACACGATCGAGACGGGCGCCCGGCCGCGACAGCCGCAGCAACGCCAGCAGGCTGGCCGCGCCCAGAGCCACGACATAGCCGATCTTGGCCCAGAACATCGGCATCCGCATCGCCTCCGCGAGGTCGGGACGCACCCCGAGCACGCCGAGCATCAGCGCGCCGGCCGCGACCACGCCCACGGCGATGGCGGCCGCATAGCGGCGTGCGGCGGCGTGCCGCTCTACGCGCCCTTCGCCTGTCGCCAGCAGCATCACCAGATCATCGGTTTTCATGATGCACCTCGAATCAAAGCGGCCAGCGCCTTCATGCCGCGATGGACGCCGACCTTGATCGCCGACTCCGACATGCCCGTGAGCTGCGCGGCCTCCGTCACCGACAAGCCTTCCAGCTTGGTATGGACGATTGGCAGGCGCTGCCGGTCGGGCAGTTGCTCGAGCAGCTTGCCCAGGTCCCTGCGGGCTTCGGCGGCCTCGCTGTCGGCCGTGGAAAAGAAATCGGCCTCGTCATCGATCGGATCGGTGAGCAGCTCTCGGCCCGCGCGCCGGCGCAGCAGATCGATCAGCTTGTACTTCGCAATGGCGTGCACCCATGCCGTCAGGGGCTGGTGGGTGTCGTAGGTGTGACGCTTGTTGTGAATGGCAAGCAGCGTTTCCTGCACGAGATCCTCCACCTCATCGGGCAAACGCGCCAGGCGCCTCCTGAAATAGGCGCGCAGGTGCGTGCTCATTTCCATGAGAAAGGCCTGGTAGGCGGGGGCCTCCCCATCGAGGCCGCGTATCAGCAAGCCCTGGAGCCGCGCCTCGCTGGCGTTCATCCGACCCTTGTTTGTCATTCGTTGCATGGTGGCGTTTGGTTACAGACCAGCAAATTTCATCGGAATCCACTGATCGAGACGAATTGTGCCTTGGCTTGTAACCAATCGCCCCTTCAGCGCGAACTATCCATCATAACGCACGCAATCGGGCTGTCCCGAACCGATGCGAGACCGTCCATCCACCGCGAGGAGCCCCGGACATGAATCTGCAAGCGGTCGCCCTGACCACCTTCATGATGGCCACATCCCTGCAGGCATTCGCCCATGCGGCGCGCGAGGCGCGCAGGGAACCGGCGCGGTGCTGCAGGCCTTGCGCGTCGCCTCCTGCGCCGGCGTTTGAGGAATGATCATCAAGACAAGCATGGAGACCCTGAATACGCTTGAAGGCCGCGCCATCCATCCGCTTTGGCTGCGCATCACGCACTGGATGAACGCACTGGCGGTGGTGGCCATGACCTTGAGCGGTTGGCGCATCTACAACGCATCGCCCTTGTTCGACTTCCGCTTCGCCGACGGTCTGACCCTGGGTGGCTGGCTCGGGGGCGCGCTGCAGTGGCACTTTGCCGCCATGTGGCTCCTGACTGCCAACGGCCTCGCCTACCTGTTGCTCAACGCTGGAAGCGGCCGCCTGTGGAAACGCTTCTTCCCGCTGTCGCCCCGCATGTTCCTGGCCGATCTCCGAGCCGCACTGCGCGGGCATCTGTCGCACGCGGACCCGCGCCGCTACAACAGCGTCCAGCGGCTGGCCTATCTGTTCGTGATGGCGGACAGCGTGCTGCTGGTGCTGTCCGGCCTGGTGCTGTGGAAATCCGTGCAGTTCCCCCTGCTGCGCGAACTGCTGGGCGGCTACGAGCCGGCCCGGCGGGTGCACTTTTTCGCCATGGCGGCGCTGGCGGGTTTCGTCACGGTTCACCTTGTCATGGTGGCGCGGGTGCCGCGCACCCTGCGCGCAATGACGCTCGGCCGCTAAGGAAAAACGATGATCAAGCAATCCCCTCTGGCGGGTGACGACGCTGTAGTGAAGGAGGCGTTGCGCCGCCTAGACCACCCCGCCCGCCGCCTTTTCATGCAGCGTGCCCTCACGCTGGGCGGCCTGTCCCTGCTGACCGGCTGTTCGATCACCGACGACGAGAGCGTCGAGAACGCATTGATGAAGGTGTCGCGCCTCAACGACAAGGCCCAGGCCTGGCTGTTCGATCCCAACCGGCTGGCGCCTACCTACCCGGAATCCATGATCACCCGGCCGTTCCCGTTCAATGCCTTCTATGACGAGGACAGGGTGCCGGACGTGGATGCCGACGCCTTCCGTCTGGAGGTCAGCGGCCGGGTGGCCGACAAGCACGCCTGGACCCTGTCCGAACTCCGGGCCATGCCACAAGCCGACCAGATCACGCGGCATATCTGCGTCGAAGGCTGGAGCGCCATCGGCAAGTGGGGCGGGGTGCCGTTTTCGGCCTTCCTGCGCCGCGTGGGCGCCGACCTCAACGCCCGGTACGTCGGGTTCAAGTGCGCCGACGACTACTACACCAGCATCGACATGCCGACCGCGCTGCACCCGCAGACCTTGCTCGCGCTCAGCTATGACGGCCAGACGCTGCCGCGGCGCTACGGCTTTCCGATGAAGCTGCGCATGCCGACCAAGCTTGGCTACAAGAATCCCAAGCACGTCCAGGCGATCTTCGTCACCAACACCTACCCCGGTGGCTATTGGGAAGACCAGGGGTACAACTGGTTCGGCGGCAGCTGAGTCCGCCTCGGCTGCCCTGAAACATGGCATTGCTGCCACATTCGTAACTCAACCTCAACGTTTAGGAGTTCACCATGAGCAAGATGATCGCAACCCTGATGTGCCTCGGCCTGTTCGCCGCCGGTGGCAGCGCCATTGCAGCCGATGCCATGAGCAAGGACGGCATGTCTCAGGATGGCATGGCCAGGAATAGCATGCAGAAGAAAGATACGAAAGCCATGAAGAAGGACGGCATGGGCAAGGAAACCATGGGCAAGGACGCGATGTCGAAAGATTCCATGTCCAAGGATTCCATGTCCAAAGACAGCATGGGCAAGGACGGGATGAAGCACTAAATCGCCGGACCGGTCTGCTGCGTGAGAAACTCGCAGCAGACCTGCCTCAATCGAAGCATTGGAGTCTGCCGAAGCAAAGCAAAGGAGCACGCATCATGAAGCACCTGTTTGCTGTACTCATCGCACCGGCCCTGGGTATCGCGCTGGCGGGGTGTTCATCCTCCACCGCCGCCACTTCCTTGCCCGATCCCGCCGTCGATATTCCGCTTGCCAGGACGGCCGGCGTCCAGACGGCCGTTCTGGCCGGCGGGTGCTTCTGGGGGGTGGAGGGCGTGTTCGAGCACGTCAAGGGCGTCACCCGGGTGGCGTCGGGCTACGCAGGCGGCCAGGCGGATACTGCCACGTATGGGCAGGTGAGCTCCGGGCGCACCGGCCATGCCGAATCGGTGCGTATTCTCTACGACCCTGCGCGCATCAGTTACGGGCAACTGCTGAAGGTGTTCTTTTCCGTCGCGCACGACCCGACCGAACTGAACCGGCAGGGACCGGACACCGGCACGCAATACCGGTCGGCGATCTTCTATGCCGACGCCGACCAGAAACGGGTGGCCGATGACTACATCGCCCAGCTCCAGCGGGCCCGCGTTTTTCCGCGCCCCATCGTTACCCAGGTCGTGCCCCTGAAAGGGTTCTACGATGCCGAGGCCTACCACCAGAATTACCTGGACCGGCATCCGAACCAGCCGTACATCGTCATCAACGACCTGCCGAAGATCGCGGCCCTGCAACGGCTGCTTCCGTCCCTGTATGTCGACAAGCAAACCGGCAAGAACTGATTTGAAAGGGGCAAGCAATCATGGACAGACGCACATTCATCAAACTGGCAGCGGGCGGCGCATCCGTTCCGTTGTTCATGTCGTTCGCGCTGCGCGGGCAGGCCATGGCGGCGGAACGCATCGAGAAACTCGTCCGCAGCAATGCCGAGTGGAAAAAGCTGCTCACGCCGGAGCAGTACGACATCCTGCGGGAGGAGGGCACCGAGCGAGCCTTCAGCAGTCCGCTCGATCACGAGAAGCGCAGCGGCCTGTATGCCTGCGTGGCCTGCGGCCTGCCGCTGTTCCCGTCCCGGTTCAAGTACGACAGCGGCACCGGCTGGCCCAGCTTCTACGACGTGCTGCCCGGCCACGTGGAAACCCGGACCGACCTGACGTTCGGCATGCGGCGCACCGAATACCACTGCGCCCGCTGCGGCGGCCACCAGGGCCACGTGTTCGACGACGGGCCGAAGCCCACCGGCCTGCGCTACTGCAACAACGGGGTGGTGTTGCGGTTCATTCCAGACAAGGCTTGAGGCACGCCGGCCGTGACCGGTCTCATCACGGTGGCGGCGGGTCGCCTCGGGGCGCCGCACGCCACGGCGTGTGGCATTCCGCCACACGCGGGTAATAGCCGGGCGGATCGTCGCAGTAATACCCGTAGCCGGGTGTGAGCGGCGCCTCGTGGAGCGGAGGTTGTAGGGAGAAGGAAGCAGGGTAGGGGCTGGGCCCATGGAAGAAGAACCAGCTGCCGCCGGTCCCGTGGTGGGCGCGGCGTGCCGGGTGGTCGCCATGCCAGAACCCGATGCCGCGCTCGGGGAAGCGTCGGGTGTCGCTCTCCTGGGACGCGTGCGGAGATGCGGCAACGCCACCCCCATCGCGGACGACCTCGCCAAGCGGGGGATGTTTGTCCTGCTCGTCGATCGCAAGCTCGTCAGCCGCACCTGGCTGCATGGGCAAAGGCAACGTCAGCGCGGCAACCAGAACGGACAAGGCGCCTGTTTGCATGATGGGGAATCCTCGGTAATTCGCTTCGCGATCCTGCGTATGTTCACAAGCAGGGCGGTTTGAACGGAAAGCGGTTTCATGGTGCGTCGGGCGGCGGGGGCGGCGGAAAGCCGGGCGGCGGCGGCGGCACGCCGGGTGGCAGCGGCTGGTAATACGGCGCGCGGCTTCGCCGGTAGACGTGTCCCGACACCGGAACCTGGTGGCCCTGCGAATACATGCATTGCACGTAGCTGACGTCATAGCGGCGCTGCAGGCCGTAGCCCGACGCCTGGGCCGATTGGGTCCCGGCGAGGCCGCCGATCAGCAGCCCGGTACCGGCGCCTACGCCCGCGCCCTCGTGGCCGCCGAGCGCGGCCCCTGCGGCGGCACCGATCGCCGTGCCCACCACGGCGCTTTTCACGCCGCTCTGCTCGGCCACCTGGCCGGGGGTCTGGCCGCCTACGCTTGCCAGGGCGTAGTTGCGGCATTCCTGGTCGTCGGCGCGGAACTGGTCAAAGCTCTTGCTGCTGCCGGGCAGCACCATCACGCTCGGGCCGGTCGGCATGGTGGTGCAGCCTGCGACCATAAGCAGCGCGAGTGCGAGAATTCCTGGCTGGATACGCATGTTCATCGCTCCTCATCGGGTGGAGGTGGCGGTTGCGGCGCAACGGGCTGCCAGCCGCCGGGACACTGTTTCACATGGGGGTAATAGCCTGCCGGTCGGGAACAGTAATACCAGTACGCCGAACTCTCCGGCGCCGGGCTCGCGTCGCGTTCGATATAGACCGGTGGCTCGGCCGGAACGGTCACGAACGGCGGAGGGTAGTAGTAGGGCGGGTAGTAGTACGGTCCGGGATAGGGCGCGCCCAGCCAGAACGGATCGAACACCACGCCGACCCCGATGCGGCTGTGCTCATGTCCATGCCAATGCCCGCGGTCAGCCGCCGCGGCGCCGCCCAGACAGAATGCAAGCACGCCCGAGGCAAGCGCAGACGCCACGCGAAGCTTGTTCATTGCGACCTCCTTTATACTGGGAGACCATCCCCTCGCCGTCCGCAGTCGAGGCGGATGTGCAGAGGACTGACCTAGCTTAGGAGACCGCCGGAAGCCCCGATAGTTTCGGCACGAACCCCTGACGAATAGGCGTACGTTAATGGGCCGCTTCGGCTCGCGTCCGCGGCGGCGGGCGTCTTAATGCCCCCTTAATCCGCGGCCCTTACGATGCAAGGCATCGACGCACGCGCGCCGCCCCTTGGGAGAAAAGATTTGGACTTCGCACAAACCATCCGCGCCGCAGTGACCGCCATCCTGGCGCCGATATTTTCGCTTGCCTTCGTCGGCGTTCCGCTGGTGATCGGCGGCAGCGTTCTGGCCGCCACGGCCGATGTCCTGTTCATGTCGGCCTGATCCCGTGCGCGGTCGGGCCGATCGGCTACAGGCGGCGCACGCCTGCCGCCGTACCCCGCTTTAGCGCAATCGATCGACAGTTCGATCACTTAGATGTGATGGGGGCCCGCCGCCCTAATCGTCGCGTTCGAACATCTCGATGCGCTCGGTTTCCGCCACCCCGGCCGCCACCCATTCCTGCAGCGCGGGCAGCGCCAGCACCGCCGCCGCATAGTCGCGCGCCGCGCCCTCCAGCGCCACGCCATAGGTCTGGAAGCGCAGCACCACCGGCGCATACATCGCGTCGGCAATGCCGAAACGCCCGAACAGGAAATCGCCGCCGCTGCCGAAGCGCGCGCGGCAATCCGTCCAGATCGCCAGAATGCGCTCAACATCCGCCAGGCTCGCGGCCGTGCGCCCCTGGCCCGGACGCCGCGCGCGGATGTTCATCGACATGTGCTCGCGCAGCGCGGAAAAGCCCGCATGCATCTCCGCGCTCGCCGCGCGCGCCACCGCCCGCGCCGCCGCGTCAAGCGGCCACAGCTGCTTGTCCGGAACGCGCTCGTTGAGGTATTCGCAGATCGCCAGCGAATCCCACACCCGCAGGTCGCCGTCATGCAGCGCTGGCACCTTGCCCGAGGGCGACCAGGTCGCCAGCGCTTCAGTCGACCCCGGCCGGTACAGCGGGATGCGCACCTCCTCGAAGGGAATGCCCGCCTGGCGCATCAGCAGCCAGGGCCGCAGCGACCACGACGAGTAGTTTTTGTTGCCGATGACTAGGGTGAGGGTAGGCATGGTGCGTTGATCCTTGGCGACCGAGAACGAGGTGCAAAGTTATACGAGCTGGGTGGGATTTGCGGGGTCTGGAATCGACCCTGAAGAGACGGCCGGAGCTTGTTGACCGAACGACCGTTGATGCAGAGAAAGCGGCCTATTCAAAATCCCATCTCAAATTTCGCGCCGCTACTTGAGCGTCTTAAACAAGGGCATAATCCATCAGCCGCCGGTCTCCGTTTGCATAGCGTAATAAAGAGACAGACAGACCAACATCTATGTATGAATCAATATCATAGACTATGGAAATGCCTGTCTCTTTATTTAAAAACGTCCGAACCCATGGGTCTCTAGATTAACTGTTAGGCCACGGCATAAACGCACATGACCATACCCAGACTTACCATCGTTCTTTTTTGCACGGTACTATTTTCAACGATATTTGGCTGCGCTTCAGTTGACCGTGTGGCTGTAACAAAATTTGAGCCGACACGAACAGAAGCAAATGCTCAATTTTTCAAATTTACAGCATTCGCCGACGCAGTATATCCACTCACGTCGGAAGAGGCTGAACGTAAACGGATTGACTGGCTAGAGACGTGGCTGCGAGACAACGGCTATGGTGCCAAGAAATACGAAGTTATCTCGCGTATTGCCGTTCTGAGAACAAAAGGTCTGTTTGGTGAAATTTACGACATTTTCTACGAGGTCAAGGTTGTTAAATAAGCCTAACCATGCATTCGAGGGGGACAGGCCATAAGCGGCCTGCCCCTCAATTTGAACGTTGAGCGGCTGCTTAGGATCGGCTACCGGACTTCCGCATTAAGCGCTGAGAACGACTGCTTCTGGGCCGATTTCAGCCAGACAACATTTGTGATTCGGCTCGCTCACTTTTTCGTGCTCTGCGTTGCCGGCACCGTTCGCCCCGCCCTAGCAGGTGATCCCGAGACGTCCTTTCCACCACCATAGCTTCAGCCCGGCCGGATAGACGGCGTACCGATTGCGCAGGATAGGGAAGCCCTCGTGTCGAGCACGGCGAACTGGCCGGGGCTCGGTCACCCAAGCGGGTAAGGCGGCTGCCAGATGCCATCCCAGGCGGACTGGGCCGAGATGCGCAGGCGCTCGGGCAGGCCGAGTTTGCGCTGGAAGCTGACGTGGAGGACCCGGCCGCGCTGGCAGGCGCTGCGAATGATTTCGTCGCTGGTCGCGAGTTCGTCCACCAGGCCCAGCTCCAGGGCTTTGCTGCCGAGCCAGGCCTCGCCTGTGGCGACCTTGTCCATGTCGAGCTGCGCGCGGCGGCCTTGCACGAACGCGCGGAACTGCGCGTGGATTTCCTCCAGTTCCTCGCGCAGCTTGGCACGGCCGGTGTCGGTGTTTTCGCCGAACAGGGTGACGGTGCGCTTGAATTTTCCGGCGGTGAATTGTTCCCAGTCGATGTCCCTGGCCTGCAGCCAGCGGTGGAAGTTGGGGATTTGCGCGATCACGCCGATGGAACCGACGAGGGCGAAAGGCGAGGCGACGATCTTGTCGGCGACGGCGGCCATGAGATAACCGCCGCTGGCGGCCACCGTATCCACCATCACGGTAAGCGGCAGCTGCGCGGCGCGCAGCCTGAGCAGCTGGGCCGCGGCAAGCCCGTAGCGGTTGACCATGCCGCCTCCGCTTTCGAGCCGCAGCAACACCGCGTCGCCCGCCTTGGCCACGTGGAGGATGGCGCTGATTTCCTCGCGCAGGGCCGTAAAGGCGGAGGCGCGGATATCGCCCTTGAAGTCCAGCAGGTAGCTGCAGGGTTCCGCTGCCGGCCTTTTTTGCTGAGCCTTGCGTTCGGCCTTGCGCTGCTTGTGCAGCATCTTGAGGACTTTTCTTGGAAGCTGCGCGGCCTGAATCCGGTCCGCGGCCGCCTCGAACTGGCGGTTGACGTCCGTCACCTCGATCTGGCCGGCATGCTTCGCCTTGCGGCGTGACAGGGCGATAAGCGCGGCGGCCAGGCCGATGACGGCCACCACGACGGTGGCAATTTCGGCAACGAACAGGGCGTATTGCGCGGCCAGGCCGTTCATGGCGTTGGATGCAGAGGTGCGGCGCTGTGGCGCATGACCCGGGCGGGAGGCGAGGCCGCTAGCGCAGCGTTTTGTCCGTCTTGCGGGTGGAAATGCCGAACGGCACGTAGGTCGGGCACCAGCCGATAAGGCTGGTCACCAGGAACGCCACCGCGACGATGCCGAGAATGATTGCCGCGAGTCCGGTGATCTGGCCGGTGAAATAGAGGACCGCGATGACCGCGACGACGACGAGGCGGATGATCTTGTCCGCCATGCCCATGTTCGGTTTCATTTTGTTGCCCCCTTTCCGGCAACGGGTGGAATCTTCAGCGTAGTCTAGGAAAAGTGCCGGACAAGCAGCACCAGCCCCGCGATGGCGGCAAGGCACAGCGTGCATGCGAGGATGAGCTTCAGGTACGTGGGCATGGGCGGACGGAGAATTGAAACGGCCAGATCGCTTCTTTATAGCCAGGCAAATGTCGTTGCCGCCGGGCCTGCTTTCCTTTTCCCGCCGCAGCCTCGCCCCGCCGGCTACACTCCGAAGCAATCATGCTTATCGCCGATGACGCGTGGCAGTAAGCAGGCGGTCCCGTCATTCGCAGACGGGATGAACCGCGCGCTTGCACGAGGCGGGGGCGTGCGAACGCCCGCCGCGAGATGCAAGCCCGTTATGCAGGCCTGGCTTGGTCGTCCGGCGCGCGGCTCAATCCGGCCACACGCGGTTCGGTTCCGTCGGCGACGGGGCGGGCTTGGGCGCCGGTGCTGCGGTCTTGCGCGGCTCGGTTTTCGTGACGGGGCTTTCCTGGTGCGCTTTCACTTTGCGCACGCCGGCAGCGAGCTTGCTGGATGTCTTGTTCATGATTGCAATAACTCCTCGATCAGGGCTTCAACTTCGCGGGCGGCCGCCTTGCCGCGGTGGCCGAGCCCGTACACACTGGTGCCTTCCACTGCGGCGCTGCGGTAGGCGGCGCGCCGGGCGAGGCCGGCGCGCAGGGTGGGAAATTCCAGCTCGGCCAGCGCTTCGTGCATGAAGCGCGAGAGCGCGTTGCGGCTGTCCAGCTGGTTCAGCACGACGAAGGCCTTGAGCCGGGGATTGCGCTGGCGCGCGTTGCGCACCGCCGCAGTGATGTCCACGCTCGCCCAGAGATCCACGGGCGAGGGCTGGAGCGGGACCAGCAGCACGTCCACGCTGTTCAGCACGTCGCCCACCATCGCGGTCTGCAGCGTCGGGGGACAGTCGATCACGACGTAGCGGTGTCCGCGGGTGCCCTGTGCGATGCACGCGGGCGCATCGTCCTGCGCCACGGCCTGGACGGCGGGCAGGTTCCCGCGCTCGTCGCCCATGGCCGCCCACTGGCTGATCGACGCCTGGGGGTCGGCGTCCAGCACCAGCGTGCTCGCGCGCCGCTGCAGTCCGGCGGCCAGATTGAGCGCCAGCGTCGTCTTGCCGGTGCCGCCTTTCTGGTTCGCGACCGCGATGCGCAGGCCAGGCATGGGCGATCAGGTCGCCGGCGCGACCAGGCCGTCGATCTTCTGGGCCAGCGCGACGCAGTCGGGCCCGACTTTCTTGCCGTCGGCGTCGATGGTGACGCTGACATAGGTCTTGCCGAAGCTCAGGTTCGGATAAAGCCCGGCGTCCTCGGCGAGCTTGGCGACACCGTCCAGAAAACGACGCGTCGCCGGATAGTTTTCGAATTCGAAACGCCGGGTCAGCATCGGCGGCAGATCCTGCCGCTGCCAGTGCGGAATGGGATTGTTGTCTTCAGGCATAACGCTGTTCCTTTTCGTGCAAGTCAGCCTCCATCTTGCCGAGCTCGTCCAGATGCATCAACTCGTCGCGCAGAATGCCTGCAAACAGGCTGTGGTGGGCAAAGTCGCGCACTCGCGAACAGTAGGCGGACGCTTCCTCGTACAGCCGGATTGCCTCGACTTCCAGCACGCGATCGATGGCGATCATTTCACCCAGGTTGCGGCCGAGTCGTACCGGCGGCAGATGGGTGGCGTTGGGCGCGGAACCGAGCCTGAGCAGGGCGTCCATCAGGCTTTGCACATGGCCGAGCTCCTCGGTGACGTCCTGGCGGAAATGCGCGCAGTAGTCCGCGAGGGTCCATTGGTCGCAGAGCCTGGATTGGGCCATGTATTGCTGTACGGCCGCCATTTCATGGCCCAGTGCCCGGTTCAGATATCCCAGTAGCCGTGGATCGATTGCCATGCAGCCTCCCTTCGCTAGGCCGCGATGCCGGTCACGTCGCCGTCACGCCCTGCCCCGCCTGCGCTGGGCTGCGTCGGCAGAATGTGCTCGACCTCGCCGTGCACGCGGGCGATGATGTGGGCGGCGATCAGGCCGTCGCCCACGCGCTCGCAGGCATCCGCGCCGGCACGGACCGCCGCGTTGACTGCACCGGTTTCCCCGCGCACGAGCACGGTGACGTAACCGCCGCCGACGAACTGGCGGCCGATCAGCCGCACTTCCGCCGCCTTGGTCATCGCATCCGCCGCCTCGATGGCAGGGACCAGTCCGCGGGTTTCGATCATGCCGAGCGCGATGCCGCTGCGTGTGGCGGCCATGATGCCCCCTTTTGCCTCGACCGTATCCACCATCATATCCATGATGGCGTCCGATCAGGCAGCCGCAGCGGTGGGCAGGATGTTCTCCACCTCGTTGTGGACGCGGGCGATGATGTGGGCGGCGACCAGGCCGTCACCCACGCGTTCGCACGCATCCGCGCCGGCGCGCACCGCTGCGTTGACCGCACCGGTTTCGCCGCGCACGAGGACGGTGACGTAGCCGCCGCCGACGAACTGACGGCCGATCAGGCGCACTTCCGCCGCCTTGGTCATCGCGT
>JAJXTE010000042.1 GCA_021784115.1 Pseudomonadota bacterium | reverse complement strand
CGCACGGTCGCCACCGAGGGACCCATGATCTCGCCAATCTTGAGCGCGTCAGGATTGACGCCAGCCGCGACCACTTCCACGACGATATCGCGGTCGGTGACGATGCCGGCCGGATGCTTGCGGCCATTCTTTTCTTCGACCACGACCAGATCGCCGACGTGGTGGGTGCGCATCAATTGCGCCGCCGCCGCCACCGAAAGCGATTTGTCGGCGATCACCACGTCCCGGTTGCAGATTTCACCTACTGCCATCTCGTCGCCCCTTTTCTTTTAGTCTTTTTTATTCAAGAGTACGGACTCCGAAAAAGCAAGGCGGTCAGGGTTTGGCCTGGCGCCGGCACCGGTCCGCCCATACCGCCGCTTCCACCCGTGAACGCAGGTTCAGCTTCTTCAGCAGATGCTTGACATGCACTTTCACGGTTCCTTCGGTGATGCCCATGTCGCGGGCGATCAGCTTGTTGCTCTTGCCCTCGACGAGGTGTTCGAGAATGTTTTTTTCCTGGTCGGTCAGCCCAGCCTCGGCAAGGCTGGCGGGACGGCTCTTTTCACGCAGCGAGGCGACCAGCAATTGCGTGAGGCGCTCGCTGATGGTGATCTTGCCGCGTGCGGCGTCGGCCAGTTGCCGCATCAGGTCTTCCGGCTCCATGTCCTTCAGCAGATAGCCGTCGGCGCCGGCTTGCAGCGCGGCCATCAAGTCTTCCGCCTGGTCGGACACGGTCAGCATGATGACCCGGGAGTCGAGTCCTTCGTCCTTGATCATTTTCAGCACGTCGATGCCGCTCATGTCCTTCATGTTCAGGTCGAGCAGGATCATGTCAGGTTGCAGGCTCTGTGCAAGCTGGAAGCCTTCTCTGCCACTGGCGGCCTCACCGACGAAACGGAATGCGGGCTCGGCCTGGATCAGCTGGATCACGCCCTTGCGGAACAGCGGATGGTCGTCGACGATCAGGATGGTGTGGGGCGTTGACGGGTTCATGGATTTGAGGACAGTGGAACTGGGTGAATGGGAATGGTGTCACGCCGCGCGCTTGGCATGAAGTGCAGCGTGATGCGGGTACCGATGGCGGGGAGGTTCTCGACGCTCAACCGGCCGCCCAGATTCCGCGCCCGCTCCTCCATGATCGTCATGCCGTAATGGTGCGCGCCCGCCGCCTGGCGGATGCCGATGCCATCGTCGGTCACCGTGGCCGACACCGATCCGTCGCTGTTGCACAGGACCTTGACCGACGCCTGACGTGCCTGGGCGTGGTTGAGGACGTTTGACAGCGCCTCGCGCACGATCTGCAGGGCGTGAATTTCCTCGTTGGGGGTGAGGGTGCAGCCGCCAAGGTGGACCTCCAGCATGATCGGAAGTCCGCCACGCGTGGAAAATTCGTTTACGGTGGACTGCAGGGCGGCCGCCAGCCCCTCGCCCTCGATGCGCAGGCGGAAGGTGGTGAGCAGTTCGCGCAACTGGCGGTAGGCGCTGTTCAGGCCTTCGCGCAGTTCCTCCAGCACCTCCCTGGCCTCGTTTCCCCGCTGTGGGGCGTCGACCAGCGGCTTCAGCCGGCTGACCTGGATCTTCATGTAGGCCAGCGACTGCGCCAGCGAATCGTGCAGTTCGCGCGCCAGCGCGGCGCGTTCCTCCAGCAGGGACAGACGGCGGCTCTGTTCGGTTCGCCTCGCCGTGCCGATGGCGATGCCGATATGGCGCGACAACGCTTCGAGCAACTGGGTCTGCCATTGCGCCAGCTCCCTGCCGGGCGGCATTTCCAGCTGCAGAACCCCATAGTGTTGCTGGGTATCCTTGAGCGGAAGCGACAGCACGCGCCGCCCATCCTTGAGCGAATGCACGGCCAGTTCCGGGTGGGCCAGGCATTCGGCACAACTCAGCAGGCCGCACAGGTCGGCATCACCGCTTTCCGGCTGCAGCGTGGTGGCAATCACCCGTGCATCCGTCTCGCCCGCTTCCACCAGGCAGGCCAGTCCGTGCCCCACCCCCAGGACATTTTCGAGGTCCTTCAGCAGAATGGCATAGGTGTCCGGCGCCACTGGCCCGTTGTAGAGCCGGGCGATGGAGTGATAAAGCAGTTCCAGCGAGCGGTTGGCGATGGTGAGCTCGGCGGTCTTTTCCTCCACCCGCGTCTCCAGGTTCTGATACAGCCTGGCAAGGTCTTCGGCCATGTGGTTGAAGGCCTGCCCGAGCCGCCCCAGCTCGTCACTGCCGGTATGCTCGGTACGCACAGCGAGATTGCCGTGCCCGACATTGGCGGCAAACGCCAGCAAATCGCGGAGCGGCAGGATCAGGTCGTTGCGTGCCAGATAAAGCGTCAGTGCACCGACCAGCAAGGTCATCAGCAGGGCGGCGCCGAGCACCATGCGCAGCACCAGAATCTTGGCCTCGGTATCCTGCTCGATCTGCTTGACCAGGTCGTTGATCTCGCCGACGAATCGTGCGACGTCCTCGATCAGCGGCACCCGGGCGGCCGCTCCCGGCATATTGCCTGCCGCGGTTGCCAGAAAGCGCGGCCTGATCCGCTTGTTCCACGCATCCCACACGACCGCATAACTGGCAGACAAGGCGGAATCCCGCTCCTTCGTCAGCATCGCCGTGATGCGCGGATCCTGAAGCGTGGCCTCGAAGGTCCCGATTGCAGCATGCATCGGCGCGGCCACATCGCGACCGCCCGGCGGGCTTGCCGACAACGCGAGGCTGGCCATCCGGTAGGACTGCATGCGCAGACTGCCGGCCTGGTTGATCGCTTCGCTGCTGCCCTGCACCGATTCGGCGATGATGCCCGAGCTCGCCATGCCGAGGACGGCGAAACAGGCGATCAGCGCCAGGGCGCCGCCCAGCTTCAGCAGCAGCGAATGCTGCAGAAATCCACGTTTTGCTCTCATATTGGCCTCTTCGCCGGGCGATACCACCCTGCATCTAAAGGAGTACCTCCAATGATTCATTTACCGGAGGCCCGTCCGCGACTATCCGATTTTTCACGTCAATACATAAGCTTATCGCTCAGCCACTGCGCTTTAAAGTCGCGCGCTTCATGCAACGGGCATAATTGTTAGCGCTTATTGCAGACCTCGCGATCATGATTTCTTCTTGGAATCTGTGCTAAATTCCAAATGCGGCATTTTGTCGCATCGGCGGGCGACCTACATGGCCTCCTGCGTGTTTCGGGCGATTCGGGTTGTCATTCGCCAATCCGGAGTTACATGCCGATTTCAATTTGGAGACAGGGAGTCACGACATGACACAGGACGATAGCAAACAATCCGATAACCCGCCTGATCTGGGTCGCCGCAAATTCATGAATACGGCCGCACTGGTCGGGCTCTCCGGTGCGGGGCTTTCACTTGGGCTGTCGGCTTGCAACAAGAAGGAATCGCCCCCCGCCGCGGGCACCGGCGCACCGGCCGCAGGGGCCTCCGCCGGCCGCGCAGAGTCGGTCGACTACAGCAAGTATGAGGTCCCGCCGGGCCAGCTCGATGAATATTACTCATTTTCCAGTGGCGGCCATTCGGGCGAGGTACGCATCTACGGCATACCGTCCGGCCGCGAACTGAAGCGCATCCCGGTCTTCAACATGGACTGCCTGGTGGGCTGGGGGGTCACCAACGAATCCAAGGCCATCCTCGGCACCAAGCCCAACGGAACGCCGAAATACACCACCGGCGACACGCACCACGTACACCAGTCCTACGCCGACGGCACCTACGACGGCAAGTACATGTTCGTGAACGACAAGCTCCATAGCCGTCTGGCACGCGTCCGCATGGACACCATGGAATGCGACAAGATCCTCGAGCTCCCCAACGTACAGGGCTTCCATGGCACCTTCACCGACAAGCGCGACCCGGTCGACCCGAAGATCAATTACACGACCCGGGTATTCTGTGGCGGCGAGTTCGGGATCCCGCTGCCCAACGACGGGCGCGACCTCGAAGATGGCAGCAAGTACAAGTCGATATTCACCTGCGTCGATTCCAATACCATGGAACCGCGCTGGCAGGTGCTGATCGACGGCAACTGCGACCTGGTTGCAACGTCCTACGACGGCAAGCTGGCGGCGACCAATCAGTACAACACCGAGGGGGGCATCCACTACGAAGACATGATGTCGGCGGAAATGGACGACTGCCTGTTTTTCAACATCGCCCGCATCGAAGAGGCCGTGAAGGCAGGCAAGGTGCGCACCATCGGCAGCTCCAAGGTTCCGGTCGTGGACGGCACCAAGGCCGCCAACCAGGATCCGAAGACGGCGCTGACCTGCTATGTGCCCATCCCGAAGAATCCCCACGGCGTCAACATGAGCCCGGATGGCAAGTACTTCGTGTGCTCGGGCAAACTCTCGCCGACGGCCTCGGTCATCGAGCATGCCCTCGTGCTGAAGTGGTTCGACGGCACGCTGGCCAAGCCCCGCGACGCGGTGGTCGCCGAACCCGAGATCGGCCTCGGGCCGCTCCATACCGGCTTCGACAACAAGGGCAATGCCTACACCACCCTGTTTCTCGACAGCCAGATCGTGAAGTGGAACGTGGAAGCGGCGATCAAGGCGTTCAAGGGCGACAAGCAGGCCAAGGTGGTGGTGGACCGCATCGACGTGCACTACCAGCCGGGCCATGGCTTCACCTCGATGGGCGAGACCAAGGAATCGGACGGCCGCTTCTTCATTTCGGACAACAAGTTCTCCAAGGACCGTTTCCTGCCCGTCGGCCCGCTGCATGCCGAAACCGCCCAGCTGATCGACATCAGCGGCGACAAGATGAAGCTGGTGGCCGACCATTCGGTGTACTCGGAGCCGCACGATTCGATCATCGTCCGTCGCGACATCATCAAGACGCGTCAGGTCTACAACATGGACGAATTCCCGCTGGCGGTGAAGGATCCCAAGGATTCGGGCGTCTTCCGCAATGGCAAGAAGGTGACGATCAAGCTCATCAGCCAGGCCCCGGCCTACAGCTTGCGTGAGTTCAAGGTCAAGAAGGGTGACGAAGTCACGATCATCCTGACCAACCACGACAAGGTGGAGGACCTGACCCACGGCTTTGGCATTCCCAAGTACGACATCCAGTTCATCGTCAATCCGCAGGAGACCAAGTCGGTCACGTTCATTGCCGACAAACCGGGCATCTACTGGTGTTACTGCACCAACTTCTGCCACGCCCTGCACCTGGAGATGCGTAGCCGCCTGATTGTCGAAGCCTGAACCGTTCCCCCTGAACCGTTCCCCCGTTCCTGAGCAAAGGGAACGGGGGAAATACGACCCTGTGCCGCCGGCCGGTCCGGCGGACCCGGCACGCGTCTCCAGGCATGGCGTGGATGCGTCGCGCGTGTTCCAATTGATGTTCCGACGATTGCGGTTGTTTCCATGAATTGTCTTGCCCGTCTCGTACTCCGTTTCCTGACCATCCTTTGTCTGTGCTGTGCGTATGGGCCGGCTCTAGCTGCGGGCGGTGGCTACGAGGCCCCCTTGCCGGTGCAACTGTCCACCGATCCCGACCTGTGCGCATACGTGCCCTGCAAGGACGTGATGCCTGGCGCCGACAGTTTTTCCCACCGGATGGGCAAGCCTGCTTATGTCGAGGCCTACCAGAGCAAGAAAAACGACCACAGCGAGAAAGACGATCACGACAAGGAAGATGGCCACAGCGATAAAGGCGATCGCAAGCTGATCGGCTACGTATTCCTGTCCACCGACATCGTGGACATCCCGGCCTACTCGGGCAAACCGGTAGTGACCCTGATCGGCATGGATACCAAGGGCATCATCACCGGCGTCAGGGTGCTGCGGCACTCCGAGCCTATCCTGCTGGTGGGCATCCCGGAGTCGGAACTCACCAAGTTCGTCAAGCAATACCTCGGCAAGTTCGTGGGCTCCAGAATCGAAGTGGGCAGTTCCCGGCCGGACGAAGGCATGATCGGGGTGGACGCGATCTCAGGCGCCACCGTGACCGTGATTGCGGAAAACCAGGTCATCCTGCGCAGCGGCCTGGAGGTCGCCCGGCAGGTTGGCATCGTCAAGCCTGTTATCCGCCCCCAGGCGAAATTCAAGGACGTGCCGGGCAGACTGGATTGGCAGTCGCTGCTCGAAGAGGGCAGTGTTCAGGAAATCCGGGTCAAGCCGGAAGAACTGGGTCAGGAGCCAACGGGTCAGCCCTACATCGACATTTATTTCGGTTATCTCAATGCGCCGACGATCGGGCGCAGCGTGCTGGGCGATCATGGCTACGCCGCGCTGATGTCGAAGCTCAAACCGGGCGAGCATGCCATTTTCATCATCGCCAATGGCACGGGCTCCTTCAAGGGATCGGGCTTTGTGCGCGGCGGCATCTACGACCGGGTACTGGTGTCGCAGGACATGGACTCCTTCACCTTCCGCGATCTGGACTATCTCAATCTGTATGGCATCGAGGCCGCCGGCGCCCCGCCCTACAAGGAGTCGGCCATCTTCATCATTCGCTCGCCGACATTCAGCGCAGCCTTTCCATGGAGCCTCGTGTACCTGGCCAACAAGATGGACCGGCAGACGGGCGCCAAGACCTTCGTCAGCTTCGACCGCGAATACTGGTTGCCCGGCCGCTATCTGGAAGGGGGCCGCCCGGAGATCGTCAAGCCGGAGGCGACCTGGGTGAAAGTATGGAAATCGCGCAAGTTCGAGGTGGTGCTGTTCCTGCTGTGGCTCGTCGCTGCAGGCACCGTCTATGCGTTGCGCGACAAGCTGGTCCGGCGCTCGACGATGAAGGACACGCGCTGGAAGGAAATCCCGAGATACCTGTTGTGGGTCTCGTCGATCGGCTTTGTCGGCTTCTACCTGCTGGCCGTGCCGTCCATTACCCAGGTGCTGACCTGGTTCCACGCCATCCTGTTCGAGTGGCGCTGGGAACTGTTCCTGTCCGATCCGTTCGTCTTCCTGTTCTGGATCTTCATCATCGTCACCACGTTCTTCTGGGGGCGCGGGATGTTCTGCGGCTGGATGTGCCCCTACGGCTCGCTCGCGGAACTGGTCTACCATGTGGCCGGCAAGCTGGGGCTGAAGCGCTACCAGCGCCACCTGCTGCCGCAACACTGGCATGACCGTTTGAAGTGGATCAAATACGGCATATTTACCGCCCTCCTCGCGGTGTCCTTCTATTCCATGGGACTCGCCGAGAAGCTCGCCGAGGTCGAGCCCTTCAAGACCACCTTCCTCGTGGGGGTGTGGAACCGCACCTGGCCCTTCGTGACCTTCTGGCTGGTGCTGATCGTGGCCTCCGCCTTTTTCGAGCGCCCGTTCTGCAAGTATCTTTGCCCGCTGGGCGCTGCCCTCGCCGTCCCCTCCACGTTCCGCTGGTGGGGACTCAAGCGCAAGAAGGAATGCGGCCCGTGCGCTGCGTGCGCGGTGGGATGCGGATCCCAGGCCATCGACGAATCCGGCCGCATCGACCAGCGTGAATGCCTGCTGTGCCTGGACTGCCAGGTGCTGTATTACGACACGCATGCCTGCCCGCCGCTCGCCCAGGAACGCAAGCGCCGCACCAAGGCCGGCGAACCGCTGACCGCGATTGGGGCGAATGGCTACTACATCCCCATCGTGCCGGTCACCGCCGCGCCTGCTGCAAAAGAGCGGAAGAGCCTGCCCGCCTTCATCGGACAGGAATTGTTCGATCACCTGTTCCCCTGGAGCCGCAAGGTATTCCAGCAACCGATCCTGCTGCAGGCAACCACGTTCGCCCTGACCGTGCTGGTCACCTGGGTCTGGGTGCTTGGCGCCGCAGGAAAACTGGGGCCTGGCATTATCCTCGGCTGGTGGCTGGGCTGGAGCGTCTATGAACTGCTGGTGCGCATGCGCTGCAAGCCCTATGTCAAGGATGGCCCGTGGTGGGGGCGCAACCTTCGCCCGGCATCCTGGGCCGACATGGCCTCTTACGTGGCATTCAAGAACCTGCTCATCGCCGTCGTCCTGTTCCTCGTCATGAAGGGCACGGGAATCCTGGACATCCTGCAAGGCCTGCCGGCGTCGCAATGGCTTTACTGATCGCCTGTCCGACCGCGCGCAGGGCGCAGGGCAGATGGCGGACACAGTCGGACCGCCTCTTCGCTCTGATCGGAACACTGGCCTGCGTGCTGGTCACGGGTCATGTGCGCGCCGACGTGCTGACCGTGCACCCGGGTCAGTCCATCGGCGCGGCCATCGCCCAGGCCCGCCCGGGCGACGAAGTGCATGTGGAACGTGGCATGTACCGGGAAAACCTGCTGATCGACAAGCCCCTGACGCTGAAAGGCATCGATCGCCCTACGCTGAGCGGCGGCCTCAAGGGCGACACCATCCGCATCACGGCCGAGGATGTCACCATCGACGGGCTGATCGTGCGCGATTCCGGCGACAGCCTCATGGACCAGAATGCCGGCATCTACATTCGGCCGGGTGCGAATCGCGCGGCCGTGCGCAATTGTGACCTGACCTATAACCTCTTCGGCCTGTGGATCGAGAAGGCGAATAACGTGGATATCAGCAACAACCTGATCACCGGCAAGCGCGATTACCGCTCTTCCTCGCGCGGCAACGGGATCCAGTTGTACAACACGACCGGCGCCCGCATCATCGGCAACCAGATCAGCTTCGTGCGGGACGGCATCTACGTCGACGTGTCCCACCATGCGATCTTCCGCAACAACCGCATCCACGATGTACGATACGGGTCGCACTACATGAACTCCTACTACAACGTGTGGGAAGGCAACGACTCGTACCACAATCGCGGGGGGCTGGCGCTGATGGAAGTGCGCAACCAGGTGGTGCGGAACAACCGCGCATGGGGCAATTCCGACCACGGCATCATGCTGCGCACCATCCAGGACTCGGTGATCGAGGGCAACATCGTCGCCGGCAACGCCCGCGGGTTTTTCATTTACGATGCCGAGTACAACACCATTCGCAACAACCTCGTGATGGACAACACGGTGGGCGTGCACCTGTGGGCGGGTTCCTATCGCAACACCGCGGAAGGCAACGACTTCATCCTGAACCGCACCCAGATCAGGTACGTGGCCAGCCGGGATCAAGTCTGGCGCGGCAACTACTGGAGCAACTACGTGGGCTGGGACCGCAATGGCGACGGCATTGGCGACGTGCCTTACGAAGCGAATGACATGGTCGACTACCTCTCCTGGCGCCATCCGATGATGAAGCTGCTGCTCGCCAGCCCGGCGGTGCAGACGCTGCGCCTGGTGAGCCAGCAGTTCCCGCTGCTGCGCGCACCGAGCATCGTCGACCCCGAACCGCGGATGCAACCGCACCACCCTGACTGGAGCCAATGGCGTGGCAGATATTTCCCCCACCCCCGATAAAGCCGACGCACCCCTGATCGTCGCGCGCGGGGTGCGCAAGTTCTACGGCCCCATCCACGCAGTCGACGGCGTCGACCTCGACATCCGCGCCGGCGAACTGTTCGGACTCATCGGTCACAACGGCGCCGGCAAGAGCACGCTGTTCAAGATGATGCTCGGCCTGATACCCGCCACGTCGGGCGAGATCCGCATCAACGGCGCGCTCGTCACCGGGCGCGACTTCCGCGCCGTGCGGCGCTCGGTCGGCTACCTGCCGGAAAACGTCGTGCTCTACGACAACCTCACCGGCCTCGAGACGCTGCAGTTCTTTGCCCGGCTGAAAGGCGCGTCGCCGGCGGAGACCGGCCCGGCGCTTGAACGCGTGGGCCTTGCGCAGGCGGCAAGGCGGCGGGTGCGGGAATACTCCAAGGGCATGCGCCAGCGCCTCGGCTTTGCCCAGGCGCTGCTCGGCAAGCCGCGCATCCTGTTTCTCGACGAGCCGACCACGGGTCTGGACCCGGAGGCGATCCGCAGCTTCTACGCCATCCTCCGGCAACTCAGGAGCGAGGGGGTGACAACGGTGATCACCTCCCACATCCTCGCCGAGATACAGGAGCGGGTGGACCGCCTGGCGATCATGACCGCCGGCAAGATACAGGCCAGCGGGACGGTCCAGGACCTTCGGGAACAGATGGACCTGCCGCTGTGGTTCAGCGTGCGCGTCGCAAAGGCCGATTTCGAGACGGTGCGCAACGCCCTCGCCCATCTGCAGATCGACGCAATCGAGGCGATGGACGATCATGTGAAGGTGAAGTGCCGGCGCGAAGCGAAGATGGCGGTGATCGAGGCGCTCGCCGGACTGGATGGCCGGGTACGCGACCTGACGGTGCGCGAACCCTCGCTCGAAGACGTGTTCTTCGGTTTTTCGGACTGAGAGGGCGACATGGAAATCGCACAAATCGCCACCATTGCCAGCAAGGAATTCTGGGACCGCATCCGCAACCGCTGGGTTCTGGCCGTGGCACTCGTCTTCACCGCCTTCGCGCTGGTCATTGCCTACTTCGGGGCGGCGCAGCAGGGTTCCGTGGGCTTTCGATCGATCGACGTCACCATCGCCAGCCTGGTCAGCCTGGTCATCTACCTGATCCCCCTGATCGCGCTGGTCCTGGGCTTCGACGCCATCGTCGGCGAGCGCGAACGGGGTTCCCTCGACCTGCTGCTGTCGATGCCGATCACGCGACTGGAACTTCTGCTGGGCAAATATTTCGGACTGGCTGCGGCCCTGACGTTCTCGACCATCGCGGGCTTCGGCCTGGTGGCGGTCGTGCTGTCTGCAAAACTCGATCTCAATGCCCTGTTTCATTATTTCGGCTTCATGCTCAGCTCGGTGCTGCTGGGCTGTGCCTTCCTGAGCCTGGCGGTGATGCTCTCGGTGTTCGCCGCCGACCGCACCCGGGCGTCGGGGCTCGCGATCGCGACGTGGTTCTTCTTCGTGCTGGTGTTCGATCTGCTGCTGCTCGGCGCACTGGTGGTCAGCGGCGGCCAGTGGGGCGGCGAGATATTCCCCTATCTGCTGCTGGCCAACCCGGCCGACGTATTTCGCATTCTCAATATCTTTTCCCTGGACGACGTCCGTACCCTGTACGGACTGGCGACCGTTTTTCCTCGCGCACTGGCCGATCCCTGGCTGCTCGGTCTGGTCATGTTCGCCTGGATCGCTGTGCCGCTGGGGATCGCAACCTGGAGATTCCGAAAATGACCCCTCTTCGACGTTCGCTCATGCTTGCCGCCCTCGCGTCGACCCTGCTCGCCGCCTGCGGGCAGTCGTCGGCGCCGGCCGCGGTTGCCCCGCTGGAGATCAGCCGCGGCACGTCCTGCTCGCTCGACGGCATGCTGCTGGCAGACTATCCCGGCCCCAAGGCGCAGATCTTTTACGCCGGGCAGGAGGCGCCTGACTTCTTTTGCGACACGGTGGAAATGTTCCACATCTATCTCACGCCGGAACAGGTCAGGAACGTGCGCGGCATCTTCGTGCAGGACATGGGCAAGGCCACGTGGGATTCGCCTCGCGACCACTGGATCGATGCGAAGACCGCCTACTACGTCAATGGGAGCAAGCGGGAAGGCTCCATGGGACCGACCATCGCCAGTTTTGCGCTGCAGCAGGACGCCGCGAAATTCGCCGGCGAATATGGCGGCAAGGTCTATCGGTTTGCCGACATCACGCCCGACATGGTCGTGCTGGATGGCGGCGTGCTTCACGACAGCAACATGTAAACGCGATGACGGATATCTTTGAAAGCCTCGAGTTCGAGACAGCAACGGAAATCGAAGCGCTGGCCCGGCTGGCCTATGAACTGCGCGAAAACCGCAACGCCATTCTCGAGCACCATGGGGTCGCGGACGAGACGGCGCTCCTGCAACGCATCCAGTCCGGCGACGTGGCGGAGCATCCTGCCTATGAACATTACCTGGCTGCACGGATTCTGGCGGACACCCGCGAAACGGTCCGCACAGCGCTCAGCGCCCGCCTGCTGGAGGCCAACCGGAAATGAGTCTGCACCTTGAACTCGGCTCGGCGATCGAACACGTCTTCCCGGACGACATCGACGGTCCCGTCGAACACAAGCAGGATGTGATGATCGTCCGCCTGAACAATGGCGTGACGCTTGAAGTGCGTTATGCGGCGGCCGATGCCTACTCGCTGCGCTGGGTCTATGGCGAAGCCGAATCCGGCATCGACACGGCGCCTCTGCACCACGGGCTCGCGACCTTCCCCAACCACTTCCACGATGCCGCCAACCGCATCGTGGCGGACCCGATCACGCGCCCCGACGTGCCGCCGGCTGACAATCTGCAAAGGCTGGTCCGCGCCCTGCTCGACGATCCGATGCTCGGGATCAGGGACATCGGCTGATGCGTCTGCGGCAGGGACTGGTGCCATTGGGAGGCATTGCGCTCACGGTCTCTGCCGCCCTGCTGCTGCTCGCTGACAGGCAGGTGACCCGCGACGTTTACAGGGTCAGTAACGATCTCTGCATCGTCGCGCCCGCCACGCCCTACGACCCGGCTTCCGGTCTGCCGATGGTTGCGCCGAGGCCGGTACCCGCCGGGGCGCGCTGCCCGGTGTGCGGCATGTACCCCGCCCGATTTCCGCGCTGGGCTGCGCAAACCATTTTCAAGGATGGGTCCGCCCATTATTTCGATTCACCGGTCGATCTGTTCAACTTCCTCCATCGGGTCGATCACTACGATCGCCGCTACACCCGGGACGATGTTGCGGCCAGTTATGCGAGCGACTTCGAGACGGCTCAATGGATCGAGGCCGGAAAGGCCTTCTACGTCCAGGGTTCCGCGGCCGCCGGTCCGATGCGCAACGCCGATCTGCCGGCGTTTGCCAGCCGCGACGCGGCGAATCGCTTTCGGCAACGCCATGGCGGCACGGTGCGGACGTCCGCGGAACTGACCCCGCAGCTGCTGCAGTCACTGCATGGCGACACATCGCATCGCCACTGACACCGTCGGCCCGACACAAAAAAACGGGGGAGATCAGATCTCCCCCGTTTCCGTTCCCAGGGCCCGAAGGCGCGTGGGCCGTCCTTACTGCGCCTTGTGCACCATGTAGTCCACTGCCGCCTTCACTTCGTCGTCCTTAAGCGTGGCGGATCCGCCGCGCGCGGGCATCATGCCCTTTGCGCCCGTGAATCCTTCGAGCGCATGCTTGTACAGGACGTCCGTGCCCTGGGCGATGCGCGGGCCCCAGTCGGCCTTGTCGCCGAACTTCGGTGCACCTGCGGCGCCCGACGCATGGCACATCGAGCAAACGTTGCCAAACACCTTCTTGCCCAGGTCTTCCGTGGCCTCGCCAGCCTTTTCCTCGGTGGCCGGCGCCGGAGCCGCGGCTTCAGGCGCCGCCGCCGGGACCGGAGCCGGTGCAGCTGCTTCCGGTGCAGGTGCCGGCGCGGCCGCTTCGGGCGCCGCGCTCTCCTGTTTCCCGCAGGCGTTCAGCAACGCTGCAAGCGAAATGGCCAGAATGAGTGATGTCTTCTTCATTTGAATCCCCTGTTATGCCGATAAAAGTTGATGATTTCTGAAAACGTACAATCCTTGCGTCATGCCTGGCGCAGGCCAGCACGGGTTTGAAATCCGGACCGGCGGCCTGCCACGGTTCGAAATATACCACGCGCCTCGCCGCGCAGCCCCGCGTTGCGCCGCGACTGAAGAGCTACTCCCAATGTTTCCAGCGCACCGGCCCCTGCCGGTCGACCGTCAAGTTATCCCTGCAAAAACAGGGTCATGATGCCATGCCCCTCCTACCACTTTGGAGGTAGACCCCCCTTCCAGCCTGCAAATCGCCGTCTTTTCATCTACGTTCAGAAGCCTACACTTCGATCAACATTTCAGATAAACCAGTCTTGAATTGTCGGTAAAGGAGGCATCATGGCTACCCAGACCCAGAAGCAGATTTCAGTGCTCACCCTGAGCACGCTGGCTTTTACTGTCTGTTTCGCCGTATGGATGATGTTCGCCATTATCGGCATCCCCATCAAGAAGATGCTGAGCCTGAACGAGACCGAGTTCGGCATCCTGGTGGCCACACCGGTACTCACGGGCTCGCTGATCCGGCTGCCGCTCGGCATGTGGACCGACAAGCTCGGCGGCCGCATCGTCTTTTTCGTATTGATGCTGTCGACCGTCGTGCCGATCTGGCTGATCGGCTATGCCACCGCATACTGGCACTTCCTGCTGCTGGCGCTTTTCGTGGGCGTGGCCGGCGGCTCCTTCTCGGTGGGGATCGCCTATGTCGCTCGCTGGTATCCGAAAAAACAGCAGGGATTCGCCATGGGCATCTTCGGGGCCGGCAACTCGGGCGCGGCACTGACCAAGTTGGTCGCGCCCTCCCTCGTCGTCGCATATGGCTGGCAATCGGTGCCGCATGTGTACGCGGTCGCCATGGTGATCATGGCCATCCTCTTCTGGATTTTTACCTATACCGACACGTCGCACCATGTCCCCAGCCACGTGACCTTCAAGCAGCAGCTCGCCGCGCTGAAGGATCCCAACGTGTGGAAGCTGTCCCAGTATTACTCGATCGTGTTCGGCGGCTACGTGGCGCTGTCACTCTGGCTGACCAAGTATTTCATCACCGAGTATGGCTTTTCCATCAAGACCGCCGCGCTGATGGCGGCCTGCTTTTCCTTGCCGGGAGGCGTGTTGCGCGCTTTCGGCGGCTGGATCTCGGACAAGGTCGGGGCGCACCGACTCACCTGGTGGGTGATGTGGGTGTCCTGGATCTGCCTGTTCCTGCTGTCCTATCCGCAGACCGACATGGTCATCCAGACCACCAAGGGCGAATTCGCGCTGCACATCGGCCTGAACGTCTGGGTGTTCACGGCGCTGCTGTTCATCCTGGGTCTGTGCTGGGCGTTCGGCAAGGCCTCCGTGTTCAAGTACATCTCGGACGAATACCCCGACAACATCGGCGTCATCTCGGGCATCGTCGGCCTGATGGGCGGTCTCGGCGGCTTCGTCCTGCCCATCCTGTTCGGCGCCATCGTCGACCTGACCGGCATCAACAGCGGCATCTTCATGCTGATGTACGGCATCACCTGGGTGTCGCTGATCTGGATGTACATGACCGAGGTGCGCAAGGTGCCGATGATCAAGACGGCCACGGCCGACACCCTCGAATAATTCCCGACCTTTCCAACCCAGGAGCGACCAATGCCCATCAACGTCAAGGAATGGAACCCGGAGGACCCGACCTTCTGGGAATCGACCGGCAAGAAGATTGCCTACCGCAATCTGTGGATCTCGGTGCCGGCCCTGCTGTGCGGCTTTGCCGTCTGGCTGATGTGGGGAATCATCACGGTGCAGATGTCCAATCTGGGCTTCCCCTTCAGCAAGGATGAACTGTTTACGCTGACCGCGATCTCTGGCCTGGCCGGGGCGACGATGCGCATTCCGTCGTCCTTCTTCATCCGGCTGGCCGGCGGACGCAACGTCATCTTCCTGACCACGGCCATGCTGCTGGCGCCTGCCATCGGCACGGGCGTGGTCCTGCAGCATCCAGACTGGCCGCTGTGGACGTTCCAGCTGATGGCGCTGTGGTCAGGCGTGGGCGGCGGCAACTTCGCCAGCTCGATGTCCAACATCAGCACGTTCTTTCCCAAGCGGCTGCAGGGTACCGCGCTGGGGATCAACGCCGGCCTCGGCAACTTCGGCGTCACCACCATGCAGATCCTCATCCCGCTGGTGATGACGGTCAGCGTGTTCGGCGCACTGGGCGGCGAACCGATGACCCTGGTGAAGGACAGCGGCTGGATCTTCGGCAAGATCCTCGCCGGCACCCCCACTTTCATCCAGAACGCCGGCTTCACCTGGGTGCTGTCGCTGGTGCCCCTTGGCATCATCGCCTGGTTCGGGATGAACAACCTGCTGCCGGTGTCGCCGGATGCCGGCAATACCATCGCCGCCTTTTTCAAGGTGACCTGGCTCTACACGCTGATCTTCATCCCCGCCATCGGCGGCCTCTACCTCTACCTGCCCGCGCCGACCGGGCTGGGTGTGCTCAACATGTGGGTGGCGATGCCTCTCATCATCGTCGTCACGCTGGTGATCCTGAAGCTCGCCGCATTCGGACCGATGAAGGAAAACATCGGCAAGCAGTTCGCCATTTTCAGGAACAAGCACACCTGGTCGATGACCGCGCTCTACGTCGTCACCTTTGGTTCCTTCATCGGCTTCTCGATGGCGTTGCCGCTGTCGATCACCGTCATCTTCGGCGACAGCCATACCGTCGACGCCGCGACCGGCGTCTGGACACACGTGAAAAACCCGCATGCCCCGTCCGCGCTGACCTATGCCTGGATCGGTCCCTTCGTCGGCGCGCTGATCCGTCCGGTGGGCGGCTGGATTTCCGACAAGGTCGGGGGTTCCATCGTCACCCAGATCATCTCGGCAGTGATGGTCGTCGCGTCGGTCTACGCCGGCTGGGTACTGATGCAGGCCTACCAGTCGGCCACGCCCGAGGTCTATTTCACCCAGTTCCTGCTGGTGTTCGTGGTGCTGTTCGCCGCCACCGGCATCGGCAACGGGTCGACCTTCCGCACCGTCGGCGTGATCTTCGACCGCGTGCAGGCCGGGCCGGTACTCGGCTGGACCTCGGCGGTCGCCGCGTACGGCTCCTTCATCGCCCCCGAGGTGATCAAGGACCAGATCAAGGCCGGCACCCCGCAAAACGCCATGTACGGCTTTGCCATTTTCTACGCCGTGTGCCTGGTACTGAACTGGTGGTTCTACCTGCGCAAGAACGCCTATATCAAGAATCCGTAAGCGGTAAGCGGTGAGCAGCGAGCGGCAGAACCGTTCCCTCACCGCTCGCTGCTCACTGCTAACCGCTCACCCATGAGCGACAAAGGAGCGAATACATGAGTCACTTTCTCGACCGACTGACCTTCTTCAAGAAGACCGTTGCCGAATTTTCCAACGGCCACGGCGCCGTCAGCAACGAAGACCGCAGCTGGGAAAACGCCTACCGCAGCCGCTGGCAGCAGGACAAGGTGGTGCGCTCCACCCACGGGGTGAACTGCACCGGATCGTGCAGCTGGAAGATATTCGTCAAGAACGGCCTGATCACCTGGGAGATCCAGCAGACCGACTATCCGCGCACCCGCCCCGACCTGCCCAACCACGAGCCGCGCGGCTGTCCGCGCGGGGCCAGCTATTCCTGGTACGTGTATTCGGCGCAGCGCGTGAAGTACCCGCTGATCCGCGGCCGCCTGATGGAGATGTGGCGCGAGGCGAGGAAGACGATGGACCCGGTGGCAGCCTGGCGGTCGATCAGCCAGGATCCGGCCAAGGCCAAACGCTACAAGTCGATCCGCGGCCAGGGCGGCTTCGTGCGCGCCAAATGGGACGAGGTGACCGAAATGATCGCCGCTGCCAACGTCACCACCATCAAGGACTTCGGTCCCGACCGCATCTATGGCTTCTCGCCGATCCCCGCCATGTCGATGGTCAGCTACGCCGCGGGTTCGCGCTACATGTCCCTGATTGGGGGCGTGTGCGGCTCCTTCTACGACTGGTACTGCGACCTGCCGCCGTCTTCGCCACAGGTGTGGGGCGAGCAGACCGACGTGCCGGAGTCGGCGGACTGGTACAACTCCACGTATTTAATGGTCTGGGGCTCCAACGTGCCGCAGACGCGCACCCCGGATGCCCACTTCTACACCGAGGTGCGCTACAAGGGCACCAAGACCGTGGCGGTGTCGTCCGACTTCGGCGAGATGGTCAAGTTCGGCGACATCTGGCTCGCGCCGCGTCAGGGCACCGACGCCGCGCTGGCGCTGGCGATGGGCCACGTCATCCTCAGCGAGTTCCACAACAAGGGCAAGAGCGAGTATTTCGACAGCTATTGCCGCCAGTACAACGACCATCCGATGCTGGTGATGCTGAAGGAGCACGACGGCAAGCTGATCGCCGACCGCTACCTGCGTGCCTCCGACCTCACCGGCAACCTCGGCCAGGACAACAACCCCGAGTGGAAGACGGTGGTGTACGACGAGAACACCGGCTATCTGGTGGCGCCCAACGGGTCAATTGGATTCAGGTGGGGCCAGTCCGGCGCGTGGAATCTGGAAATGCGCGACGGCTACTCCGGCAAGGACGTGAAGCCACAGCTCACCCTGCTCGGCAGCCACGACGAAATCGCCGAGGTGGCCTTCCCCTACTTCGGCGGCGACGACCACGACGAACTGCTCGCCCGCAACCTGCCGGTCAAGGTCATCAGCGTCGGCGGCAAGGACGTGCGCATCGCCACCGTCTACGACCTCACGCTGGCCAACTACGGCGTCGACCGTGGCCTCGGTGGCCCCAACATCCCGAAGGACTACGACGACCCCGTGCCCTACACCCCCGCCTGGGCCGAGAAGCACTGCGGCGTGCCGCGCGCCGACATCATCACGGTGGCGCGCGAGTTCGCCGACAATGCCGACAAGACCCACGGCAAGTCCATGGTCATCCTCGGCGCGGCGCTCAACCACTGGTACCACAACGACATGATCTACCGCGGCATCATGAACCTCTTGATGATGTGCGGCTGCATCGGCCAGTCGG
>JAJXTE010000139.1 GCA_021784115.1 Pseudomonadota bacterium | reverse complement strand
CCTCAGGCTGCCGTAAATGCCCTGGCGGCGCGCGGCCTCGGGATAGTTGACGTTGCCGACGCGCTCGACCTTGGTGACCCAATCCTCGACATAGCGCGCAAACGCGTATTCGCGCACGTTGGCGCCGACGAAGGCGCGCTTGGGCCGCTTCTGGTATTCGTCCCACTGCTGCGAAATGCGCGCCTGCAGCTGCGCCATCTCGCGTGCCTCCAGGTTGAGTTCGCTGGCGTCGACGGCGGGCCGGGCCGGAGCCGGCGAGACAGCCGGCGGCGGGGTCTGCATCTGGCCATTGGGCTGCAACTGGGTCAGCAGGGATTTGGCCTGCTGTTCGAGCGCGGCCACCTTGGCCTGCACGGCGGCCTCCTCGCTTCCGGTCTGGGTTTTGCGACTGGCGGGCAGCGGACTCTTGAGCCGGCGGTCTTCATCGGTATTGCCGCCTCCCGCCAGGTTCACCTGCGCGAGCGCGTCGGGATTGAGCGGGGACGCCGCGGTCTTGGCATTGACCAGCACCACCTCCATCGGCAGGTTGGGGTCTTCGAACAGGCGCGGATTGACGTGCACGAACTGGGTCGACAGCACCATGCCGTGCACCGCCGCCGACGCCAGCAGGGCGAGCGCCATGCGCGTGCCTTGCTTGGAGGGTTCGGCGAGCGTGGGAGAAGAGGCAGACACCATGTAGACCGGTTGTGGGGGCAAGTCTGATTTTACGGAAGCGCGGCGCTGCTGTCAGTCGGTGTTTCCACGCTTTCCCGATATTCGGCGTGAAAGCTGATGTCGAGGAGATCGATGTTGGAAATCGAGAGCCGCACTTTCGAACCCGGCGCGATGCCTGCCACCGAGGGCGCACGCGTCACCATGGGCAGGGCGTCGAAGCGCACCAGGTCTTCGCGGATCACGCTGGCGATGACTTCATGGACGTCTTCCTGGATCAGCCAGCGCAGCATCCAGTAGCGTTCCAGCCGCCGCTGGAATTCGTTGTAGGCATCGTAGGCGACCTCGAAGTCGCGCACGATCGAGAACAGCGCTTCGCTGCGCGGCGGATACACCGGGTCGCTGCCCTGCACCAGGCTGATCAGCTGGCGCTGGTTGACCAGGTCGACGTAGCGCCGCAAGGGCGACGACGACCACGCATACTGGTCGACGCCGAGGCCGACGTGCGGGTCGGGCGAGGTCGTCATGCGCGTCTTGCCGTTGGCCTGCGCGCGATAGATGCCGGGCACGCGCTTTTCCGCCAGCCAGCCGCCCCAGTGCGCGTTCGCGAAGATCATCAGCTCCGACACCACCTTGTCGATCGGGCTGCCGCGCTTGCGCGGCACGATGGCGATGCGCTCGCCGTCGAGCTTGAAACTGTAGTCGATGCGCTCGATCGTGTCGGCCTTGCCGCGCCCGGCTTCCAGCACGGCGGCGAAGTCATGCAGCCATTCCAGCTCGCGGCGGTAGGGGTAATCCGGAACGTCCGGGTTGCGCAGCGTGTCGTCGTTGAACTGGACTTCCAGCGACTCGTGGCGCAGGTTGTCGGCGATGTGCACCATCTCGAGCCTGGTTTCCGTGCCCAGCACGCGCAAGTCGGCCGCCACGTCGACGTACAGCGACAGCGCCGGACAGTCGTGGGTTTCGCCCAGCGTGTAATGGTGGATCAGCGCCTCCGGCAGCATCGTGATCTTGTTGCCCGGGTAATACACCGTCGAGAGCCGCTCGCGCGCCACCTTGTCCAGCTCCGAGCCGGAGGCGATGCCGAGCGCGGGCGCGGCAATGTGGATGCCGACGCGGATGCTGCCGTCGTCGCGCCACGCGACCGACAGCGCATCGTCGATTTCGGTGGTCGCCTCGTCGTCCATCGAGAACGCGCGCACCGAACTCCTGGGTAATTCGGGTGGATCGATCGGTTCGGTCACCTCGGAAAACCCGGTGCCGCGCGGAAAGTATTCCAGCAGGAAGGTCGCCAGATGAAAGTCGAGCGTCGACGGGATCGCGCCGCAGCGTTCGATCAGCCGCAGTTGGGACAGGCCGGTGGCCGCCGCAGCGTCTTCCAGCGCCTTGTATTCCAGCGTGTTCTTGTCCGGCGCGATGAGGATGCGCGGGATCAGCGAGGTGTACTCGGGCGGCAGGCGGAAGGCCGCGAGCTCGGCGGCCAGATGCGCTTGCCTTTCCGCCGCCAGCCGCTTCTTCTCCAGCCCGGCCTTGGCCGCCGCCAGCGTCTCGGCGGGGGCCGGGCGGTAGCGGCCCTTGCCCTTCTTGTGGAAGTAGATTGGCGAGGCGTGGAGCTTCAGCAGCAGCGCCGCCGATTCTGCCGGCCGCGGCGCGTGGCCGTAATACTCCAGCGCCAGTTGCTCGAAGCCGAATTCTTCCGACCCGGCCGCCTCCCACAGGAAGTCGGCGTCGAGATCCGCCGCCAGCTTGTCCGCCTCGGACATCACTTCGGCGGGCGTGGGCGCGGCGAAGCGCAGCAGGATGTTGGCCGTCTTGATCTTGCTGCGCTTGCCCGATGCGGCTTCCACCTGCGCCGTCGCTTCGGTTTCGGACAGGATGGAACCGGCCTTGAAGTGGCCGTCCTCTTCAAAAATCAGGTGCATGAAAAATCAGAAATCCAGGATGGTTTGGAAGTGGCGTTCGAACCCGGCAAAGCCGTGATCGCCGCCCGCTTCGATGATTTGCTTGGCGCCGGCGTAGAAGGTCACCGCATCGCGGTAATCGAGCACTTCGTCGCCGGTCTGCGCCAGTAGCAGGTAGCGCTCAGGTCGGGTGATGGCGGCGACGTCGAGCGCCGCGAGTTCGGCCACATGCGCCTCGGTAAGTTCCCACTTCTCGCCGGTGTGCCAGTTGGTCTGCGGGCCGATCGCGTCGCGCATCAACGTATGGGCGTGCACCGCCGGATTCACCAGCACCGCTTTCCAACCGTGCATTTCCGCCAGATGGGTGGCGTAGAAGCCGCCCAGCGAGCTGCCGATCAGGGTGACCGAGTTGGGGCGGTGTCGGGTCAATTCGGCTTCAACGTGCGCAATGGCCTCGCGCGGGCCGTTGGGCAACGCCGGGCAGAAGTACTCCGCGACACGGCCGATGCGGGCCATGTGCTCGCCGAGCAGTTTGGCCTTGCCGGACGCGGGGGAGGAATTGAAGCCGTGGAGATAGACGATCATCCCCGGATTTTACCGGGGTGGTCGAGATAACAGAAATTGATTTCCCAGTCGGGCTTGCCGGTCTTCAAGGAAAGCGCATACGCGACATCAACCCGGCTGTCCGAATCGGCCCGGGCGCAGCAGGCCGTCCCGCAGCGTAACCATGAATTCCTCAGTCGGCAGGGGGTGGGCAATCAGAACGCCCTGCGCATAGTCGCAACCCGCGGCCGACAGCACGCCGCGCTGTCCTTCGGTTTCCACGCCTTCCGCGATCACTTTCAGTCCCAACTCGTGGGCCATCACGATGATAGCTTTGGACAGCGCCATGTCGTTGGCATCCGTTTCGATGTCGTGCACGAATGTGCGGTCGATTTTCAGATAGTCGATGGGAAACTGCTTGAGATAGGACAGCGTGGAATAGCCGGTCCCGAAATCGTCGATGGCGATCTGGATGCCGGCGTCGCGGAATGCGAACAGCTGCTCGGTGATGTCGGCCTGCGCGTGGAGCAGCAGGCTTTCGGTGATCTCGATGATGATGTTCGCGCCCGACAGCCCGATGTCCTGCAGATGTTGCAGCCATGCCGCGGTGTGGCTGCGCCCGCCCGCCCGGAACTGCACCGGCGACATGTTGACGCTGATCTGGAAATCCGCGCCAAATGCACGGCAACAGTCCTTCGCGCGCTGTACCGACTCCCTGAATACCCAATCGCCGATCTCGTTGATGAGCCCGGTTTCTTCAGCCAGCGGAATGAAGGCCATCGGATTGACCAGGCCGCGCACGGGATGCTGCCAGCGCAGCAGCGCCTCGGCCTTGTGAATGCGGCCGCTGGACAGCTCGACGATCGGCTGGAAAAGTGCGATCAGCTGGCTGTCGGTCACCGCTTCGCGCAGGTCCCGGTACAGTTTCAGGCGGGTCTGTGCGGCTTCCTGCAGTGACGCGGTGAAATAGAAAAAGCGATTACGCCCATGCTTCTTGGCGGCATACATGGCCTGGTCGGCGTGCTTCATCAGGGTGTCGATATCGCCGGCGTCGCTCGGAAACAGGGTGATGCCGATGCTGGCCGTGACATAGGTCACCTCGTCGCCAAGATGGAAGGGCT
>JAJXTE010000138.1 GCA_021784115.1 Pseudomonadota bacterium | reverse complement strand
CTGCTGGCCGTCGACGTCTGGGAGCACGCGTATTACCTCGATTACCAGAACCGGCGCAAGGACTATGTGGCCGGGGTGATCGACAAGCTCCTCGACTGGAATTTTGCAGTGGCCAATCTTGCTTGAAACCCCTTTCCTTTCACGCCACAAGGAACCACGATGAACAATGCAGAAAGCATTACGCAAGACGGAGAAATTCCGATTTACGACGCGGTCAGATACCTGACCAAGGCTGAGATCGAACAGACGGTGAGAAAAAATGCGGCCGCCCGGAATTTCAATCTGACCGATGAGCACATGAACGTGATCCATTCGCTGATCGAGCATTACAGACAGGACTGCAAGACGCGCGACTGCCTCGCCGCACACGAGCACATGCGCTTTCTCGAGGAAGCCTATGAGTTCAAGGGCGGCAGCAAGTATCTGTACATGTTGTTCGACGCCGTGCCCGATACGCGTGGCGTGCTCATGCCCATTCATGAACTCGCCGGTCTGCCTGCCTTGAGGCTGGAAAAAGACGAGGGCTTCGGAACGGCATTCTGAAGGGGATGCGCCCCGCTTCCGGCGCGCCGCTTCATGAGCCGATTCCGTCATCCCGATGGTGCAGCGTGCGCCGATATGGCTGCTTGCGATACTGGTCGTCGTCGCCGCCCTGTTCCTGGCGGCTGCAAGCGTGCCCAACTGGAACTGGCTGCGCGGGCCGATTGCCCACGCGGTCAGCGTCAAGACCGGCCGCGCCCTGAATATCGGGGGCGATCTCGACCTTGCATTCGGATGGCGGCACGCGCATATCCGGGCGTCCCACGTGACGTTTGCCAACCCGCCGTGGGCCACGCGAAACACCATGATCGACGTCGAGGAGGTGGCGCTTGACGTCGCCCTCCTGCCGCTGTTCCGACGCGAGATCGTCATTGACGATGCGCGTCTCGACCATGCCGAGCTTGCCTTCGAGACGAGCCTCGACGGCAGGAAAAACTGGCTGCTCGATCGCAATCAGCGCGATGACAAGGCACGTGTCGTCGTCCGGCATCTCGCGGTCAGCGATGGCCGCGTCGCGTACGACGATCCCGCGCGCGGCACCCGGCTGAACGCCCGGGTGGCGACGTTGCAGGGCAGGCCGGACAAGACGGCGGGCACGTTGACGTTCAGCGTGCAGGGGCGCTACCGGGGGCAAGCCCTCGTCGCCCAGGGGACCGGAGACAGCGTGCTGGCGCTGCGCGACTCGAGTACCCCCTACCACCTGAACGCGGCCGGGCAGATCGGGCCGACCCGCGTGCGTGCAGACGGCCGGATCACCAATCTGCTGAAGCTGTCCGCCGTCGACCTCCAGATCGCGCTGCGCGGCGGCAGCCTGGCGCAACTCTACCCGCTCCTGGGTGTGGTCCTGCCGGATACGCCGCCGTATGCCACCCGGGGACGTCTGCTTCACAGCGCCCACCAGTGGCGGTATGAGAGATTTACCGGCCGGGTGGGCAAGAGCGATATCGCCGGTACGCTGCGCGTCGATACGGGGACTGCGCGTCCCTACCTCGTTGCCGAGTTCAATTCGAAGAGCCTCAATTTCGCCGACCTGGGCCCGCTCGTCGGTACTCGGCAAGGCCAGCGTGCGGCTGCGCCGTCCGCGCGGCCCGCACCCGGACGCGTCCTGCCCGACACGGCTTTCCGGACCGGGCGGTGGACGCGCATGGACGCGAACGTCACCCTCAAGGCCGAGTCGATTGTTCGCCCGGAAGCGCTCCCTCTCAGCAGGCTGTCCACGCATCTGCAACTGCGTGACGGCGACCTGAGGCTGGATCCCCTGCGGTTTGACGTGGCGGGCGGGACGCTGGCAGGTTCGGTCAGGCTCGACGGACGGCAGCCGCCAATTCGGGCGGCGGCTTCCCTCAAGGCACGCAAGCTCGCGCTTGCCCAGCTGTTTCCCACGCTTGACCGCAGCAAGACGAGCCTCGGCGAACTCAATGGCGTTATCGAGCTGAAAGGGCGGGGCGATACCGTGGCGGCGATGCTGGGCAGTGCGGACGGCCGGGTGTCGATGCTGATCGACGGCGGCGAGATCAGCAAACTGATGATGGAAACCGTCAGCCTGCATGTGCTGGAAATGCTGCAATTGAAACTCGCCGGCGACGAGCCTGTCAGGATCCGCTGCGGGATCGCGGATTTCGGCGTGGCACAGGGCGTGATGCGGCCCGACATGCTGGTGCTCGATACCGATGTCACGCGGATCGACGGAGCAGGCCGGTTCGACCTCAGGCATGAAGCACTCGACCTCACCCTGCGGCCGAAAACCAGAAAGCTCAGTCTGGTGGCATTGCGTACGCCCATCCATGTGCGAGGCAGCTTCGCCCACCCGCAGGTGAACCTGGACAAGGGCAGGCTGGCCTTGCGGGGCCTGGGCTCGTTGGCGCTGGGTGCCGTCAATCCCGCGCTGGCGCTCATTCCGCTGATCGACGCCGGCTCCGGTGGCGAGAGCGGGTGCAGGCGGTTGATCGAGGAGGCAGGACTACCCGATCGCCTGTCGGTAAGATGATCACCCCGGCTGCGGACAACTGCCAAATGGAGGCACGGGGCGCTCGCGTCGGCAATGGAATCCTGCATGACAAATAACAAAATTCGGCAACCACTCGGTAAGGGAGGGATGATGGACAAGACCAACGAAACGGCAGCCGGTGGCGCCCGCGGTGGGGACGAGGCCGGCGTCCCCGACGTTCCCGAGCCCCGGATCCCCACCGAGGTCCACAGCGTGCCGCTGATCCTGCTGACCGTGTTCGCGGTTGTGTTCATTCTCGACTGGGCCCAGACCGTCTTCATTCCCCTGATCCTGGGGGTGATCATCAGCTACGCGCTTTCCCCGCTCGTCAATCAGTTGCACAAATGGCACATGCCGCGTGCGATAGGGGCAGCGCTGCTTTTGCTGATGATCGTGGGCGGGATCGGCTCTCTGGCCTATTCGCTCGAGGACGACGCTTCGAGCATGATCGAAACCCTGCCCGAGGCAGCCCAAAAGTTTCGCCATACCGTGCGCAGGGAATGGGGGATGTCCAGAGGGGCAATTGAAAACGTGCAGAAGGCCGCCGACCAGCTCGAGCATGCGGCAAACGAGACGGCTGCGGCATCGCCGCCGGCGCCGCGTGGGGTGACCCGGGTCCAGATCGAGTCGCCCAAATTCAACATGCGGGACTATCTGTGGAATGGCACGCGCGGGGCGCTGTCCTTCATCAGCCTGGCCGTGATGGTGTTGTTCCTGGCGTACTTCCTGATGGTTTCGGGCGACACGTTCCGGCGCAAGCTGGTCAAGCTCTCCGGCCCGACCCTCAGCAAGAAGAAGATCACCGTACAGATGCTGAACGAAATCAATGTCCAGATTCAGCGTTATCTGCTGGTTCAGGTCCTCACCAGTGTTCTGGTCGGGATCACAAGCTGGCTTGCCTTTCTCTGGATCGGACTGGAGCACGCCGCGGTCTGGGGCATTGCGGCCGGCGTCCTCAACCTCGTTCCCTACCTGGGCGCGATCATCATCATCGGGGGCACGGCGCTGGTGGGCTTTCTTCAATTCGGGACGATCGCCATGGCCCTGACGGTCGCCGGGATTTCGCTCCTCATCCATACCCTGGAAGGAAATCTGCTGACGCCCTGGCTGACCGGCCGGGCGAGCCGCATGAACGCGGTGATTGTCTTCGCCGGCGTGTTGTTCTGGGGATGGTTGTGGGGCGCGTGGGGCCTCCTGCTCGGCATGCCGATCATGATGGCCATCAAGTCGGTTTGCGATCGCGTCGAGGAGTTCAGGCCCGTCGGCGAATTCATGGGCGACTGACCGCTTGCCCCGGTTTTCAGGCCACGCGGCGCCTGCCTGCGCGCCGCGGTGTGCGTGCGCGGCGACGCGCACCGTCGCCTTCTTCAAGTCCTACATCCGGACGCGATCCCTTCTTATACCCCCGCCCGTTGGCCCGGCCTAGAGTTGCTGCATGGCTGTTTTGGCTTCGGCCAGTGCACTGCCGAACGTCGTCGGATGGAAGTTTCGGCGCCGCCGTGTCGTGCCCCACCATCCCCTGACTTGAAAGGAGACTGCAAATGAAACCCTCTAAATCCAAATGGATCGCAGCTGCCATGCTGGCGGCCAGCGTGCTGGGCGTGGGCGGCTGTGCCGTGACCCGCGATCAATCCACCGTGGGCCAGTATGTCGACGATTCGACCATCACGACCCAGGTGAAAGCCCGTTTCGCGGAGAGCCCGGTGGT
>JAJXTE010000041.1 GCA_021784115.1 Pseudomonadota bacterium | reverse complement strand
CGGAATAACGCGTCCCCGTCCCTAGCCATCGTCCGTTGGGGCGATGTGCGATGCAATCGGCGGGCAATCTAACGCGGCATGATGGCGCCGACCAGCGCGCCGGCGGCGTCGGCCGTGGCATGCCCGCTGTCGCGGCGCGGGTTGTACTCGACGATCTCCATCGCGACGAAGCCCGGGTCGCCACGCAGACGAGAGAGCGCGGCGGCAAGCTCGGCGCGGCGCAGGCCGCCGGGCACCGGCGTGCCGACGCCCGGTTCCTCCGCGGGGTCGAGCGCATCCAGATCCACGCTCACGCCGAAACCGGCGGTGCCCTGCCGCACGATGGCGAGCGCCTCGTCGAATACGTCGGCCAGGCCGCGTCGGCGCACTTCGTCCATCTCGAACACCCGCACGCCCAGTTGGTGCAGCAGTGCGGCCTCGCCTGCCTCGTAACTGCGCACGCCGATGAGGCACACCTGCTCGGGATGCAGCTTGGCCCCCGGCCCGTCGATCGCGGTGAGCGCCGCCTCGCCGTGGCCGAGCAGGGCAGCGAGCGGCATGCCGTGGATCTGCCCGCTCGGCGTGGTGGCGAAGGTGTGGCTGTCCATGTGGGCGTCGACCCAGATCAGGCCGATCGGGCCACGGTCGGCGAGCGCGCGATGCACGCCGCTCCAGGTTCCGATCGCGCAGGAATGGTCGCCGCCGACCACCAGCGGAAAGTTGCCTGCCGACAGCACCGCCTCCACTTCGGCAGCCAGTCGCGCGCCGAGCGCAGCCACCGCATGCAGCGGCGTATCCTGTTCTGCGCGGGACACGCGCAGGATCGTGTCCCACTCCACATGCTGCAGCGGCGTGTCGTGAAACACCCGGTAATGGCGCAGCGCGTCCGGCCCGTCGGCAGTGGCCGGGTCGGGCGCGCCGGCGCCGCTGGCGGCGCCGATGACGATGATGTTGCGTGGAGTGGAAACACGCGCTGGCTCCATGCTGTCAGCCTAGCAGGCGTCGAGACTTATCCCAGCCCGCCCAGGTTCACGTATTTGGTCTCCAGGTATTCGTCGATGCCGTATCGCCCACCCTCGCGCCCCAGCCCCGACTGCTTGACCCCGCCGAACGCCGCCTCGGCGGTGGAGATGAGGCCGCTGTTGATTCCGACCATGCCGTACTCGAGTTGCTCGCCCAGCCGCCAGGCGCGGCCGAGGTCGCGAGTATAGGCATAGGCGGCCAGCCCGAATTCGGTGTCGTTCGCCATGCGGATGACGTCGGCCTCATCGTGAAAGCGGATTAGTGAGGCGATCGGGCCGAAGATCTCGTTGCGACAGACATGCATGTCGGGATGAGCTTCGGACAGCACGGTGGGCTGAAAAAACTGTCCACCGCGCGCATGGCGTTCGCCGCCGGTGAGCAGCACCGCGCCGTGGGAAAGCGCATCCGCGACGTAGCGCTCGACCCTGGAGCGCGCCGCGTCGCTGATCAGCGGGCCGATTTCGACGCCGGCCTCGAAGCCGTCGCCGACCTTCAGCCTGGCCACGGCCGCGCTGAATTTTTCCGCGAAAGCGTCATAGACCTTCTCGTGCACGAACACCCGGTTCGCGCACACGCAGGTCTGGCCACTGTTGCGGTACTTGCTGGCGAGCGCGCCCGCCACCGCTGCGTCGAGGTCTGCGTCGTCGAACACGATGAAGGGTGCATTGCCGCCGAGTTCGAGCGAGACGTGCTTGAGCGAGGCGGCGCATTGGTGCAACAGGTGTTTGCCCACAGAAGTCGAGCCGGTGAACGAGACTTTTCTGACCAGCGGATGCGAGGTCAGCACGCCGCCGAGGGTCGCCGCGTCGCCGGTGACCACGTTCAGCACCCCCGCCGGCAGTCCCGCGCGCCGCGCCAACTCGGCCAGTGCCAGCGCAGTGAACGGCGTCCGCGAAGACGGCTTCGCCACTACCGTACAGCCCGCGGCGAGCGCCGCGCCGGCCTTGCGCGTGAGCATCGCGGCGGGAAAATTCCACGGGGTGATCAGCGCCGCCACGCCGACCGGCTGCTTCAGCGTGAACATGCGCCGGTCCGCCCACGGCGACGGCACCACGTCGCCGTAGACGCGGCGCGCCTCCTCGGCGAACCACTCGATGAAGCTTGCCGCGTAGTCGATCTCGCCGCACGCCTCGGCGAGCGGCTTGCCCTGCTCGCTCACCATGATTGCTCCGAGATCGTCGCGGTGGGCAAGGATCAGGTCGAACCAGCGGCGCAGCACCTGCGCGCGGGTTTTTGCGGGGGTTGCGCGCCAACCGGCAAAGGCAGCGTGCGCCGCCTCGATCGCACGTTCGACGTCGGCGGCAGTGCAGCGCGGCGCTTGGCCGACGGTTTCTGCATTGGCTGGGTTGTTAACGGCGAAGCGTGCGCCGTCGGTGGCGTCATGCCATTCGCCGGCGATCAGCGTTTGTTGCTTGAACAATGTCGGGTCGGTGAGTTTCACTTAAGCTTCATTCTGCGGATTGCCGCTGTACTTAGGCCACTGGTTATAGCCGATAGCGGGATTGTTTGCCTGCAGCAGGATGATGTACTCGACTTCTTTACGATTGACCGCGGAGTCGGACGCGGTTTCAGACGCCCAAAGAATTTCTCGTCTTATGGTGAAGGCGCGGCGTTGCTCGCGAGTGAAGTCCTTGGCAATGAGCGCATCACTCGCGCTTCCAAAGTAGTTGATGCTGTCGGTCAGGTCTTTGCCGACATAGATCTTGTTGTTCGGATAGGTGATCTTGTAGATCACTTTCATATGCTGAATCGTCCAGCCAAAACGAAGCGCTAGTGCTCGGCCTCAGCAACCAGCGCTTCGAGCAGGTTGACCAGCCCCGTCGCATCGCTCGCAGGCAACTGCCGCACAGCGATCCCCCGCACCACGCACGCGTCAGTATCGACGACAGCGGAACCCGTGACGACGATGCGCTTCAGCTTGTGCAACTGTCCGATCGCCTCGGCATCGAGGGAACACGCATGGGTGATCGCGGTGGTGGCCCAGAACAGCCGCGGCACGAGGTCGGCCGCTTCAGTCGCCGGATATTCGCTCCAGTTGTGATCGAAGGCCGGGATCGGCAGGTCATCCGCGGTGAACGCGGCGCGATCGAGAAAGACGATGCGCTCCTTCGCGCTCACTTGTTGTTTTCGCCAACCAGCCGCTCCAGCGCGCGCATGAGCGCCGACGAATCGAGCTCGCTGTCACCCGCGCCCATCAGCGCGTTCATCTGCTGGGCGATCAGTGCGGCGCCGGGCAGGGGCGTGGCGGTTTCCTGCGCGTTGTCCATGACGATGGCCATGTCCTTGTGGTGCAGCTTGACCTTGAAGCCGGCCTTGTAGTTCGAGTCGAGCATGCGCTGGCCGTGGACTTCGAGGATGCGGCTGCCGGCGTAGCCGCCCATCAGCGCGTCGCGCATCTTGACCGGGTCGACGCCGTTGCGGCGCGCCAGTAAAATCGCCTCGGCAACACCCTCGAAGGTGAGGCCGACGACGATCTGGTTGCAGCACTTGACGACCTGCCCGGCGCCATGGCCGCCGACGTGGACGATATTCTTGCCGAGAATCTCGAACAGCGGGCGCACCTTTTCGAAGATGGGCGCTTCGCCGCCGACCATGATGGAGAGCGTGCCTTCGCGCGCGGCGACTTCGCCGCCCGACAATGGGGCGTCGAGCATGTGCACGCCGCGTTCGGCCAGCGCGGCGGCGATGCGGCGGGTGGCGGCGGGCGACACGGTGCTCATGTCGACGACGGTATGGCCGGGCTTGGCGCCGTGCACCAGGCCGCGGTCGCCGAGGATGATCTGTTCGACGTCGGTGGTGTCGGAGACGACGGTGAACGTGATGTCGGCTTCGGCGGCGACTTCGGCCGGCGTGCCCTTGCCCAGCGCGCCGGCGACCAGCATGGGTTCGAGGCGGTCGAAGCGGCGACCGTAGACGAACAGCTGGTGCCCGGCGCGCAGCAGGTTCTCCGCCATGGGGCGGCCCATGATGCCGCTGCCGATGAATCCGATTTTCATGATGCGAACCCTTTCACCACGACAAGCCAGAATGGCAGCGTAACCAATCCCGCCAGCGTTGACCAGCCCATGATCAGGCCCGCCAGTCGGGTGTCCAAACCAAACCGGTCGGCCAGCGCGATGACCATCACCATGGTCGGCATGGCGGCTTCGAGCACGCCCGCTTCACCTGGCTCGGTGAGCGTGCCCGGCCACGCCAGCGCAATGCCCAAGGCCAGCAGCGGCATTAGCGCCAGCTTGATGGCCATGGCGACAAAGACGGCCTTGTGCGGCCGCAGGTCGTGCCAGGGAATGGTCAGACCGAGCACGAACAGCATCAGCGGAATGGTCGGGCTGCCGGCCCAGCGCGCGGCCTCGATCAGCGGCGCCAGCGGCAGGCCGGAGAGATTCACCGCCAGCCCGGCGGCAAACCCCCATACCGGTGGCAGTTTCAGCCACATTCGCAGGAATGAGGCGTGCTCGGTGTGCTTGCCGCAGCGGAAGGCAATCCACACGCCGAGCGACCATATCAGCGGCGTGGTGGCGAGCATGTCGGCGAAGAAGGGATAACGCGCGCCGGGTTCGCCGAACACCGTGGTGAGGAAGGGATAGCCGAAGAACAGCACGTTGCCGAAGCCGGACGCCAGCATGATCGCGCCGCACTGCGGACGCGACAGGCCGTGCCCGAGCGGGGTGGCGAACAGCGCCAGCGCGGCAAGCCCAAGGCCGAAGAGGGTGGCGGCGCCGAGGATCAGCGGTACCTGCAAAAGATTGAAGTCGACGGTGGCGGCGGCGCCCGCCGCGAAGAACAGCATGGGGGCAAAGAAATTCAGCACCAGCCGGTTGATCTCGCCGCGCAGGCCGACGATGGAAATCCCGCTTTGCCAGCGCGGCCAGATGCCGCCCGCCGCGATCAGCAGCGACAAGGGCAGCAGCGTTTTAAGCAGCAGTTGCTGGGCGAGATCGGCAGACATGGTGCGGGATTGGACAGAGGGGCGCCCATCATAACGCCGCCGTCCGGTTCGGACGGCCCAAATGCGACCGCCAAAAAGAAACGGGCTTTCACGGGCTCAAACCCGTGAAAGCCCGTTCTGCCGGGTCGGAAAGGTCAGGTGCGCGAAGCGGCGGTGTAGCGGGTTTCGGTGCCGCGCGGCTGGCTGGATTCTTCCAGCCATGCCTTGATGCGCGCGGCGTCGTTGGCGCGGCTGTTGTTGCCCAGGGCGTCGAGCAGCACGATGATGACATCGCGATCCGCCACCTCCGCCTGCATCACCAGACAGTGTCCGGCTTCGTTGATGAAGCCGGTCTTCGACAGGCCGATGTGCCAGCCGTCCATGCGCGTCAGACGGTTGGTGTTGTTGAAGGCAACGGCGCGGTAGAACACCTTCGCCTGCCGGTGACGGTTTTTCTTCAACACCACGCGCTGGGTGCCCAGCGTGTATTGGCCGGTGGCGGTGATCTGGCGTATTTCGGGATAGTTCTGATAGGCGTAATCTGCAAGCTTGGCGAGATCGAGCGCGGTCGAGCGGTTGCTGCTCGACAGGCCGGTGGGTTCGACGTACACGGTGTCGTGCATGCCCAGGACGCGGGCCGTGCGGTTCATGGTGGCGATGAAGCGGTCCAGGCCGCCCGGATAAGACCGCGCCAGCGCGTGGGCCGCGCGGTTGTCGGAGGCGATCAGGGCAAGATGCAGCAGTTGCTCGCGTGTGTAGTGCGCGCCGATCGCCAGGCGCGAGCCGGTGCCCTTGATGGTGTCACGGTCGTCGGAGGTGATCGTGATGTGCTCGTCGAGCGGTTGCCCGGCATTGATCACCAGCATCGCCGTCATCAGTTTGGTGATCGAGGCGATCGGCGTCTGCATGGTGGCGTTTTTGGCCAGCAGAGGTTGCCCGCTCGCCTGATCGAATACCAGCACCGACTGCGAACTCAGTTGGGGCATGGACCCAAGCTCGGGGAGCGACTGCGGGGCGGCGAGCGGTTTGCTCACTTCGATGGGGGCATGGCCATCGAGCGCAGCGGCACCCGTATGCACGCACAACAAAATCAATCCGGTCAGAACAGCTTTCATATGCATTCTGCTTCTAAAGAAGGTGACGAGAATATAGCAAGTATGGCGAATACGGATACGCTGACCAAAACTTGAAAACAACAGTTCACGGCGGTACCCCAAGTATTTTCGGCTCACGATTGACGGTGTAGCAAAATTTATTATATATAGCAAGGACATGGGAGAACTTTCAAATAATTTACTAAAGAAAGCGGAGCTAACAGCGAGTTTGTGTGCCCCCGGCGTGGTGGCCGAAGCGCTGGAACTTCTGCCGCGGGGTGAAGCCGCGCAGGCGGAATTCGCTGCCTGCGTGCAGTGCGACCCCGTATTGGCGCTGCGATTGCAGCTGCTGCCTGCCGATTTCAGCGCACAACCGGATCTGCTGCGCGCGCTGCTGCTGGCTGCGCCCGTCGCGTCGGGGGCGGCACAGCCGGCCTACGCGACCCGCTGGCGGCAGTCGATTGGCGTGGCGCATCTGGCGCAGGCCTTGGCTACGCGGTCCGGCATCGTGGATGCTGAGGCGGCGTGGACGGCGGGCCTCGCCCACAATCTGGCGGCGTACCTCGACACTGACATCCAGCCCCCGGCGCACGTCGCCGACTGGCTGGGCGCGCTCGACACCGACGGCTGGCTGGCCGATGCGGTTCGCTATCACGCCGAGCCGCTGGCGCGAGGACGTGCGGCGCATCCGTTGGTGCGCATTGTCCAGCTGGCCTATCAGTTCGTGACCCGCGCCGACGCAGTCGACAGCGTGGACGTGCGGGCTGCGCTCGCGGCCCTGCAGATGGGGGCGGGGGAGGCCGCGCAGCTGCTGGCCGACAGCCAGGTTCAGACGCGCCAACTGGCGCAGCGTCTCGGACTGGCCGACGCGGTGAACCCGACTGCCGGCGCAGGATTCGATCGCCTGGTCCGCCTGTATGCCGGTCAGGCGGCGCAATCGGCGCTGCACAGCCATTTTCGTCTTGCAAGCTCGGCCGAGCAGGTGTTCTCCCGGCTCCAGGACGCCTTGCGTGCCTTGTTCGGTGTCGAGCGTGCCGCCTTGTTTGCCCCCACCGGCGACGGCAGCTTGCGGATGACGCCGCTGCTGCCCGCCGCGTCCGGCCTGGCGGCGCTGGCGATTCCGCCGGACGACGGCCATTCGGCCTTGCCGCGCGCCCTGGCGCGCAGTGCGCCGCAGCAATTCGAGTGCGGCGAGCCCGACGCCGCCCTGGTCGACGAACAGATCGCCCGCCTGCTCGGCGTGTCGCGCTTCATGTGTCAGCCGCTGGCCTTGAGCGATGGCCGGACGGGGGTAATGGTGGTGGGCGATGCGCTGCCCGGCCTCGGTCTGTCGCCGCTGTGGCGGTTTGCCGTGGCCGAATGCAGCGAGGCATTGAGGTCGGGCCCGGCTACGGCTGTCGCCGACCCCGTGGCGGCGGCGTCCTTCGCGTCGGCCGACGCCATCCCGCGGGACCGGGTGCGGCGCGCCGTCCATGAAGTGGCCAACCCGCTCACCATCATGCGCAATTACGTCAATCTGCTGTCCGACCGCCTGGGGACGGATTCGGCGGTACAGCGCGACCTTGGCATCATCGGCGACGAAATCGAACGGGTGGCGCGCATCGTGCGGGGCATCACGATGAGCGACGAAGCCGCCCTGCCGGCTTCCGCGCTCGAACTCGTGTCGGTCAACAGCGTCGTCTCCGAACTGGTGCGGATGTCGCTCGGTACCCTGTTCGCGCCCAACAAGGTCAACGTGCAGATTGACCTCAATCCCGACGTGCCGCCGCTGCCGTTGCAGAAGGACCTGCTGAAGCAGGTGTTGTTCAACCTGGCGAAGAACGCGGTCGAGGCCATGCACGCCGGCGGCCATCTCAAATTCGTTACGCGGCTGGTGACGGCAGACGGCCAGCGCCAGGTCGAAATCGAAGTGGCCGATACCGGCCCCGGCCTCCCGGCCGCAGTGGCGTCGAATCTGTTCGAGCCGGTGCTCAGCGAGAAGGGCGGCGATCATGCCGGCCTCGGCCTGGCCATCAGCCGCAGCCTGGTCGAGCGCCTGAACGGCCATCTCGGCTGCACCAGCACACCGCAGGGAACCCGTTTCCTGATCCGCCTCCCGACCGTGCAAAACGGTCTGGCCCCGCTCACGACAACACGCTACGGGTCTATGTAACCCGCGCCCAAGGAGAACACCCGTGTCAGACGATCCCGTTGAGCCCTCGCCGCTGGTCACTATGGTCAGTCCCTTCCCAGTCCGTCCGCGCCTTCTGGTGGTGGACGACGAGCCCCTGATTCTGGAAGGGCTGGTGCGATTGCTGGCCACACGCGATTACGACGTGGTGACGGCTGGCGGCGGGTGCGACGCCCTGATCGCCATCGGCAAGCAGCAGTTCGACGCGGTCCTGCTCGACCTCGGCATGCCGGATCTCAACGGCAGCGAGGTGCTGCGCTTCGTCGCGGACCGCAGCGCCGATACGCCTGTGATCGTGGTGTCCGGGGACAGCACGATCGACGCGGCGATCCGTGCGCTGCGCGGCGGCGCCGCCGACTTCGTGCGCAAGCCCTACGAGCCCGAGGAACTGCTGCGTCGCATCGACAACACGCTGACGCGGCGGCGGCTGGAAAAGGAAAACAACCACATCCTGCAGCGCCTGCAGCAGTCGGAAAAGTGGCACCGCTTCCTGGTCAACAGTTCGCCCGATTTCATCTACACGCTGGACGGCGAAGGCCGGTTCACCTTCGTCAACGACCGTGTCGAGAGCCTGCTCGGCTACCGCAGTGATGAACTATTGGGGCAGCATTACAGCCTGGTGATCCACGAGGACGACATTTCGCGCGCCGAGCACGTGTTCAACGAACGCCGCGCCGGCGACCGCAGCGCGCGCAACATCGAAATCCGCCTCAAGTGCAATCCCGGCCTGCGGCGCCCGCGCCTGATGACCTGCCGCTGCAAGTCGGTCGAACTCACCGCCACCGGCATGTATGACGAGGAAGCCGGCCCGTTCGAGCAGCGCTTCATCGGCAGCTACGGCGTGGCGAAGGACATCACCGAGCGCAAGCAGGCCGAGGAAACCGTGCACTACCAGGCCTATCACGATCTGCTCACCGGGCTGCCCAATCGCGCGCTGTTCCGCGACCACCTCGGACTCATGCTGGCGCAGGCCAAGCGCAACCAGCAGCCGCTGGCGGTGCTGAGCCTGGATCTCGATCATTTCAAGGTGATCAACGACTCGCTCGGCCACACCATCGGCGATGAACTGCTGCTGGCCGTGGGCGCGCGGCTGCGCCAGTGTCTGCGCGAAGGCGACACGCTGGCGCGCCTGGGCGGCGACGAGTTCGCCGTGCTGCTGCCCACCCTGATGTCGCGCAGCGACGTCGAGCACATCTGCCGCAAGATCATCCAGGTGCTGTCCAAACCCGTGTACGTCAAGGGGCACGAGATCTACATCTCGGTCAGCATCGGTGCCTGCGTCGCGCCGGAAGACGGCGACATGATCGACAACCTCATTCGCCAGGCCGAGATCGCGATGTACCAGGCAAAGTCGCAGGGGCGCAGCCGCCTGCTGTTCTGGGAATCCGGCATGCAGGCGCCCTATTCGGAGCGGATGCAGATCGAGTCCGACCTGCGGCGCGCGCTGGCGCGCAACGAGTTCGTGCTGTTCTATCAGCCGCAGGTCGACACGACCACCGGCGAGGTGCGCGGATTCGAGGCCCTCTTGCGCTGGTGGCACCCGCAGCGCGGACTGCTGACGCCGGCTGATTTCATCGCAGTGGCCGAGGAATCGGGCGTGATTGTCCCGGTCGGCGACTGGGTGCTGCGCCAGGCCAGCGCGCAATTGGCCGACTGGCGCCGCGCCGGGCTGCCGCCGGTTCGGTTGTCGGTCAACATTTCCGCACGCCAGCTCGAGAGTCCGGATTTCGTCGACAGCGTCATGCGCGCCATCCAGGTGTATTCGCTGGACGGCCACCAACTGGAACTGGAAATCACCGAGAGCCTGTTGATGCGCGATTTCGAGGCGAATGCGATCAAGCTCGGGCGGCTCTCTTCCATCGGGATCCGGCTCGCCATCGACGACTTCGGCACCGGCTACAGCTCATTCAAGTATCTGTCGCGCTTTCCCATCCACACGCTGAAGATCGACCAGTCCTTCGTGCAGGATCTTGACCGCGAGGAGAACATGTCCATCGTCAACGCCATGATCGCCATGGGCCGCGGCATGAATCTCAACGTCGTCGCCGAGGGCGTCGAAACCGAATCCCAGCGCGCGAAGCTGCAGCAGATGCAATGCCACGAAGTCCAGGGGCACTACTACAGTGCGGCGATGTCCAGCTACGACGCCACCATGTTGCTGGGCCGACATGCGCGGGGCTTCGCCGATGCGATGCATCAGGCGGCAAGCTGAACGCGGTTGCCGCAGCCGGCACTCCGGCATCGGGCTCAATACAGGCGGTGCCTGAACAGCCAGCCTGACAGGAGCAGCGCCACTCCGCCGATCACGGCCATGGGCCATAGCTGGCTCGTCAGGACATCGAAGCCGGCCCCTTCCAGAAACACCTTGCGCAAAATCACCAGGAAGTAGCGCAGCGGGTCGATCAGGGTGATGTTCTGCACCAGCGGAGGCATGTTGGCGATGGGCGTGGCGAAGCCGGACAGGATCACCGCCGGCACCATGAACAGGAAGGCCCCGAGCAGCCCCTGCTGCTGGGTCACGGCCAGCGAGGAAATCAGCAGCCCGGCCCCCACCCCCGACAGCAGGAACAGCGCCAGCCCGGCGTAAAGCGCGGGCAGGCTGCCCAGCAGCGGAACCTTGAACCAGAGCGTGGCGATGAGCAGGATGACCGTGCCCTGGATCATGCCGATGAGGAATCCCGGCAGGGCCTTGCCCAGCAGGATCTCGCCGGGTCGCAAGGGCGTGACCAGCAACTGGTCGAAGGTGCCCTGCTCGCGCTCCCGTGCCACCGTCAGCGCCGTGACCAGCATGGTCACCACCAGCGTGAGCATGCCGAGAATGCCGGGGATGAAGAACCAGCGGCTTTCCAGGTTGGGATTGAACCAGGCGCGCGTTTCCAGGCGGGCGGGCGGAGCCTGCAGGCCGTGCGATGCGATCCAGTCCCGGTCGTACTGCTCGACGATGGCGCGCACGTAATTCAGGGCGATCAGGGCCGTATTGGAGTTGCGCCCGTCAACGATGACCTGCACCGGCGCGCTGCCACGCGACTGCAGGTCGGCGCTGAAACGTGGACCGATGTGGACCACCATCAGCACGTCGCGCCGGTCCACCAGCGGGGCGATCTCGCCTTCGGCGTGCAGGGTGGCCACCCTGCGGAAGGCGGGCGCACCGTCGAACGCCGCCACCAGATCGCGCGCGGCCGCGCCGCGATCCTCGCTGTAGAGCGCGTAAGGAATGTCCTTCAGGTCGAACGTGGCGGCATAGCCGAACACCAGCAGCTGGATCACCGGCGGCACGATCAGCACCAGCCGGCTCCTGGGGTCCTTGAGCAGGGCCAGGAATTCCTTGTGGATGAGCGCCAGCAGGCGAATGAGCGTGGCGTTTCCCGTCATTCGAGCCGCTTTCTTGACTTGCGCCACGTGATGCCGAGGAAGATCGCCGCCATGAGCAGCAGGGCCGCGGCGTTGGGCAGCACCACCGACCACACGTTCCCTGCGAGGAACAGGGTCTGCACGATGGACACGAAATAGCGCGCGACGATGACGTGGGTGATGCCCTGGACCACGGCCGGCATGCTGTCGATGTCGAAGATGAAACCGGATAGCAGGAAGGCGGGCAGGAAGGTGCCGATGATGGCGACCTGCCCCGCGACGAACTGGTTGCGCGCCACGGCGGAGATAGCCAGGCCCATGCCCAGGGCGGCCAGCAGGAACAGCGAGGCGCACGCCCACAGCAGCCAGAACGAGCCCCGCAGCGGCACCTCGAACAGCCCGACCGCCATGCCCACGGTCAGCAGCATGCCGCCGGTGCCCAGCAGGAAGTAGGCGATGATCTTGCCCAGCAGCACTTCGGTCATGCTGACCGGCGTGACCAGCAGCGCCTCCAGGGTTCCGCGTTCCCATTCCCGCGCCATGACCAGGGCGGTGAGCAGCGTGCCGATCAGGGTCATGATGATGGCCACCAGCCCGGGCACCAGGAAGTTGCGGCTTCGCAACTCGCTGTTGAACCACACCCGCTGTTCAAGCTGCACCGGCGTGACAAGCTCCTGCCCCAGGCTCGCGGCATGGCGGGCCAGCCAGTTGCCCCAGGCGCCTTCGACGTAGCCCTGGGTGAGCCGCGCCGTATTGGCGTCCACGCCGTTGACGATCAACTGGATGGGTGCCCCGTCGGGCCGCCGCAGCTGTTCGGCGAAGTTGGCGCGCAGGCGCACGATGGCGCGCACGCGGCCTTCCCGCAGCGCCTCCTCCGCCGCGGCCAGGGTGAACGCGTGTACCGGCGCGAAGTAATGGCTGCCTTCCAGGCTGGCCAGGAAATCCGCCGTGTCCGCCGAAGGCGCCTCCGCGACCAGGGCCACCGGTACATGGTCGGCGTCGAGCGAGACGCCGTAGCCGAACAGCACCAACAGGAAAATCGGCATGACGAAGGCGATGGCGATGCTGCTCGGGTCCCGCACGATCTGCAGGAATTCCTTGCGCACCAGGCCCCGCAGGCGCATCAGGCTGCCGCCGCGCGCGTGATCGTTCACCGGCGCGCTCATGCCGCTTCCTCCTGTGTTTCGGCGGACTTCGCCAGCCGGATGAACGCATCCTCCATGCTGGGTTCGGGAGACCCGGGGGAGCGGGCGGCAGCCTTGAGGGCGGCCGGCTCATCGATGGCCAGGACGCGGCCGGCGGCCATGATGGCCACGCGGTCGCAGTATTCCGCTTCCTCCATGAAATGGGTGGTCACCAGTATGGTGACGCCAGCCCGCGCCAGGCCGTTGATGCGGCGCCAGAACTCGCGCCGGGCCAGCGGATCGACCCCGGAGGTCGGCTCGTCCAGGAACAGGATTTCCGGCTGGTGCATCAGCGCGCAGGCCATGGCGAGGCGCTGCTTGTGGCCGAGGGAGAGGTCCGCGGCAAGCTGCCCGGCATAGTCCGCCAGATCGAATTCCGTCAGCGCCCAGCCCCGCCGTTCCGCGCGCGCGTGCGCCGCGAGGCCGTAGGCGCTGGCGAAAAAGTCAAGATTCTGGCCCACGCTCAGGTTGCCGTAGAGGGAAAATTTCTGCGACATGTAGCCGATGCGACCGCGCGCCGTGGACGCGGCGTGGCGCAGATCCAGACCCGCCACCCGCAGGGTCCCGGCGCTGGCGGGCAGCAGGCCGCAGAGCATGCGGAAGGTGGTGGACTTGCCGGCGCCGTTGGCGCCCAGCAGGCCGAAAATCTCGCCCCGGCGCACCTCGAAGCTGACCCCGTCCACCGCCCAGAAATCGCCGAAGCGGCGGCGCAGGCCATCCACCTCGATGACGGGCGCTTCGCCCGCGTCTGCGTCCCGGGGCAGGCCGTCGACGAGGATATCCCCATCGCGAAGGGACCCCGCCGCCCCGATGTGGGTGCGCAGCAGGTCGACGAATCCGTCCTCGAAACGCGGTGCCACCGCCTGGATGCGGGCCTCCTGCAAGCCGGGTAGCCGGGCCAGTTGCGCCGGGTCGCTCACCGCCTGCGTGACCAGGCGCACGTGATCGCCCTGCGCCAGCGCATCCACCACCCCGGGCTGGCCTGCCAGACCGACCTGCAGGTCGCGCGAGCGTTCCCCGGCGACGCTGACGGCCCAGGTTCGCCCCGCCATGCGCGCGCTGATCGTGGCCGGCGCACCCTGCTCGAGGATCCTGCCCGCGTTCAGCAGGATCACTGCTTGGCAGCGCTCCGCCTCGTCCAGATAGGCGGTGGACAACAGCACGCTCATGCCTTCGTTCTTCACCAGGCGGTCGAGGATGGCCCACAGTTCGCGGCGCGATATCGGGTCGACCCCGACCGTGGGCTCGTCCAGCAGGAGCAGTCGCGGCGCCCGCACCAGCGTGCAGGCGAGGCCCAGTTTCTGCTTCATGCCGCCGGACAGCCGCCCGGCGAGGCGGCGGGTGAACGCAGCCAGGCCGGTCATGTGCATCAGTTCGCCATAGCGCTCGGCCCGCGCGGCGTGGGGCACCCCCTGCAGGTCGGCGTAGAGGTCGAGGTTCTCCTGCACGCTGAGGTCCTCGTACAGGCCAAAGCGCTGCGGCATGTAGCCCAGCGCGGCCTGGACCGCGAGAGACTCCCGCGTGGAATCCAGGCCGAGGGCACGGATGCTGCCGGCGTCGGGCACCAGCAGCCCGGCCGCCAGGCGCATCAGCGTGGTCTTGCCCGCCCCGTCGGGGCCGATCAGGCCGGTCACCACGCCGGGCCGGATCGCGAAACTCACGCCATCCAGCGCCTGCGTCCGCCGGCCGCCGGCGGTGAAGGCCTTGGCCAGGCCCACGGCCTCGAGGATCGGGGCGTCGTCCATGAGGGCTGCGCTTATTGGCTGTCCCGGCAGGGATCCGACCCTTGGGCCGGCGGCGTCTGATCGAGCGGAATGGTCACGGTGGCGGGCATGCCCAGGCGCAGTTCGCCCTCGCCTTCGCAGACGAATATCCGGGCCTGGTACACCAGGCTGGAACGGATTTCCGTCGTTTCGACCGATTTGGGGGTGAACTCGGCACTCGGCGACACGTAGCCGACCCAGGCCCGATAGCGCGCGTCGGGGTGGCTGTCGGTATGCACCCAGGCCCGCGCGCCCATGGGCACGCGGCCGAGCTGGGGCTCGGCCAGCCAGGTGCGCACCCAGACCGGAGCGGTCAGCGCCAGCGTGAACACCGGCTTCTGCGGCGAGGCCATGTCGCCCGCTTCCAGGATGCGGTTCTCGATCATCCCGTCCGAGGGCGCCCGCAACTCGCCCTCCTGGAGATCGCGCTGGATCACGGCCACCGCCGCCTCGTTGGCAGCCAGGGTCGCCCGGGCCGCCGCGACGTCCTCCTTGCGCGGGCCCAGCTCGGCCAGGCGCTGCGACTGCTCGGCCGCCTTCAACTGGTCGCGGGCCTTGTCCAGGGTGAAGCGCGCGCTATCCGCCTGCTGCCGGGAGATGAAGTTCCGCGCCACCAGATCCATCTGGCGCCTGTAATAGGCCTCGGCGTCTGCCACCGTCACCCGCGCCGCGTCGCGCTGGGCGCGCGCCTGACGGATTTCCTCCGGACGGGAGCCGGCCACGTAGCGCGCCACCACCTCGCGCTGGACCGCTGCCTGGGCTTCGGCCTGCTGGCGGGAAAGGCGCAGCCGCTCGGTGTCGAGGCTGGCCAGCAATTGCCCCGCCTTCACGCGATCGCCCTCCTTCACCAGGATCCGGTCGATGCGGCCGCTGGCGTTGAAGGCGAGTTCAACCTGGCGGATGTCGACGTTGCCGTGCAGGGTCAGCTCGTTCGACGACGGCGCCTCGTTGTGGCGGAACCAGCCGACACCGGCCAGCACCGCGAGGGCGGCGGCGATGATCAGAGTGAGTTTGTTTTTCATGTTGCGTCCTTCGATCGGGCCCGCGCCTGTCCTGCCGGTTTGTCATTCATGATAGGGCAGTTCGGGCCGGCTTTGCAGGCAGCACCGCGGGCGGCTCGACGTTCGGGAACTTAGCGGGGGCGCGCCGTTTCTCTATCAGGTATTCAACGAGCTTGATCGGAAGGACACGCGTGGACGCCGAAACCCAACCCATCCGCACGCCCGCGCTTGCCGCGTTCAACGGCTTGCGCGCCTACCTCAACGACCAGATACTCGGCCAGGAAAGCCTGGTCGAACGCCTGCTGGTCGCCCTGCTGGCGGACGGCCACCTGCTGGTCGAAGGTCCGCCGGGTCTGGCCAAGACCCGCGCCATCAAGGCGCTGGCACACGGTCTGGAAGGCGACTTCCAGCGTCTGCAGTTCACCCCGGACATGCTGCCGGCCGACCTTACCGGCTCCGACATTTACCGGCCCGAGGAGGGCGGCTTCCACTTCCAGCGCGGCCCGCTGTTCCACAACCTGATCCTGGCGGACGAGGTCAATCGTGCCCCCGCCAAGGTGCAGTCCGCCCTGCTCGAGGCCATGGCCGAACGGCAGATCAGCGTCGGCGCCGCCACGTATCCCCTGCCGCGGCTGTTCCTGGTGATGGCCACCCAGAATCCGATCGAGCACGAAGGCACCTATCCCCTGCCCGAGGCGCAACTCGACCGCTTCATGCTGCACACCCCGGTCGACTATCCGGACCGCGCCACCACCCTGCGCATCATGGAACTGGCTCGCCGCGAGGCGCGGGAGGCGCGCGAACTGCCGCCGCCGCCCAGCCGCCTGAGCCAGGAAACGATCCTCGCCGCCCGCCGCGAAGTGCTCGATCTCGCGCTGGCCGATTCGGTCGCCGAATACATCGCCGCGCTGGTCGAGGCCACACGCAGCCCGGAGAAGTACAGTGCCGGGCTCGCCGAATGGCTGCGCTGGGGCGCCAGCCCGCGGGCGGCGATCGCCATCGAGCGCGGCGCCCGTGCGCTGGCCTGGCTCGATGCGCGCGACTACGTCAGCCCCGACGACGTCCAGGCCATCGCCCCCGATGCGCTGCGCCATCGGCTGCTGCTCGACTATACGGCCCAGGCGCGCGGCGTCACCGCCCAGCAATGCGTGACCGAACTGCTGCAGCAGGTGCCGGCGCCATGATCCTGCCCGACCTCGCCGAGCTGGTCGCGCTGCGCGGCCCGGCCCGCGGGCTCAGCCTGCACGCGCATCGTCCCGCCCTGGCGCGGCTGCAGGGCGCGCACCGCAGCGCCCAGCGCGGCCGCGGCCTGGAGTTCGAGGAGGTGCGGCCCTACGCCCCCGGCGACGACGCCCGCAATATCGACTGGCGGGTCACCGCCCGCCGCGGCCGGCCGCACACCAAGCTGTTCCGGGAGGAGCGCGAGCGGCCGGTCTGGTTGCTCGCGGACCTGCACCCCGGCCTCTATTTCGGCAGCCGCCGCCAGCTCAAGTCCGCCCTCCTGCTGCGCTCGGCGGCGCTGCTGGCCTGGGTGGCGGTGCTGGGCGGCGATCGTCTCGGCGCGCTGATCGCCGACGGCCGGGCGCAGCCGCGCATCTTCCCGCCGCGCGGCCGCGAGGCCGGCGTGTTGCCGGTGCTCGAGGCGCTGGTCGAGGCCCAGCCGCAGATGCCCGGGGTGCCCGCTGCCGATGCCCTGCACACCGCCCTGACCACGTTGCGGCCGCTGCTTCAGCCCGGCAGCCTGGTGCTGGTGCTGAGCGATTTCAGCGCGCTGGACGAGCGCACCGAGGCCGCGCTGGCCGCGCTGACGGCGCACAGTGAATGCCGCCTGCTGTCGCTGACCGACCCACTGGAACGCAGCGGCCTGCCGCCCGGCCTCTACCGCGCCGGTTTGCCCGGCCGGCTCGGCTGGCTGGATGGCGAGCGCAGCCGGCGCGCCTGGCTGGAGAAGTGGTCGGCGCGGCAACTGCGGCTGGATGCCCTGGCCGGCCGTCTCGGCCTGCCCCTGACCCGCCTGGATACCGCGGACGCCGTGTCCGACACGCTGCCGCCCCTGCTGAGGGAAACGGCATGGGCGGCCTGAAGACCGATTGGCTCGCCCAACTGGCGCCGCCGCATGCGCCGCCGCCGCCCGGTTGGTGGCCGCCGGCGCCCGGCTGGTGGGGGCTGGCGTTGCTGCTCGTGCTGGTCGCCATGATGCTGATCTACGGGCATCGCCGTCCGGCTGCCCATCTGCGCCGCGCCGCCCTGCGTGAACTTGAGGCGCTGGCGCGCGGGCAGAACGACGACGTCCGTCTGGCGGGCGAGCTGGAGCAGCTGATGCGCCGCTATGCGGTGGCCGCCTACGGCCGCGAGGCCGCGGCCCGCCTGAGCGGAGCAGACTGGCTGGCCTTCGTCGTCGCGCACGGCGGCAAGGAACTGGCCGGCGAGGCGGGCCACGCGCTGCTGCGTACGGCCTACGGCAGCCCGGTCCAGATCGACCGTGTTCGCTGGCTCAAGGGCGCCCGCGGCTTCCTGAAGGCGCGCCGATGATCCATGTCGCCTGGCCCTGGATGCTGCTGTGCCTGCCGCTGCCCTGGCTGCTGGCCCGCTGGCTGCCGCCTGCGCAGCCGCAGGGCGCGGCGCTGTTCCTGCCCTTTGCCGCCACGGTGGCTGACGGCACGCTGCCGGCCGGGCTCGCCGTGCCGCGGCCGCGCAAGTGGCTGTTCGCCCTGGTCTGGCTGCTGCTGGTCCTCGCCGCCATCCGCCCGCAATGGCTGGGGGATCCCGAAGCGGTCGCCGCCACCGGGCGGCGCCTGCTGCTCGCGGTGGACGTGTCCGGCTCGATGGCCAGCCAGGACATGGCGGGCGGCGCCACCCGCCTGCAGGTGGTGCAGCAGGTGGCCGGCGATTTCATCCGTCGCCGCCACGGCGACCAGGTCGGCCTCATCCTGTTCGGCACCCGGCCCTACCTGCAGGCGCCGCTCACGCCCGACCTCGACACCGTGGGCCAGTTCCTCAACGAAGCCATGATCGGCGTGGCCGGCACGCAGACGGCGATCGGCGACGCCATCGGCCTCGCCATCAAGCGGCTGCAACAGGATCCGGGCAAGCCGGGGCGCAAAGGCGACACGGTGCTG
>JAJXTE010000137.1 GCA_021784115.1 Pseudomonadota bacterium | reverse complement strand
ACAATTTGCTGCGGACCGAGCAGGCACGGCGTCTGTTCGTATTTGAGCTGTTTGAGGCGTGCGCTCACCGCCGTCACCAGTTCGGTGAAGGATGGATTCTTCCGGGTTGCACGGCTGGAACGCAGGGTTTGAGCCAGGCTGTAGGTAAATGCCCCGAATGACTGCACGCCATGGCGGTACTCGTAGGAAAGCTGGTTTTCCTGGCAGGCTTCCATGATGACAGGCAGATAGGGGCCATAGTGACCCAAGGCCTTGCGCAGCCGGTCATAGTCCTTTTGCGGCAGGGAGCGCAAGCCGACCGCCCGCCCCAACCGGTAGCTCGCGCCACTGGAACCCAGATACGCCGTGCCTGCGTCTTTGTCTTTCTCCAGTGAGCGGTTGGGCGAGTCCAGCGCGCGTTCCTCCCACATCTGTAGCGCTGCGTTCCACTTCAGGGCGCGATGACGGATGTCGTCCGGCGGGGTGATGCCGCGCACCCGGCGGCTGCCTTCACGCGACATGCCGCCGGAGTGGCAGCAGTCGAAGATGGCGGCGAAGTAGCTGTCGTAGGGAAGCTGGCTGTAGAGGTCGAGAAACTGCTTGTCGGTGATGGCGCGTTGCGGCGTCCAGTCGAAATCGTAGGGCACCAGGCATTCATCGAGGTGATCCACTTCGTCGCTGACGCCGTAGGCCGGAATCTGCGCGCCGTGTCCCGAATAGAACAATACGCGTTCGTCGCCTCCCTGTACGCCGTCCAGCAGCCATTGCAGGCGATCGAGGATGCCGGCGGCGGTGGCGCGCTGGTCCAGCACCACGCGGATGTCTTCGGCGTCAAAGCCGCACTCCTGCAACACCGAACTCATCAGGAACACGTCGTTGACGCAGCCTTCCAGCCGGTTGGCGGGGTCGGGGTAGTCGTTGATGCCGATCAGCAGCGCGCGTCGCGTGGGCTTGGCACTGGCCTTGCGAAACGCCGACAGGCCGCGGCTCAGCGCGCGCTCGACCCTGCCGCCTGCCAGCGTTTGCCACACCGTGTCGCGGGTGTTGGGGTGGGCGAGATAGTGGCTGGCGTCGTGGTTGAGGACATCGTTGGGGATGTCGAACGCAGTACCGACCTCGCTGTAGTTGTCGGCCGACAGGCGGATTCCTGCCGTCAGTACATGGTCGTTGGGGTTGAACAGATGAAACCACCGCTTGGCCCCGGCCAGCGCTTCCAGGCGCCCGGCGAACGCATCGCGGACGCATGGGTTGCCGATCTGCGAGCCGAGCGAGACAAACGTCTTGCCCTGTATCGCCGCCGCGTTGCGCAGAAAGGTGTCGTAGCAAATCAGCGAGCCCAGGCTGTGGCCGCATACCACGTCGTAACTGCCTGCCTGGAGCCTGGCCAATACCGCGTCGCGTGCCGCCGTGCGCAATTTTTCGTCGCTGATCCATTGCGCCACCATGCCCGCAGTCCAGCGCACCTGCTCGGGCATCTCGAACAGTCCGCGCGAGCGCGTGAACAGGTCGCCCACGCCGTGCGCGACGCCGCTCGCCAGCACGCTGGCAAACGCGTCGCCATACGTCTTCGGATCCAAGGGGGCCAGTTCGAACAGCTGATCGTATTGCAGAAAATCGCAGGTCACCGTGAGATCCGGGTTCCACGCCTGCAAGCCCTCGGTGATCGCCGTGCTCCAGGCGGGCTGCATGGCGGGGTCGCTGTCGCCATGACCGACACCGTGGACGCACAGGATGGAAAGTGACTTGGCCATGATCTTCCTTTCGCCTGTGCTGGAGGGTGTGCATGACCGCATTGCGACCAGTCAGCCCAGGTTCAACGCCTCTGCCTTTATCCCCGCGCCTTAGCGCAGCGCAGCGGTCTTTACCGCCAGTGCGGCCGCCGGATTGCCGCCATTGAGGCCATCCACCGCCTGCTTGACATATTCCAGGGCAGCCAGCGATTCGCCCACGACGCCGGTGGCAACAGCCCGGGATTCGGCGGCGGCGCCATTGCTCTTGAAATCTTCGATATTGGGATCGGCGGGTGGCACGGCCGGGTTCAACACCCCAAGCATCTGCCAAACCCGTTGTTCAGCCTGGACGCGCTGCCCTGGCGGAAGTGTGCGCGTGGCCTGAGTCACCGCAGCCCGGAACCAGTCATAGGTTTGCTTGAACACCTTGTCCGGCTTGGCCATGCTGTCCCCCCTCGGCCGCAATGACACGTTTTATAGGTCACCCCCCATGGCTGCGCAATACGACTTGAGTCGTAGCGGGTGAGGCTGTTGCGCCGCGTTCGCCGGACATGCCGGAAAATGCATTGGAAACGGCTGTCAGGCAGTCCGAATGTGGGAAATTTGCGGGTAAACTAATCGAAGCAACTGGGTGGTTGCGCCCGCTTGGCCGCACCTGACCTTCGTCCAGAAGTGCTTTTTATAATTCAGAGGAGAAAGAGTTGAAGAAAAACGTCGGTGGTATTGATCGCATTATCCGCGCAGTGATCGGGATCGCTTTGATCGGCTATGCAATGTCGAACCTGCCCGGGGCCGACGACTGGATGGTCCCGGCTGGCATCGTGGGCTTCGTTCTGATTCTCACCGCCATCTTCGGCTTTTGTCCGGCCTACCTCCCGTTCGGCATCAAGACCTGCAAGACGAAATAAGCGTTCGTCGCATTGCAGGACCAACCGAAGTGCGCCCGCCGGGCGCACTTTTCGTTTGCGCGGCGCCGTTTTCTCCCGCCCGTTTCGCGGTTCGCGCGCATCACCCCGGCAACAGTGTGGCCTGAAAGCCACAAAACGCCGGCTGGGCGAGGCCGTTCACGCCGGCAAGCGTTCAGAAGCCATAAATGCTGCCGTTAGAGGGTAACGGTAGGCGTTCCTTCCCAGGGCGTCGCCGCACCCGCCGTCAACCCGCTGGTCAAGACTATCAACGTCGTGGCACTGCTGATCGTGCCGTTGGTAGAGAAAAAGTAAGGAAAGATCGGCTGATCGGGAAGGGGGTGTCATCTCGCGATGCGCTGATCCAGCGCGTCATGAGCTGACGGCCCCGGTTGCCATGGTGGATATTTGCTAATAATCAAAGGAGAACGAAAATGAGCAATATCGGTATGTTTGACCGCATCGCCCGCGTCGTCATTGCGTTTGCACTCATGTACTGGGCGATGACCCCCACCGGCCCGACGCTTTCCGCCGGATACACCGGCATGTTCCTGCTGGCCACCGCCATCATCGGCTGGTGCCCGTGGTACATGTCTTTCGGCGCCAATACCAAAAAGCAGTAAACTTTCGCAGCACCGCAAGGTCTGCACTAGTGCGCCCTCGTGGCGCACTTTTTATTTCCGGACCCCAGATCCCTATGCGTTTACTGTTCCTGCTTTTCGCGCTTGTCCTCGGCGGCACGGCCCACGCGGGCGGCGTCGAACGCCTGAAGGCCTTTATCGCCGGCGCCAAGACCGCCGAGGCCGACTTCACCCAGACCGTGGCCGACAAGGCCGGGCGTGTCACCCAGCAGGCCAGCGGCAAAATGGCGTTTGCCCGACCCGGCAAGTTCCGCTGGGATTACAGCGCGCCCTACGAGCAGGTGATCGTCGGCGACGGCACCCGACTCTGGCTGTATGACACCGACCTCGACCAGGTCACCGTCAAGCCGCTCGGCGACGTCATCGCCGGCACCCCCGCGGCCCTGCTGGCCGGCGACAACGCCATCGAAAAATACTTCAGCCTGAAAAACTCCGGCGAAGCCGACGGCCTGGAATGGCTGGACGCCACCCCCAAGAATCGCGACACCACCTTCGAGCGCATCCGCATGGGCTTCAAGGGCGACATGCTGGTGCAGATGGAACTGTTCGACCAGTTCGGCCAGCACACCACGCTCAAGCTGACGCACATGGTGCGCAATCCTCGCCTCGCGCCATCGCGCTTCAAGTTCACGCCGCCGAAGGGGGCGGATGTGATTGGGGAGTGAATTGGGTGAGCGGTGAGCAGTGAGCAGTGAGCAGTGAGTAGTGAGTAGTGAGTAGTGAGCAGTGAGTAGTGAGCAGTGGACCGCTTCCCGCTTCCCGCTCACCGCTCACTGCTCCCCAATGGGATAATTTGGGACAAATGAGTTCCCAGGACCTTTTCCAGACCGACACCCCCGAGCCCGCGCGCGACGATCCTCACGCGCCGCTCGCCGAACGCCTGCGTCCGCGCACTCTCGCCGACGTCGTGGGCCAGACCCACCTGCTCGGCCCCGGCAAGCCGCTGCGCCTCGCCTTCGATTCCGGCAAGCTGCATTCGATGATCCTGTGGGG
>JAJXTE010000040.1:15597-18648 GCA_021784115.1 Pseudomonadota bacterium | reverse complement strand
ATCGAAAAGATGATCCACAGGCTGTTGAAGAATGCGATCAGGAAGCCCAGCAGGCCGAAAAACGGCAGCCCGAACAGCTGAGGCCCCCCCTTCACCGTCATGATGATGCTGGAGCCGACGACCAGCGAGGCGGTCAGGATGCCCATGGTCAGGCGGTTGCTGGCCCGGTCCAGTTGATGGCCGAACTGGTCCAGCCGCTTCAGATCGAGATCGACCTTGACCCGCCCCCGCCGCATGTCCTGCAACAGATGGCGCAGGTCGCGCGGCAGGTCCGCCAGCACCTCCAGCGTCTCGCGCACGCTCTTGCGACCGCGCGCGAGCAAGGCCTGCGGCGTGTATCGCTGCTGGATGACGCGTTCCACGAAGGGCGTCACATGGTCGATCATGTGGAATCCGGGATCGAGTTGCTGGCCCAGGCCCTCGAGCGTGATCAGCGTCTTGAACAACAGCGTCAGATCGGCCGGAAGGAACAGATTGTTGTCGCGCATGACCGCCGTGATGTCGTTCAGCAGTCCGCCGATCTTCACGTCCTTGAGTTGCAGATCATCATAGCTTTGCATCAGTTCGGCCACGTCGTAGGCCAGGCGGTCCTCATCGCCCACCGTGTCGCCGCTCCAGTCGAGCAGCACCTGCAGCAGGGCCTGCTCGTCCTTGCGCGTGAGGGCGTGAAGCAGGTCGACGATCTGGTTACGGCGGGCATTGGTCAGCATCCCCACCATGCCAAAGTCGATCATGCCGATGCGGTTGTCGGGCAGGAACAGCACATTCCCGGGATGCGGATCGGCATGGAAGTAGCCGTGTTCCAGCACCATGCGCAGGACCGCGTCGGCGCCGCGCGCCGCGAGCAGCTTGGGATCGAGCCCCTGGGCGCGCAGTTTGTCGGGGGCGACGCCCGCCATCCCGATGATCTCTTCCTGCACGTTGACGCGCTCGTTGCTGAATTCCCAGTAGACCCTGGGAATCTGCACCAGCGGATCGTCGGCGAAGTGGCGCGCAAACTGGTCGATGTTGCGCGCCTCCTTCACCAGGTCCAGCTCGCGATTCAGCGAGCGGCGGAACTGCGAAACGACCTGAACCGGGTCGTAGCGGCGTGAGTCCGGCACTTCGCTTTCCAGCAGTCTGGCCGCATGATCCATGATGCGCAGATCGGCCTGGATCATGCTCTCGATGCCGGGACGACGCATTTTGACGACGACGCGCGTGCCGTCCTTGAGCGTAGCCCGGTGCACCTGCGCGATGGACGCGGCCGCCAGCGGCACCGGGTCGAATTCGGCAAACACCTCGCCAGGCTCGCCCTTGATGGCCGCCACCAGATCGGGGTGCAGCAATTCGTAGGGCACCGCCGGCACCTGACTATGCAGCTTCTCGAATTCGTCGATCCAGTGCGGCGGAAACATGTCGACGCGCGTCGCCAGCACCTGCCCCAGCTTGACGAAAGTCGGGCCCAGCTCTTCCAGCGCCCGGCGGATGCGCACCGGTGCCTCGAGCTGGCTGATCTCGCTGGTGCTGTGCCAGTGCAGAACCCGCCCTGCGCGTTCCAGGACGCCGCTGATGCCCAGGACGCGCACCAGGTCTCCCCACCCATACCGGATCATCACCGAAGCGATTTCATGCAATCGCGGCAAGTCGCGCACGACCGAAATGGTTTCCCAGAGCATCGTTGGTTTTTTTGGAATCAGTAATGCCGAGAGTGTACCCGCAAGGAGCACGCCGGATTCGCAAGCCGCTAAAGCGGCAACGACTCCGCTGTACCCGCACGCGGCGCAGCGGGGCGTATTTCTCGCTGCCGGCCTATCGGGTTTTCAGGAACGCAGGCGTTCGCTTTGGCGCTTGAGCGAATCGGACAAGGCCTCCAGCACACCGCTTGCCACATGCGCCAGGCGCTCGGTGGCAGCGCCGGCCGACTCGCTCAGTCCCGCCCGCCCCGCCAGGCTGCTCGCCTTCACGCCCCGCGCCAACTGCTGGAGCGCCTCGCGCACCTGCTCGCCCGTTCGGGTGCCGCTGATTCTCAGGTGGTCGCTCAGATAGCCGAGTTCCTCCTTCAGCCTGCCGCCCGATTGGCTGGCGGTCTGCTTCAGGGCGTCGACAATCTGCGCCTCCAGATCGCGGAGCTGCTCCAGGCTGGCTTTCAGTTCGCTGTCCTTGAAGGCCTGTCCCTGGGTGGCCGCCTCGCGCAAGGTATAGGACGCCGCCTGCGCCGCGCTGCCGACCGCCTCGTCCAGGCCCGCGACCGCCTGCTTGAGCCCGTCCTTCATCTCGCCGCCGCGCGCCGTCAGGCCGCTGCCCACTCCGGACGAAATGGCGACGACCAGTTCCCGTATGTCATTCAGCGCCATGCGCCGTTCGTGCAAAACGCGCGCGGTCAACTCGCGCACGCGCTCGTGCAGGTCGGACGCGGATGCCGCCTCCGCCGCCTCGTCGTGCAATTGCATGAGCTGGGTATTATCGGGGATACTGGATTCGCTTGAAGCAGGGGGGGTTGCGTCACTCATGGTGCGGTCCTCAAGGTCAAGATTCGCCACAGTTGGCCGTAGTTTCATTTCAACTATAGAGCAGATTGTCATCCGATGAAGCCTGTCCTGCTGCTGTCCGTGCTGGTGGCCCTCGTCTCGCAGACCGTGCAGGCAGAGCCATCCGACGACATTTCCATGTATGCCGTCAGCCTGGTCGGAAGCCCGTATCGTCTGGGCGGAACCTCGCCCGCCACCGGACTTGATTGCAGCGGCTTCGTCGACCACGTCTTCCGCCAGATTACGGGGATCAGGCTGCCGCGCGACAGCCGCGGGATCAGCGAAGCGACGCAGCCGCTCGATCCGGCTGAACTCCAGCCCGGTGACCTGGTCTTCTTCAACACCCTCAAGCGGGCGTTCTCCCACGTCGGCATCTACCTGGGTGACGACCGCTTCGTGCATGCCACGAGCAGCCGCACCGGCTCGGTCATGGTCTCCCGGTTCAGCGACGCCTACTGGCGCGAGCGCTTCGACGGGGCGCGTCGCGTCGTCGTGCCGGGGCCGCTCCCGTCCGCCATTGCGTCGTTCGAATAAACCCCGG
>JAJXTE010000040.1:0-15497 GCA_021784115.1 Pseudomonadota bacterium | reverse complement strand
GGCCCTGATCGACGTCAGCCCCCCGCAACAAGCGGGTCTCTCATTGGTCGAGCAGCCCGGCAGCATTCATGTGGACACGGTATTTGAAGGGGAATTGCGCATGCTGTTCCAGTTCGAGCAACGCTGATGCGCCCGTTCCTCGTGTCCTGCGCAACCGATTGTTGATAATCGTTCTCATTAGTAGTACCATTATACGCATCGATTTGATGAGAACACGCCGTGAAAACAACCCGCCTGCTAGCCGTCCTGACGCTGACCGTCGCTGTCCTGCCCGCCCTGGCCGAGGACGTGGTGGTGTATTCCGCGCGCAACGAACAGCTGATCAAGCCCCTGTTCGACACCTACACCCGCGACACCGGCGTGCAGGTCAAGTTCATCACGGACAAGGAAGGACCGCTGATGGCACGCCTGAAGGCCGAGGGCAAGAACACCCCCGCCGACGTGCTGCTGACGGTCGACGCCGGCAACCTGTGGCAGGCATCGGAAGAAGGCCTGCTGCGCCCGATCCAATCGAAAATCCTGCTGGCCAACGTCCCGGCTCATCTGCGCGATCCCGGCAACGAATGGTTCGGCCTGTCGGTACGGGCCCGCACCATCGTCTACAACACCCGCAAGGTGAAACCCGCCGACTTGTCGACCTATGAAGACTTGGCCGGCCCGAAATGGAAAGGGCGCCTGTGCCTGCGCACCTCGAAGAAAGTCTACAACCAGAGCCTGGTGGCGATGACGATCACCGAATACGGCGAGGAGAAAACCGAATCCATGGTGCGCGGCTGGGTCGCCAACCTGGCCACGTCGCCCTTCCCCGACGACACCAAGGCGATGGAAGCGGTGGCGGCCGGCCAGTGCGACGTCACCCTGGTCAACACCTATTATTTCGGCCGCCTGATGGAGAAGCAGCCCAATCTGCCACTGGCGATCTTCTGGCCCAACCAGACCCTGGCAAACAAGGCCGCCGGCGTGCACGTCAACGTCTCCGGCGCCGGGGTCACGCGCTACGCGAAGAACCCGGCCGGCGCGCAGAAGCTGATCGAGTGGCTGTCGTCCGCCAAGGCACAGAACCTCTTCGCCGACGTCAACCTGGAATACCCGGTGAACCCGAACGTGGCACCGGACAAGACCGTGGCGGCCTGGGGCAGCTTCCGGCAGAACATCATCAACGTGAAGGAAGCTGGCAGCCTGCAGGCGCGGGCCGTAAAATTGATGGATCGTGCCCGCTACAGATAAACCAGCCAAACACGCATCCGCCTTGTCTGACCACGTTGCCATCCCTGCAAAAACGCCCGCAACGGGCGTTTTTGTTTTACCTCGAGCCCGTCGCCCGAACGGCTGGCTGCTCTTCGCCCTCGCAATCGCCGCACTGGTCCTGGTGCCGGTGGCGGTCACCTTCTCGTCATTCGCCCAGGTCGAAGGGGACATCCTCGCCCACCTTGCCGAGTTCGTGCTGCCCGAACTCGTCGGCAACACGCTGTGGCTGGTAATCGGCGTGGCCATCGGCGTCAGCCTGCTGGGCGTGTCGCTGGCCTGGCTCACAGCGACGTGCGACTTTCCCGGCCGCCGCCTGTTCGACTGGGCGCTGCTGCTGCCGCTGGCGCTGCCGGCCTACGTCACCGCCTTCGTCGCGATCGGCCTGCTGGACTTCACCGGTCCGCTGCAGACCGCGGTACGCGAGACGTGGGGCCCCGTGAAACTTCCCGAGATCCGCTCGCGCGGCGGCGTCATCCTGGTGATGTCGCTGGCGCTGTACCCCTATGTCTACCTGATCGCCCGCAACGCCTTCGCGACACAGGGCGCGATTGCGCTCGAAGCGGCGCAGTCGCTCGGGCTCTCACGCACGCAGGGCTTCTTCCGGGTGGCGCTGCCGATGGCGCGGCCGTGGATCGCGGCCGGGCTGATGCTGGCGCTGATGGAGACCTTGGCCGACTTCGGCACCATGGCGATCTTCAACTACGACACGTTCACCACCGCCATCTACAAGGCCTGGTACAGCCTGTTCTCGCTGCCGGCGGCCGCGCAACTCGCGTCGATCCTGATCCTGTTCGTGCTGGTCGCGGTGGTGTTCGAGCAGCGCTCGCGCGCGCAGATGCGCTACAGCACCGTGGGCCGCAGCGCCGCGCAACGCCGCATCCGGCTGTCGCCCGCGCTCGCCGGACTGGCTTTCGTGTACGCCGGAACGGTGCTGGCGGCGGCTTTTCTCATCCCGGTCACGCAACTGGTGCTGTGGACGCGCGAGGTGATCGGCGACGACCTCGACAGCCGCTACCGGGCGTTTGCCTGGCACTCGGTGCTGCTCGCCAGCATCGGCGCGCTGATGGTGGTGATCGCGGCGCTGCTGCTCGCCTACGCCGGGCGCCAGCGCCCCGGTTCGGCGATGGTGTGGACGCAGCGGCTGGCCACCCTCGGCTATGCCTTTCCCGGCGCCGTGCTGGCGGTGGGCCTGTTCATTCCGGTGGCGGCGCTGGACAACTGGCTGATCGACGCCGGCCGCGCCGGGTTCGGCTTCGACGGCACGGAGATTCTCAAGGGCACGCTGCTCATCATGCTGCTGGCCTATCTGGTGCGCTTTCTCGCGGTCGGCTTCGGTCCCATCGACAGCGGCCTGCACCGCATCACCCGCAACGTTGACGAGGCCGCGCGCAGTCTAGGCGCCGGCACGGCGGGCCTCCTGACCCGGGTGCACCTGCCGATGCTGCGCACCAGCCTGCTGACCGCCGCCGCGCTTGCCTTCGTCGACATCATGAAGGAAATGCCGATCACCCTGATGACCCGCCCGTTCGGCTGGGACACGCTGGCGGTGCGGGTGTTCGAAATGACGTCGGAAGGCGAATGGGAACGTGCTGCCCTGCCTGCGCTCGCCATCGTCATTGCCGGTATCATTCCCGTCATTCTCCTGACCTGGCGCGGCGCGCGCCCGCTTGACTGACCCTCCATGGCTGAACTGATCCTCGATTCGGTCTCGCAGTCGTACGGCACACGACAGATCATCGCCGACCTCTCCTTCACCTTGCCCGAAGGCGCCATCGGCTGCCTGCTCGGCCCGTCGGGCTGCGGCAAGACCACGGCGTTGCGCTGCATCTCCGGCTTCGAGGCGATCCAGAGCGGCGAGATCCGCATCGGCGGCGACGTCGCCAGCCGTCCCGGCTGGATGCTGCCCGCCGAAAAACGCCGCATCGGCATGGTTTTCCAGGACTACGCACTGTTTCCCCACCTGACGGTGGCGGACAACGTCGGCTTCGGCCTGCGCGGCGAGACCCACGCGGCGCGGCAAGCCCGCATAGCCGAAATGCTCGAACTGGTCGGTCTGGGCGGTCACGCCGGGCAGTTCCCCCACCAGTTGTCAGGCGGCCAGCAGCAGCGCGTGGCGCTGGCTCGCGCGCTGGCCCCGCGCCCGCGCCTGATCCTGATGGACGAGCCCTTTTCCAACCTCGACGTCGAATTGCGCGAGCGTCTGTCGCTCGAGGTGCGCGACATCCTCAAGCGCGAAGCCACCACCGCGCTCATCGTCACCCACGACCAGCACGAGGCCTTTTCCCTGGCCGACTGGGTCGGCGTCATGCACCGGGGGCGCATCCAGCAGTGGGACACGCCCTACAGGCTCTACCACGAACCGGCCAACCGCTTTGTCGCCGACTTCGTCGGCCAGGGCGCGCTGGTCACCGGCGAGGTCATCAACGACCATCAGGTGGAAATCGAACTCGGTGTGCTCAACGGCCACGTCCCGGTCGAGTGCGATGCCAGCGGCTGCGACGAATGCATGCGCAATTGCCAGGTCGACGTGCTGCTGCGGCCCGACGACATCATCCATGACGACGACAGCCTGATGCTCGCCGAGATCGAGAACAAGGCCTTCCGCGGCGCCGAATTCCTGTACACGCTCAGACTGCCGAGCGGACAGCGTGCCCTGTCGCTGGTGCCCTCGCATCACAACCACGCCATCGGCGAGAAGATCGGCATCCGGCTCGCGGTCGATCACGTCGTTGCGTTCCGCCGCGAGTGAAAGCCATGTCGCCCATCATGCCCTCACCGCTGCGCGGCCTGCTGTTCAACGTGGGGCTGGGTTTCACAGCCGCCCTGCTGCTGATGCTGGCGGTCATCGGCCTGGGGGTCACCCAGATGGCCTACCTCAACGCCGAGCTCGAAAACGTGGTGTCGGTCAACAACGTCAAGACGCGACTGGCCTCACACATGCGCGACTCGCTGCGCGACCGCGCCATGCTGATGCACAACATCGTGGTCTCGATCGATCCCTGGGAAAAGGACGCGCTCTTTTTGCAGTTCCAGGAATATGGCGGACGCTACGCGGGAGATCGCAGCCAGCTGATATCGCTGCTCAGCACCCCCGAGGAAAAGCAGCTGATGGACAAACTCGATGCCATCACCATCGCCAACCAGCCCGTCATGCTGAGCGTGGTCGAGGCGGCGCTCGATGAAAACAATTACGGCGCGCTGACCTTGCTGCAGAAAGAGGCCATTCCCCTGCAGAATCGCCTGGTCGAAGCGCTCGACAACATGACCAACCTGCAGCGCAAGGCCAACGAAGAAGCGCTCAAAAAGACCTTTGCCGACTATCAGGCTACCCGCTACCTGATGCTGGTGCTGGGCATCTTCGCCACCGTGCTCGCCTCGCTGGTCGCGGTATTGGTCAGCCGTCGCATGCTGACACAGACGCGCCAGCTGGAAGCGGAACGGAAGAAATATCAGACCCTGTTCGAAACCAATTCTGACGCTGTCGTCATTCTCGACGACACGGGCTTTACCGATTGCAACCCGGCCACGCTGTCAATGTTCGGCATGGACTCCGTCGCCGCCTTTCTCGCCACGCCCATTTCACAACTCGGCGCGGCAATCCAGGCGAACGGCATGACCGCGCATGACCACGCCAGGCAGGCGATCCTGCAGGCACGCCGTACGGGGCATGCCGTGATGGAGTGGATGGGACGACGCCTGGACGGCTCGGTGTTCCCGGCCGAAATCGCACTCCACGCGATGGAGCTGGAGGGCAGGCCCGTGATCCAGGCGATCATGCGGGACGTCTCTGAACAGCGCGCTGCCGAAGCGGCCAAGGAACTGGCGCGCGAAGCTGCCCTGCAAATGGCGCATGCCAAGTCCGAATTCGTCGCCAACGTCAGCCATGAAATCCGCACCCCGATGCATGGCATCCTGGGCATGAGCGGGCTGCTGCTGAAAACTCCGCTCGACGGCCGCCAGCGCGAATATGTGTCCACGCTGAGAAGCTCGGCCGAAAGTCTGCTCACGATCATCAATGACATCCTCGACTTCTCCAAGATCGAGGCCGGCAAGCTCTCCATCGAGCAGGTCGCCTTTTCGCCACTCGTCTTGGTGCAGGGTGTGGCCGCACTGTTCCAGGCTCGCGCGCTGGAGAAAAACCTGACGCTGACGCTGTCGCTGCCCGAGCAGGCACCTGCCGCGCTGCTGGGCGACCCCACCCGCATCCGCCAGATTCTGCTCAACCTCGTCGACAACGCCATCAAATTCACCCACGAGGGCGAGGTCGAGCTGCGCGCGCACTTCGAAACGGGCGACGATGGCATCGGCTGCCAGTTCAGCGTGCGGGACAGCGGCATCGGCATGGACAGCGAGACACAGGCGCGCCTGTTCCAGGCATTTTCGCAGGCGGACTCATCGACCACCCGGCGCTACGGCGGAACCGGCCTGGGACTTGCGGTCAGCAGCCAGCTCGTCGGCCTGATGGGTGGCGAACTCACGGTACAGAGCGAAGCAGGCAAGGGAAGCTGCTTCACCCTGTCTCTCCGGCTGCCTGCCACCAGTCTGCCGTTGGCCGAGCTTCCGACACAGCCCGTCGTTCAACTCCGGGGGCGCATCCTGATGGTCGAAGATCATCCGGTGAACCAGAAAGTGCTGGCCCACCAGCTGCGCGAGATGGGCCTGCAGTATGCCGTGGCGGCCAGCGGCGCCGAGGCCCTGGACATGCTGGCGGCCGAGGACTTCGACCTGGTGCTGATGGACTGGCAGATGCCCGAGATGGACGGCCTGGAGGCGACCCGCCTGATTCGCCAGCTGGCGACCGACACCCGCCACATTCCGATCATCGCGCTCACCGCCAATGCCAATGCCGGCTTCCGGGAAGCCTGTCTGACAGCGGGCGCGAACGATTACCTCAGCAAGCCCTACACCGAAGCAGCGCTGGCAGCGATGCTGATGCAATGGCTGCCGGAAACCGTCCCGCCCGAGGCCCCCCCGCCGCTGCTCGACCTGCCCGCCTTGCACGCGCGCTATCCGGACAATCCGCAGCTGGTCCAGGATCTTGAAACACTCTTTCTCTCCACCACCGACGCCAGCCTGGCCGCGCTGAAGCGCGGGATCGCGGAGGGCCAGGCCGACGCCTGCCGCAAGGAAGCGCATGCCCTCAAAGGCGCGGCAGCCAGCGTGATGTCCAGCGCCGTACGGGAGGGGGCTGCGCGCATCGAGTCCTGCATACAGGACGGCGATTTCGCCACCGCAGCAGCCGAATTGGCGGCGCTGGAAGAACGCATTCGCGCCCAGGTGGGCATCGTACGTTGACGCACGGCTTGTGGCGCGTAGGATGAAAATACAGTTGTCGCGGAGACACATCATGTTGCGCATGCTTCCATTTCTTCTCGCCTGGCTTTGCAGCCAGCCCGCGCTCGCCGCCGAGCCGCCCGCAACCCCGCCCGCACAGACCGGGGCCACGACTCCGCAAGCGCCGCCCCCCCAGGGCTGGATCGACGTCACCCCGACGCCGTATGGCCCCATGCTGATGCAGCAGGCACCGCCGCCGCCCTATCGCGATTACCAGATGAATCGCGTCCTGACACCCGAGGAAAAGGCGCGCTGGCTGCAGATGGCCATGCCGATGATGGCCCACCTGATGCAGATGGATGCGCGCGAGGCGATGAACTATTTCGCCGTCAAGTACAAGGCCAAGCCCGGCGTATCCTTCGACCAGGTGGTCGAATCGATGATGGTGCGCGCCAACCAGGTGAACCTCAAGATGGTCGGAAAAAACCTGATATGGCAGGAATTCAGAGCAACGCTGCACGACGATTCGGCACCCCGCGTTGAAGTGTTCAGCTTCTGCGATATTGCGGTCGGACGCGACCTGCTTAAAGTCATCCCGGAAATCGTCGTGTTCCTGCCCTGCCGCATCGCGGTGATGGAGGACGCCGACAAGAACATCTGGGTCCTGACGCTGGACTGGGACGTGACCTGGCTCGAGCAGGCCGGCAAGCAGGCTGGCATCACACCGGAATTGCGCAAGGGCGCGATGGAAATCCGCGAAAAACTGGACAGCGTGATGCGCGCCGGCGCCAACGGCGAGCTATAAGCGCCGCACGACCGCACTTAAAAAACCTGAATGCCCGCCGCGACGGCGGGATGGCACCATACGGCATTCGCCACCTCGCGCCCGTATCGCATGCCCACGCCTCCCTCGCCGTTGACCTCGCTCCCCGCGCTGGAAAGCAACTTCGCCGACGGGCTCGCCGCCATGCTGGAAAGCGATCGCAGCCTGGGGGTCTACATCCTCGTGCTGGCCAACGCCGCCTACGATCCGAAGCTGTGGTCACAGCTCGCTCATGCCCTGTCGGCGCGTCATGCCGAGCTCGCAGCGGCCCTCACCGACGCACTCCGGAATGGCAGAAACGTTACCGAACCGGACGATGACGTGCTGGTTTTTCTGAAGCTGAACACCATTGGCTTCGAGCACCTCGGCCTCATGGAAAGCCGCCGTGCCGGGCCATGGGACGTCATGTTCAACCCCATCCGGGCCTTGCGCCCGCCGCGCATCAGCGGCGTGAAATTCGACAGCCTGCTGCGTCCGTTCGACCGCACCGGTTTCCATTTCAACAAGCCCTTTCTCGCGAAGGAAGTGTTGTGGGAGGGCACACTCGCCGGCAAGCCGGTGCGCCTGCTCTACAACAAGTTCCCCTTCGCCCGCCTGCACGGCCTGCTGGTCCCGGAGCCCCAGCGCGAGATGCCACAGTACCTCACCCCCGAACTGCATGGCTGGGCATGGCACCTGTGCGCACACTCGGGCATGCCCGGCCTCTGCCTCGGCTACAACAGCACCGGCGCCGGTGCCTCGGTCAATCACCTGCATTTCCAGAGCTTCGTACAGACGAACCCCTTGCCGGTGAAGGACCCGCGCTTTGTCCATAACGGCGGCAGCGAACCCTATCCGCTGCCCTGCAGGCGCTTCAGCGAACCCGCCGACGCCTGGTTCGAGCTGGACCGGCTGCATGAGAACAACATCCCCTACAACCTGATCTACAGCAAGAACTGCCTCCACCTCGTCGCCCGCGTGCCGCAGGACAGCGACAAGCTGGGCGACGCTTGCCGCGGCTATGGCTGGAGCGAAATGGCCGGTGCGGTCACGCTTTTTAGTCGGGAGGACTTTGAACGCACCAGTGCGGCCAAATTTGAAACGGAACTCAACTGCTTCGCGCCCTGAGCCAGACGCGTCCGGGTCTACAGTTCGATCACCTGCCCCTGCAGCAGCGCTTCCACGCCCCAGCGCGGCGCGGCAGCGCGCAATTCGCTCATGATCGCCGACTCGTTGCCCGGCTTCAGGTGGGTGATCCAGACCTCGGGCGTGACTTTCAACTCGTTCAGTTCCGCCGCCAGCGAATCCGGCCAGTGATGCTTCGACGCCATGGCGATGTCGGCCAATTCGTTTTCGAACGAGGTTTCGATGATGAGGTGGCGCAGGTCGGGAATCGCGTTAAGCGCGGCGACGAAGGCGTCGCTGTGGGTGGTATCGCCGCTGAACACCAGGCTACCTGCTGCCGTCGCCAGATGGATGCCGCACGCCGGCACCACGTGGTTGGCCGGCAGCGGGCGAAAGGTGCGTCCCTTCAGGGTGAGCACCTCGCCGAAATCCAGTGGTGCAAAGCGCAGCCACGGCGCCTCCGCGCTCGGAATCTTGCGGAAATCCGGCCACAGCTGCCAGTTGAACAGATGGGTGGACAGCACGTCCAGCACCTCGGGCAGCGCATGCACCGTCAGCGGCGTGCCGCGCAGGTCGCCGACGCTATCGAGCAGCAGCGGCAACCCCAGCACGTGGTCGAGGTGCGCATGGGTGATGAACACATGGTCGATCGCCAGCAGTTGTTCGAAGTCTAGCGTGGTAAGGCCACTGCCTGCGTCGACCAGGACGTCGTCGTCGACCAGCAGGCTGGTGGTATGGCGTCCGCTGCCGATGCCGCCGCTGCAGCCCAATACGGTGAGTTTCATGATTATTTCGTTGTATAGACGAAGACGCCGTCCCAGTCAGCCGGAGGCGGCACGGCGCGGAAGTGCGCGATGCGTTCGAGGTAGATATCGTACAGCGTGCGTGGCGCGCGGGTGTTGAGGTCACGCAAAGCCGCCTCGGCGCCGTCCCAATCCTGTCCCTGATAGGCCGCGAACGCGGTCTCGAATTCGGCGGCATCCTGGCGCAGCGAATCCGCGAGGCCGCCTTTGGGCCCGAGCGGCGCGTAGATGGCGACCGGCGTTTCCTTGCCCTTGACGCGCACGTCGTCGATTTTCATGAAGGCATGAACCGGGTCGGCGTCGACGGTGGTCTGGGTGGCGAGAATGCCGACGCCATACTGCTTGGTGATGCCTTCGAGTCGCGAGCCGAGATTCACCGCGTCGCCCATCACGGTGTAGGCCATGCGGAACTCGGAGCCCATGTTGCCGACGCTCATGCGGCCGGTGTTGACGCCGACCCCGATCTTCACCTCCGGCCAGCCGCGCGCAGAAAATTCCACATTCAACTGGGCCAACGCGGCCTGCATGTCGAGCGCGGTCTGCACCGCGCGGGTGGCGTGGTCATTCAAGTCGACGGGTGCATTCCAGAATGCCATGATGGCGTCGCCGATATATTTGTCGATCGTCCCCTGGTGCTGCTGGACGATGCGCGTCATGGTCGACAGGTAGGCATTCAGTACTTCGGAGAGCTCCGCCGGCTGCAGTTTCTCGGAAAAATTGGTAAAACCGCGAATGTCCGAGAACAGCACCGTCATCTCGCGCGACTGCCCTTCCATCGTGTAGTGCGCCGGATCCCGGCTCATTTCATCGGCGAGTTCGGGCGGCACGTACTGGCCGAACAGCTTGGTGATCTGGCGCTTGCTGCGCGTCGCGGCAAAAAACCCGTAGGCGGTGTTGAGCGCATACAGGCCGAACACCGTGAACATCGGCGCCGCCATCGGCACGACCCAGAAGCGCGACCACGCCGCGGCATAGGCCGCGAGCAGCAGCGCCAGCATTGCGATGCTCGCGCCCAGGCCGACAATCGGGCCGAAGCGCAGCAACACGCCCGTCAGCAACGCGCCCAGCAACAGGACGCCAAGCAGCCGCACGTCGTTGGACCACGGGGGCGTGCTGCGGGTGGTGCCGTCAAGCATGCCGGCAATCAGATGGGCGTGAATCTCGACCCCGGGAAAGGCGTTTGAAAACGGCGTCACCCGCAGGTCGGCCAACCCCGGCGCGGTCGACCCCACCAGCACAATGCGATTTTCCAGCTGCGCCGGCGGGACCTTGCCTGCCAGAACCTGTGCCGCCGAAATGTAGGGGAACGGCGAGCCGGCGCGATACGGCACGTGTACGGTGCCGTCCGCGCTCAAGGGAACGCGGATGCCCCCCACTTCGACCCACGGCGTGCGGTACTGCCTTCCCAGCAGGCTCCGTTGCTCAACGCCTGCCGTCACGGGATCCCCGCCGAACGCCACCCGCAGGGTGGAAGCCGACAGGGCCAGGTAGTAGCCCGCGTCAAACGGCGTGACCAGACTCATCTCGCGCGCCGTGCCATCGGCATCGGCCTGCATGTTGAAAAATCCTCCGCCTTGAGCCGCGCGCTGGAAGCCGGCCAGATTCGCGCCATAGCCGGTGGGCGGGGGCAGCCCGGGTTGCAGCGGATCGAAGGCACTGGCAGGCAGGGAAGGTGGCGGCAGCATGCCGGTTCTGGCGTCTCCGTAGCCTGCGGGAAGAAAGTAATACCCCAGCGAGACCGGGCGCTCGGCGAGCGTGCTGGCAAAGCGCGCGTCGTAATCGAGGCGCGGCGCCAGCTGCTTGAGCGCAGCCTGAAAATCACGGCTGCCCGCCAGGTCACGCTGCGCCAGCCGCTTGAGCATGTCGAGCCCCGAACTCGTGTCGGGTTCGGCAAACACCACGTCGAACCCGACTGCCGCCACGCCATAGTGATCGAACAGCTGCCCGACCAGCGTGGCCATGGTGTCGCGGCTCCAGGGCCAGCGCCCGACACTTTTCAGGCTGGCTTCGTCGATGTCGAGGATGGCCACGCGATCGTCCCGGCCGGACGGCGCAGTGCGCTTCAGCCAGGCGTCATACAGCCAGGCCTCGGCACGCTGCATGGGCGCGATGTTGATCAGTCCGCCAACATGCGCCGCGATCAGCAGGACAAACAGCGCCGACAGGCCCGCCTGTGCCAGCCGCGACGAAACGCGTCTCACCGAAGGCGGTAGAAACGGCCGGGCAGATCCTTGCCATGCAGGGCATCGAGCCGTCCGCCGACGGCGTCGCCCAGCTCCGCCAGGCGATCGGCCGGATGCGGGTGGGTTTTATACAGGAGGCTGGTCCGGCTGTCCTTGGCAGGCAGCCCGGCGAGATCCTGCAATACCTCGGGCAGGCCCCAGGGATCGTAGCCGGCGCGCGCCGCGAACACGATGCCGACCCGATCCGCCTCGAACTCGGCGTTCTTGTCGAGGCCGCGCGCCATGATTTCCGCGCCGTTGCCGATCAGGTTCTGCACCACCTGGTCGCTGCCCTTCGCCTTGCTGCTGGCTGCCTGACCCAGCGCGCCGATCAGGCTGGATTGCTTGAGCACCTTGAGGTGATGCTTCTTGGTGACGTGCGCGACCTCATGCGCCAGCACGCCGGCCAGCTCGGCCTCGCTGTTGAGGCGCTGGTACAGGCCCTTGGTCACGAAGATGTAGCCACCCGGCGCGGCAAACGCGTTGATGTCTTCGGTATCGAGTACGCCGAAATGCCAGGTGATGTCCTTGCGGCCGCTCTGCAGCGCCACCCAGTTGCCGACCAGATTGACGTAGCGCTGGAGCTTGTCGTCGCGCACCAGCGGCACGGCGCCCAGGAGGTTGCCGGCAATCTGCTTGCCGATGCGCGTCTCCTCTTCGGGCGAGTAATCGCCGAACAGCGCAAACCCGAGTTGCCCCGCATCGATTTTCTGCTTGGCCGACGGTGGCGGCGCGGCGGCGCTCTGCGATGCATCAGGCGAAGGGGACGTCTGTGCGGGCGCCGGTTGCGTCTGCTTGTCCTTGTTCAGTTCCTGGTTGATGCGTTCTTCGAGCAATTTGCCGAAGTCGAATCCCGATGCCACTCCGCTGAACGACACCAGCGAAACAGCCAGAACCATCACTTTGATCTTCATCAGTTGGCCTCCCACGTTGATGGCGTCTGCGCTGGCTGGGGCGCCGGCAGCGCCGCCACATTCGTCACTGACAGCCCGCCCTGTGCCGCAAAGCTTCGGGCCTGCGCGGGTGTCTCGTGCCAGGCATTCAGCCGGGCCAGTTCGTCGGCATTGAACTTGGCCTGCTTCAGGTCTTCGTCGTTGAGGCCTCGCAGGCCGGCCACGGCGACCACGCGGCTGGGATCAGATCGGGTGGTGGCGGCGCCCACCACGTCACCCAGGCCCGCACCGCCCAGCCCCCCTGCCCCGGCACGCACCGAGAGCAGCCGGATCCAGCCGGTCGACTTGCCCGAGGTCACGCGCAGCCAGCCTCCCTGTTTGGAGAGGATGTTGACGCTGGCGCCCTTGGCCACGCTGCCCGCGGCCTTGGAGGCGGCGTTCGGCTGGCTGTACAGTTTGTCGTTGCGCAAGACCGTGCCCGGCGCAGCAAACGCCGAGGCTGCCGACACGCACAGCACCAGCAGGGTTGCAGGAATCAGGAATGTTTTCATCGTGTGTCTTCTCCGTCTGACTTCGAAACTGTAGGGCCTGCCACCCGATGGTGCAAGCTTCTTCCATGGCGCAAGCACGGTTGATGGCGTTAAGATGCCGCGATGAATTTTCTTGCGACATCCATCGAATCGCTCGGCGCCAAGGTCGTCGGCTGGTTCACCGTCGGCTACGGCATGTTCGCCTTTCTGGTCCAGGCCAGCCTGCTGCTGCTGGAGCCCGCCACCTGGAACCGCGCGACCTTCGATGTGGTGGTGAAGCAGGTGTACTTCACCGCCGTCCAGATTCTGCACGTATTCCTCGGCTACGCACTGGTCATTTCGTGGCTCATCATCAGCATCATCCTGTCCACCGCGCGCGACTTCGGCCTCACCGAGTTCGCGAGTGAAATGACCATCCGCGTCCTCGTGCTGGAGCTGCTTCCGTTCCTGACCGCGCTGTTCGTCGCCCTGCGTTCGGGCAGCGCCATCAACACCGAAGTCGCGCTGATGCAGGTCAACAACGAATTGGATGCACTGGCGCATTGCAAGGTTCCGCCAATGCAGTTCGAGTTTCTGCCGCGGCTGGTCGGCGGGGTCGTTTCGGTCGTCACCCTGGCCGGTCTGGCCGGCCTGCTCGCGCTCCTGATGGGATACCTCGCCATTTACGGCATGAACGCGGCAGGCTTTGAGCCCTACACCCAGACGATTGCAAAAATATTCGATTTCAAGATCGTGGCCGGACTGGTCGTCAAGTGCGCGCTGTTCGGGCTGGCGGTCACCCTGATTCCCGTCACTGCCGGCCTCGAAACGCCGAAAAAGCTTTTCATGGTGCCCGTTTCAGTGCTGCGCGGCATGATGCGGGTATTTTTTGCCATCGTGGCGATCGAGGTGGTTTCATTAGCGCTCAAATACATCTGACCCCGTTCGACGACCGCACCGCCCTGATGGCGGCGGTCGCCGCCCTCCCTGACGAGGTGGCACGCGTCGCGCTCGACCTGCCGCTGCGGGCGAATCTGTCGGCGCTCGACAACATCGCATTGATCCCGATCTACCAGCGCCATTTCCGCGTGGGCGAATCGAACCAGCAGGCGCAGCAGTTGCTCGATCATCTGGGGCATGCCGATATTGCCCCGTTGCGCGACCCCGACATGACACCCGCACAGCGCTTCGTCACCAAGCTGGCGCGCGCGCTCATCCTCAAGCGTCCACGACTGGTCATCGACCGCCCCGGCGCCATGCTTTACGATGTGCCCTATCCGACCTTCATCCGGCAACTGGCGGCGCGAGCGGAGATGACAGGCACCTGGGAAATTTTCGACTTCAGCTGGAACCAGGCACTCTACAAAGAATGAACAAACTGCATTTCAAGGTCGGGCTGTTTGCCGTTGCATCGCTGCTGCTGGCGGGGATTTTCACTGTCTACCTGCTGCACGCGCGTGGCTTCTTCGAGAAAACCTTCCACCTGCAACTGGCCGCAGCCAGCGCCGACGGCGTGGCGCCAGGCGTTCCGGTGGTATTTTCCGGCATCGAAATCGGCCGCGTCACCACGCTGGGCCTGAATGAAAACGGCGGCATCATCATCCGCACCGAATTTCTCGGCCGCAACGCCAAATGGCTGAAGGAAAACAGTACCTTCACCCTCGACAAGCCCATTGTCGGCGGCGCCAAGATCCGCGTCGACTCCCCCGATCTCGCCGCCCCCGCGCTGCCCGACAACGCCACCATGCTGCTGCTCACGTCCGACGTCAGCAAGGAGATTCCCGCACTGGTCGAACGGGTCAAGGCGATCCTCGCCAACGTCGAACACCTCACCCGCAAGGATGGCGATCTCAACACCACGCTCGCCAACGTCAAGACGGTGACCGGGCGCATGACCGGCGAATACGGCATGCTCGAGAGCATACTCGGCAGCCCGGAAAAGGCCCGCGCCGTGACCGAGTCGCTCGAGAAGACCCGCGCACTCATCACCAAACTCGATGGCTTGGCAGCCAAGGCTGATCAATGGCTGTTTGCCGAAAAAGGCGTAGCCGAGCAGACGCGTGAATCGCTGGCCCAGGTGAGGCTGATACTGAACGACGCGCAGTCGAGCCTGAAAAAAGCCGATGCCATGATGGCGAACGCCGTGGAGATTTCCGCCAACGTCAACGAGGGTACGCAGGACCTCGCCCAACTGCGTGCCGAGATCGACGATGCCGTGCACAAGGCCAACGACCTGGTCAACGAAATCAACAAAAAATGGCCGTTTGCGCGCAACCCCGAGGTGAAACTGCCATGAAATCGCTGCTGGCCCTGGGCTGCCTGGTTCTGCTTGCCGCCTGCGGCACCGGCGGCCCACCGCCACCGGACTGGAAAACCGATTCGGCCGATCTCATCGCGCGCTATCAGAAACACGCCCTGCTCGGCGAAAACGTACTGGCCGAGCGATATTTCCAGCAAGCGGTTGCCGCCACCGGCGGCGCCGGCCGCGTCGCCGAGACCGCTCGCCTGTGGCTGCTGCGCTGCGCCACCCGCCGCGCCATGCTGATCGACGACGCCTGCGCGGAGTATGCCGACCTGGCGCGCGTCGCACCCAACGCGACAGACGAGGTCTACTATCGGTT
>JAJXTE010000039.1 GCA_021784115.1 Pseudomonadota bacterium | reverse complement strand
CCCTTCTGCCGCGCGGCCGCCATGCCGTCGCCGATCTCCACGCCCTTGACGGCGTTGAGCCCCATCAGCGCGTGGGCGAGGTCGGCGTCGAGCTTGTCGTACAGCGGCTCGCCCCAGCCGGGCGGCACGTTCTCGGCCACCACGCTGATCTTCGCGCCGACCGAGTCGCCCGACTTGCGCAGCGCGTCCATGTAGTCCTCGAGCTCGGGAACGATGGCCGCGCTGGGCGAGAAGAAGGCGTTGTTGCCGATCTCGTCCCACGACTCGAAGGGCACGTCGATCGGGCCGAGCGCGCTCATGTAGCCGCGGATGACGATGCCGTATTTTTCCTTCAGCCACTTTTTGGCGATGGCGCCGGCGCCGACGATGGGGGCGGTCAGCCGCGCCGACGAACGCCCGCCGCCGCGCGGATCACGGAAGCCGTATTTCTGCGTGTAGGTGTAGTCGGCGTGACCGGGACGGAAGGTCTCGGCGATGTTGCCGTAGTCCTTGCTGCGCTGGTCCTCGTTGCGGATCAGCAGCGCGATCGGCGTGCCTGTCGTCTTGCCGTCATAGAGACCGGATAGGATTTCCACGGTGTCGGATTCGCGCCGCTGGGTGACGTGGCGCGAGGTGCCCGGCTTGCGCCGGTCGAGGTCATGCTGGATGTCGGCCTCCGCGAGCGCCATGCCGGGCGGGCAGCCGTCGACCACGCAGCCGATCGCGGGGCCGTGCGATTCGCCGAACACGGTGACACAGAACAGTTTGCCGAGTGTGCTGCCTGACATGGGAATGAGCCGGAAAAAAGCCGAAAGAATGCGCCGAAGTCTAGCACAGGCGCGGCTTTGGGCGCCGCCCGTCGCGTCCCGCTGAACTTGCCGTCATACGTGTGTTCTATCCTGAACATGTCACAACACGAGGACCGCCCATGAACACCACGCAGCACGTCGCTTCCCTCGGCCAAAGCCTCTGGCTGGACAACCTCTCGCGCAGCCTGATCCGCGACGGCACGCTCGCGAAGATGATTGCCGAGGACCGTGTGTCGGGGGTGACCTCGAATCCCTCGATTTTCCAGAGCGCGCTCGCCAGCAGCCCCTACTACGCCGACGACCTGGCGCGGTTGAAAGCCAGCGAGCCGGATGTGGAGCGCCGCTACGAGGCGCTGGTCATCCCCGACATCCAGGCCGCCTGCGACCTGCTGCTGCCGACCCATGAAGCCACCGGCGGAAACGACGGCTATGTCAGCCTGGAAGTCGCGCCTCGCTGGGCCTATGACACCGCGCATACGGTGGAGGAAGCCAAGCGCCTGTCCGCCGCGGTGAACCGCCGCAACCTTCTGATCAAGGTGCCGGGCACGCCGGAAGGACTCGGCGCATTCGAAGCCCTGACGACGCTGGGCATCAACGTCAACGTGACCCTGCTGTTTTCGGTGGCGCAAACCCAGGCGGTATTCGAGGCCTACATCCGCGGCCTCGGCACGCGCGCCGCTACCGGCGCCGACGTACGCCGCAGCAAGGCCGTGGCGAGCCTGTTCCTGTCACGGGTCGACACCCGGGTCGACGAACAATTGACCGCCATCGGGACGCAGGAGGCGCTGTCGCTGCGCGGCAAGGCCGCGGTGGCGCTGGCCAAGCTCGCCTATCAACGCTATCTCAAGACGTTTCATGGCGAGGCCTTCGCCGCGCTGGCGCAGCAGGGGGCGACGCCGCAATATCTGCTGTGGGCGAGCACCAGCGTGAAAAACCCGGACTACCGCGACCTGCTCTATGTCGAGCCCCTGATCGGCGCGGAAACCATCAACACCCTGCCCGACAAGACGCTTGATGCGCTGCGTGACCATGGCCAGCCGGCGCTGCGCGTGGAGGAAGGCGTCGCCGAAGCCGCGGCGCAACTGGCGGAACTGGCGCGGCTGGGCATCGACATGGATGCCGTCGGCAACACGCTGCAGGACGAGGGTGTCAAGCTGTTCGACGCCGCCTATCAGAAGCTGCTGCAGCAAGCCGGCTGAATCTCGGGCGCATGGCCAGCCCCATCCGCCCGCTGACGGTCTATCCTGACTTATCCATCCCGCCAAGGAGCCCATCCATGAAATCACGCGCCGCCGTCGCCTGGGAACCCAGAAAATCGCTGTCGATCGAGGAAGTGGACGTCGAAGGCCCGCGCGAAGGCGAGGTGCTGCTGCAGGTCGTCGCCAGCGGCGTGTGCCACACTGACGCCTTCACGCTGTCGGGCGACGACCCGGAAGGCGCCTTCCCCTGCATCCTCGGCCACGAGGGCGGCTGCATCGTGGTGGAGTGCGGCCCCGGGGTGACCACGCTGAAGCCGGGCGACCACGTTATCCCGCTCTACATCCCGGAGTGCGGGCACTGCGAATATTGCGCCTCGCCCAAGACCAACCTGTGCCAGTCGATTGCTTCCACCGTATGGACCGGCTACATGCCCGACGGCACCCGCCGCTTCTCGAAGAACGGCCAGCCGATCTTCCACTACATGGGCTGCTCGACCTTCTCCGAATACACCGTGGTGCCTGAAATCGCGCTCGCCAGGATCAACCCCGCCGCGCCGCTCGACAAGGTCTGCCTGCTCGGCTGCGGCGTGACCACCGGCATCGGCGCGGTGCTCAACACCGCCAGGGTCGAACCCGGCTCGACCGTCGCGGTGTTCGGCCTCGGCGGCATCGGCCTGTCGGCGATCCAGGGCGCGGTGATGGCCAAGGCCGGCCGCATCCTCGCGATCGACATCAATCCCGACAAGTTCGAAATGGCGAAGGCGCTCGGCGCGACCGACTTCATCAACCCGAAGGAGGTCAGCGGCTCGCTGGTCGAGTACATCCGCGACCTGACCAAGGGCGGCGTCGATTACTCGTTCGAGTGCATCGGCAATGTGAACGTCATGCGCGACGCGCTCGAATGCACCCACATGGGCTGGGGCGTATCGACCGTGATCGGGGTGGCCGGCGCCGGCAAGGAAATCTGCACCCGGCCGTTCAACCTGGTGGTGGGCCGCACCTGGAAAGGCACGGCGTTCGGCGGCGTCAAGGGCCGCAGCCAGCTGCCCGGCTACGTCGACAACTACATGGCGGGCAAGATCGAACTCGACAGCCTGGTGACCCACACCATGCCGCTGGAGGACATCAACCGCGCCTTCGACCTGATGCACGAAGGCAAGAGCATCCGTTCGGTCATCATTTTCTGAGGCGGCGATGAAGCGTGTTGAACGGATCAAGGAGTTCGGCGGCTGGCTCGAACGCTGGCAGCACGACTCGACCGCGTGCCATTGCGCGATGACCTTCTCGGTCTACCTGCCGCCGCAGGCGGCGACGCAGAAGCTTCCGGTAGTGGTCTGGCTGTCGGGCCTCACCTGCACCGACGACAACGTGCGGGTGAAGGCCGGCGCGCAGCGCTACTGCGCCGAGCTGGGGCTGATCCTCGTCATGCCCGACACCAGTCCGCGCGGCGACGACGTGCCCGACGTGCCCGAGCGCTACGACCTCGGCCAGGGCGCGGGCTTCTACGTCAACGCCACGCAGGCGCCGTGGGCGACGCACTACCGCATGTACGACTACGTCACTCGCGAACTGCCCGCGCTGGTCGAGGCGAATTTCCCCGCGATTCCCGGCAAGCGCGCCATCAGCGGCCACTCGATGGGCGGCCACGGCGCGCTCGTCTGCGCGCTGAAAAACCCCGGCCTGTATGCCTCGGTCTCGGCCTTCGCCCCGATCTGCAACCCGGTGGTCAGTCCCTGGGGACAAGGCTGCTTCAGCGCCTACCTGGGCGACGACAAGAAGGCCTGGGAAACCTGGGACGCCACCTGCCTGGTCAGCGCCGGCGCGCCGCTGCCGCCTGCGCTGATCGACCACGGCACCGCCGACGAATTCCTGGCCGAGCAGCTGTTCCCGCAGAACCTGCAGGCGGCGTGCACGGCGCGCGGCATCCCGCTCCGGTTGCGCATGCAGGCAGACTACGACCACAGCTATCACTTCATCGCCACCTTCATCGGCGAGCATCTGGCGTTTCACGCTGCGGCGATGACGCGCTGAGCGCGCTGCCGGCCGCCCTGCATCAAGCAAGAACAATTTATGCGCGGCAAAAAAATCTTGAATGGACAGGGGCCACGCCGAGGAACAGGATTGACGTTTTCAGACCTGCGCGCGGGGAATGCGTGCAGGGAGTCCAGCAACCGATGCAAGGAGATCCGCCATGACCATGACCTATACCCAGCTGCCTGCGCGCAACCTCGATCTGTCGGCCGGTCTGCTGCGTCCCGCCTGCATCCTGCCCGAGCGGGTCGGGCTGGATAACCCGGCGCTCGACGTCATGACCGATTTCCGGCGCATGACCGCGTTCATCGCCACGCCTGGCGACACCATTCAGCAGGCGGAAGAACGCATGCTGCGCCGCAAGGTTCGCCTGCTGTTCGTCATGGACGGCCAGGACCGCGTGGCCGGACTCGTCACCAGCACCGACATTCACGGCGAAAAGCCCCTGCAGGTCGTGCAAAGCCGCGGCATCCGACGCGACGAGGTGCTGGTGGCCGACATCATGACGCCAGTGGAGCGGCTGGAAGCGGTCGACTACGACGATATCGCCCATGCACGCGTCGGCCATGTGCTGGAAACGCTCAAGGCGCGCGGCCGCCAGCACGCGCTGGTCATCGAGCACGCCGATGGCCGGCAGATGGTGCGCGGACTGTTGTCGCTGTCGCAGCTGTGCAAGCAACTGGGGGTCAACGTCGAGACCACCGAAGTAGCCCATACCTTCACTGAAATCGAGCAGCAGCTGGCGCACATCTGAGTTGGCTGACCCGCTGCACCTGCCACCCGGCATACGCAGCGGTCGCATCCGTAGCGGCGCCCCTGAGTCTGGGTGTCCGCGTCATGTTCCGCAGGGCACGGAGCGTGCCCACGTCCCTGGCCAGGTGCCTGCGCACTATTCCACGCCGCATCCGAGGTTTTCCCGCGCGGCGTCTTGTGCTCAAATCCCGTACTGCCCGCGTGTCGATAGGCACCGGCGGAGCGAGACCGCGAATACATAACAAACACATGAACATTTCAGTCAGCGAACTGATCGTCCGGTATCTGGAACGCCTGGGCATCGACCACATCTTCGGCATGCCGGGCGCACACGTGCTGCCCATCTACGACCGCCTGCACGATTCGGGCGTGAAGAGCGTGCTGGTCAAGCACGAGCAGGGCGCCGCCTTCATGGCGGGCGGCCATGCGCGGGTGTCGCATCGGCCCTCAGCCTGCATCGCCACGGCCGGTCCCGGCGCGACCAATCTCATCACCGGGATAGCAAACGCCTACGCCGAGCGTCTGCCGGTGCTGGCGATCACCGGCGAAACCTCCACCTACATCTTCGGCCGCGGCGGCCTGCAGGAGAGCTCCGGCGAGGGCGGCGCCATCGACCAGGGTGCGCTGTTTGCCAGCATCACCCGCTATCACAAGCTGATTGAGCGCACCGACTATCTGGGCCAGGTGCTGAACCAGGCCACGCAGGCGCTGCTCGGGCGTGAACCGGGACCGGTGCTGCTGTCGATCCCCTACAACGTGCAAAAGGAACAGGTCGACGAGCGCGTGCTCGAGCGGGTTCATTTTCCGCACCAGGCTGTGATCCGGCACACGGAATCCGTCACCGCACTCGTCGAACTGATGCGCGCCGCACGCAATCCGGTCATCGTCGCGGGCTACGGCTGCATCCAGGCCGGCGCGCGTGAAGTCGTCGCGGCCCTGTCGGAAGCGTTCCGCGTTCCGGTCACCACCAGCCTCAAGGCCAAGGGCGTGGTGGCCGAAGGCACGCCCCTGTCGCTCGGCTGCCTCGGCGTCACCTCCAACGGCGACGCCTACCGCTACCTCGTCGAGCACGCCGACCTGCTGGTATTTCTCGGCACCGGATTCAATGAACGCACCAGCTACCTTTGGGATGCGAAGCTGCTGGCCAACAAGAAAATCGCCCAGGTCGACCGCGACGCCGCGCAGCTCGGTCGCGTGTTTCAGCCCGACGTGGCGATTTGCGGCGACATCCGCGCGGTGATGGAAGACGTATTCGCGACGCTGCAGGCCGACGGCATGCCTCCGAAGGCAGGGGTGCAACTTGACGATCACCGTGCAGCCGTCACGCCGCCCGCAATCGATGAAGCGACGGCCCCCGAGGAAGCATTCCACCTGATCCGCTCGTTCTTCGGCAGGCTCGCCCAGCGCTTCCCCCACAACGCCCTGGTGTTCGACGACAACATCGTCTTTGCGCAGAGCTGGTTCGATGTCTCGGACCGCAACCACTACTTCCCGAATTCCGGCATCTCGTCGCTGGGACACGCCATCCCCGCCGCCATTGGCGCACGTTGTTACGCCAAGGACAGCCCCACCTTCGCGATCCTCGGCGATGGCGGCTTCCAGATGTGCTGCATGGAAATGATGACCGCGGTGAACTACGGCATCCCGCTCAACGTGGTGGTGATCAACAACGGCACCCTCTCGCTCATCCGCAAGAACCAGTTGCAACTCTATGGCGAACGCTATATCGACTGCGACTTCACCAACCCCGACTTCGGCCTGCTCGCGCAGTCGTTCGGAGTCAATCATTACCGCATCGAAGCCGAGGCGGAGCTCGATGCCCTGTTCGCAAACGCCGACCTGACCGGCACGATCAACCTCATCGAAATCCTGCTCGACAAACATGCCTTCCCGCGCTACCTGTCGGCTCGCTAGCCCCGACGAGCAGATTTCGGCACAACGTGCCGTCATCGATCGTTTTGAAACCGCGCTGTGGGCCGGCGGCTTCAACGAATCGCTCTTGCAGTCGTATCAATCGGCCTGGCGGCGGCTCGAATCCTTGATCGCCCAGCGCGGCGACGACCACCGCCACCACTTCGTCCTCGTCGTCCCGGTGGCCGACAGCCCGGCGCAGTTGCGCCGCTGCCTCGGCAGCCTGCTGGCGCTTTGCCGCGCATACGGCTACGGCGGGATGGACCATGGCCATTTCCGGAAAGTGTCGGTCCTCCTCGCCGACGACACGCAGGATGGCGCCGTCATTGCCGCGAACCAGGCCATCGCCCGCGAGTTCGATGCCCAGGGTTTGCGCATCGACTACTTCGGCCTTGCCGAGCAGCTTGCGTTGATCGATTCGCTTGCCGGCGTCGAACTCGGCAGCATCGTAGGGGTCGCGCCGCGCGAGGCTTTCGGGCACAAGGGCCAGGCCATGATGCGCAACATCGCCTACCTGGAATTGGCGCGACTGAAAGAGACCGAGGCACCGCTGCTGTTCTACACGATCGATGCCGACCAGCAATTCGAGGTGAAGGTGGAAACGGCGGACGGCGACGGCAATGTCTGCGCGGTGAATTTCTTCGCCCGGCTCGATGCGATCTTTTCCGAGACCGGCGCCGACGTGCTCACCGGCAAGGTCGTCGGCGATCCGCCCGTCTCCCCTGCCGTGATGGCCGGCAATTTTCTCGACGACGTCGCGGCCTTCCTCCATGAGATGGCGGCGAGCGACCCATCCCAGGCCTACCGCACGAACGCGGCCAACACGTCGGACGCCGAAGCGGCCTACCACGACATGGCCGGTCTGTTCGGTTTCGAGAACGCGGGCGACCCCTATCGCTATCGCTGCACGCGCCGGGGAACACCGGATAACGCCGCCTGCTTCGCCGAATTCGCGCAGCGTCTGAAAAGCTTTTTCCACGGCGAGCATCCCACCCGCATCACCTGGTACCGCCACCAGCCCGTGCGCGACAGCGTGCAACCCGCGCGCACGGTATACACGGGCAACTACGTCTTCCGCCCGCGGGTCCTGCACTGGTTCATCCCCTTCGCCCCCCTGCGCCTGCGCATGTCCGGCCCCACGCTCGGGCGGCTGATGAAGGCCGAGCTGGGAGACCGCTTCATTTCCGCCAACCTGCCGATGCTGCACACGCGCACGCTCGACGCCACCGGCGAAGCCGAGTTCCGCCCCGGCGTCGTCACCCGGGCCGACGCCGTCGACCTGGCCGACGAATTCGAGCGGCAGTTCTACGGCGACGTGATGCTGTTCAGCATCGAGCGTCTGACCGCGCAGGGCTTTCCGCAGAAGACCCTGTCCGGTGAAGCAGTCGCCGCCACGCTTGACGCCGTGCACGCCGACATGGCGTTGAAGTACCGCACCCGGCATGCAAGGATCCTGAAAAAACTCGATGCGCTGTCCGGGCTGCTCGATAACCCGGCGCACTGGTGGCACGCACCCGCACACGCCGAAGCGCGCGCGTTTTTCCGTCTCTTCCTCGACAACATGCAACGGAACTTCGGCGCGAATTCGCCGGGGCATGCGCGCATTGCTTCGGAAGCCGGCTGGCAGCACTGGCGGCAACGCCAGCTCGAGGCCATCAGCCACTTCCACGCGGACCGGCGCCTCTGGAATCAGGCCTTGTCCGCGCTCGCGCCGAAAGCGCGATGATCGAGCGCCTGCGCCACGGGCTGCACCGCCGCCGCCATCCGCTGCGCTATGCGCAGCTCGACACGCTGCTGCACACCCAGGCGCTGCCTCGGGACGCCCTGCTGGCCAAACAGCAGCGCGATCTCACGGACATGGTGGCCTTCGCGGCGGCCCATACGCCGTACTACGCTGAAACACTCACGCCGTTCCTGGATCGCGACAGCCTCGACATCAGCACTCTGCCCATCCTGCGCAAGGATGACGTGATCCGCCGTCTGGACGACCTGCTCTCGCAGACCGCCGACCGCAGCCAGGCGAAGATCGGCCACACCGGCGGTTCCACCGGCAAGCCGCTTGCCTTCTGGTACGACGACGCCAAGCACGAACTGATGCGCGCGGGCATGATGCGAAGCTACATGCTCGCCGGCTGGCGCCCGGGCCAGAAAATCCTCAACTTCTGGGGTGCGCGGCAGGATGTCGTCCCCGGCGGCGTGTTCGGCGCGCAGATCGGCGATTTCATCGCCGCCGAGCACACCCTTGCGGCGTTCGAATATACGGAAGCGCAACTCGTCGAATGGGCGTGCTTCATCCAGCGCTACCGACCCGTGCTGCTGCAGGGCTACGCGTCGGTGCTGGCCGAAGTCGCGCGCGTCGTGATCGAAAAACGTCTGCCGATGCCCGCGACGCTGATCGGCATCTACTCGACCGCCGAAGTGCTCAATGGCTGGCAGCGCCGGCGCATGGAGCAGGCGTTCGGCTGCAAGGTCTACAACCAGTATGGCTGCCGCGAGATCCCGAACATCGCGTGCGAATGCAGCCATGGCAACATGCACGTCTTCACCGACATGGTGGCGCTCGAATCGGTGAGAACCGGCGACGAAGACCGGCTGATTGTCACCTCGCTCACCAACCGCCTGATGCCGATGATCCGCTACGACATCGGCGATTCCGGCCGGCTCCTCGACAGCGAATGCGCGTGCGGCCTGCCGTTTCCGCTGATGGAAATGGACCTGTGCCGGCAGAACGATCTCATCCGCACCCGCAGCGGCAAGACCATCCACCCCTCCTACTTCAACCGCCTGCTGTACGGAAAGACGGAGATCGCGCAATACCAATGGGTTCAGCGCGACCCCGGCCGGCTGGCGCTCAACCTGGTCGCCCCTCGGCCGCCAGACGCCGCAACGCTGGCTTTTCTGGAGGCGCACATCCGCCAGGACGTGGATCCGCAGATGGTGCTGGAGGTAAACTGCTTGAATGAAATCCCCCGCACGGTTTCCGGCAAGCATCGGTTTGTGATCGGCCTCGGGGCTGAGCGATGCGGTCACGAGGAACCGCCGCGAAGCGAGTAGACAGATCATTTCAACCCCGGGCGACCGAACCCGATTCCCTCGACATCCCGCCCTTTCCGCTCGGATATCGCGTCCCGTGGCCGCCCTCCTCCAGCGCTTGCGGAACCTCCTGATCGGCCTGCTTGTCATGGCCGCGGGGCCCGCCGGTGCCGCGGAGCTTACCCTGGACGAACTGCTCACACGCCCGTCGGCGCCCCCCGGGGTGGTATTCGAAATCGTCGATCGCGACCCGGGCGCGCTGGACATGGCGCTGCCCTGGGTGAAGCAGGCCGCACGGCACATCCGGGGGCGCTTTCCCGGGGTGCCGATGGCGCTGGTGACGCACGGCCGGGAAATGTTTGCCCTGCAGGCCGGCTCGCGAGCCGGCAACCTGGCCGTTCACCAGATCGCTGAAAGCCTCAGCCGCGACGACGGCATCCCGGTGCATGTCTGCGAAACCTATGCGGGGAGACGCGGACTGGCGGCCGAGGATTTCCCCGCCTACATCGACGTGGCCCCGTCCGGTCCTGCGCAAATCCGCAACTACGAAGTACTCGACTACGTGCGGCTGCTGGTGCCCCGCGCCGCCGTGCTGACGAAGCGCTGAGCCATCAAAATGGCGCCAGACACTCGAACGCAACTTCCTTCCGGGTCGCCGGATGCGCAAAACTCAACGAGCAGGCATGCAACAACAGTCGCCCTGCCTGTGCCTGCACGCCGGGCGGCGCGTAGAGGCTGTCGCCCAGGATCGGATGTCCCAGTTCGCGCAGGTGGATACGCAACTGATGCGAACGGCCGGTGATGGGTTCGAGTTCGACGCGGGTGCCTGAGATTCCTTCCTCATACCCCAGCACGCGCCAGCGGGTAAGGCTGGGCTTGCCACGCTGGTGATCGACAATCCGCAGTGGCCGGTTCGGCCAGTCGACGATGATGGGCAAATCAATCGTTCCCCAGCCCTCTGACGGCGCGTCCAGCCGGCCGGCCACGACCGCGACATAGCGCTTCTTCACCTCGCGCGCCGCGAAGGCGCGGCTCAGTTCGCGCTGCGCCGCCGCGCCCCGCGCCATCACCATCAGCCCCGAAGTGGCCATGTCCAGGCGGTGCACGATCCGCGCGTCGGGATAGTGGGCCTGCACGCACGTAGCAAGGCAATCCTGCTTGTCGGCGCCGCGCCCCGGTACCGACAGCAGGCCACTGGGCTTGTCGACCACCAACAGGATGTCGTCTGCGTAAAGGGGAATGATGGCAGGGCTGTCTGAAATCTGCGTCATGGTCTGAACGTTTCCCAATTCCGGGATGGCAATGATAGCCACGATGCACGCCTGGTCCGAGGGTTCGCTGTCCCGACACACCGATCTGAAGCCCTGACAAAGGTGAGCGGGTTGCTGGCCCCGATGCCGTCATGGGCGATGATGCGCATGAATCCCTCTCGCCTGCCGGCCCTGAGTCCTGCCATGCCTGTGTGGCCGACCCTGCTCGTCGTCTATGCAGTGTGTCAACGTCGGATCCGCGCCCTGTCGGACAACGCCAGCGCGAACTGCTCGAAACAATTTTCGCCCCGCGAAGCAATGGCCGGAAGCGCAGCCCGTGCCCTGGAACGACGACATCGCCGATCCGTTGCAGCCTGGGCGGCATGCCGGCACGGGCGGCCGCAAGCCGAAAGACGCCGCCGCTCGCTGGGTGTCATTTACCGCGTGGAAACGAAGGGTTCCGAATTCATGCCAAAATTCGTCAGTGTCTGTCGCAGTGCGTCACTCCGCGCGGTTTCAAACCACCGTCATTGCATGAAAATTCAATTGCTTACTGATCCGGCACAGGTCTTGCGGATCCGTGGGCTGCAATTCACTCTTCACCTGAAAGGATCACCATGGCACGCAAGCAACTACTCATCTTCGCCGCTCTTGCCGCCTTTGCGGCACCCGCCTTCGCCGTTGATGGCAAGGCCGTGCTCGGCGGCGCCATTGGCGGCGGCGCCGGAGCAGCAGTGGGCTCGTCCATCGGCGGCCGCGATGGAGCGATCATCGGGGGGGCGCTGGGCGGGGCCGCAGGTGCCGCCATTGCGACCAGCGGTTCCAGGGAAACCAAGGTGGTGACCAAGGAAGTCGTCGTCGAGAAGGAAGTCTATGTTCCGACCCGCCATGACAATGGCCTGCACCTCGGTCAACGCAAGCACAAACATGGGCGCCACGGGGATTGATACCCCCCGTCGCGCTCCCTGAGGGCGCATCCCGACCCGGCGGCCCCAATTCGCCGGCCCGGACTGTAAGCCACGGCGCCAGACATTCGCCTGCGGTTCACCATCCGGCGGCTGGCGAGTCGGGGGGGGCTTACCCCTGCAACCCTTGCAGCAACGCCATCCCCCACGCCACCCCGAACCCGTTGGCATCGCTCATCACCGCGCCGAGGCCCCCCTTGCAGTTGTGGCCCGACAGGTCCATGTGGAGCCACGGCGTGTCGCCGACGAAGCGCGACAGGAAACGGGTGGCGAGGATATGGTCCGCCTCGCCTTCCATGCTGCACTGCTTGACGTCGGCCACCGTCGAATCGAGGCTGCTGTCGTAGTCCCCGGGATACGGGAATACGACGATGCGCTCCCCGCTGGCGGTGGCGGCGCGCGACGCATGGTGCGCGAGCGCGCTTGACGACGCGAACAGCCCCGACATGCGGCTCCCCAGTGCATAGTGCATCGAGCCCGTGAGCGTGGCGAAATCGGCGATGAGACCGGGCTTGCCCTTGGCCGCCAGCGTGAGCGTGTCGGCGAGCACCATGCGGCCTTCGGCGTCGGTGTGGACGACTTCGATGGTGGTGCCGTTCAATGCCGTGATCACTTCGTTCTGCCGGTAGGCCTGCGGGCTGATGTGGTTCTCGGCGAGCGCGACCCAGCCGTCCAGCGCGACAGGCAGCTTCATCTTCGACGCAGCGGCGAGGATGCCGAGCACGACCGCCGAGCCGTTCATGTCCTCGTGCATGCCCTGCATGTATTTGGCGGGCTTCAGGTTGTGGCCGCCGGTGTCGAAGCAGATGCCCTTGCCGACGAAGGCGACGGTCTTCGAGCCTTTACCCTTCCCCCTTCCCCCGTCCCACCGAATACGCACGATCGCCGCGTCCTTCGCCGGCGAGCCCTGGGCCACCGCGCAGAACGCGCCCGCACCCATCTTCTTCAGCTTGTCGAACGCAAACTCCTCCACGCTCCAGCCATACTGCTTGGCGAGTGCCTTGATGCGCTTGCGGTAGGCGCCGGGCGTGAGTTCGTCCGGTCCCTGCACGGTAAGACTGCGCGCGAGGAGATTGCCTTCTGCCAGCGCGCGAGCATGGGTGAAACCGTCCGTGGACTTGTGGCCAAATAGCTGAACGGATTTGACGGGCACATCGGCCTTGGACTTGCGGGCCGGCAGCGGCACGGCGTTGACCAGCGCGGTGTAGACGGCGGCTTCGGCCGCGCGCGCGCTGAACGCAGCGTCGCCGATCACGGCCAGCGTCAGCGTCTTCGGATGCTCGGCCATCAGCAGCGCCAACGCCTTGCGCACCTGCTCGTGGGTCTCGAAGGTGCTGGCGTCGGCCTTCAGCATCGCGTAAACAGCCAGCGTGCCGCCGGGCAACTGCACCGCCACCGGCGACTTCGCCAGCGCGTCGACTTTCAGGTCGCGCCGCTTCATCGCCGCCTTCAGTTCGGCGCTCCCGGGCATTTCAGGCAGGGTTTTCGATTGCGGCAGCAGCAACAGGGCGTAGCTCGCAGATTCGAGTGTTTTGGCAGTGATTTCCTGTTTGTTTTCAGTCAGTTTAGGCAGCATGGCGGTTCCTCTGGGGTGGCGTTTTTCTTGATGGTGGGCGGGGTTTACCGGATAATGGCGCGTTTGATTTTTTACGACCCAACTCCAAGGGTAACCGAATGAAGATTGATGACAAGAAACGCGTCCTGCGTGAAATGGTGCTGCACCGCCGTTTTGAAGAGCGCTGCTACCAGGCCTACATCGAACGCAAGATCGGCGGCTTCCTCCACCTCTACCCCGGCCAGGAGGCCTGCTGCAACGGCGTCATGGAAGCGGCGCGTCCCGGCCACGACTACGTGATCACCGGCTATCGCGACCACGTGCACGCGATCAAGTGCGGCGCCGATCCGAAGGAAGTGATGGCCGAGCTGTATGGCAAGGAAACTGGTTCGTCCAAGGGCCGCGGCGGCTCGATGCACATCTTCGACGCGGCCAAGCGCTTCATGGGCGGCTACGCGCTGGTGGGCGGGCCCTTCCCGCTCGCCGCCGGCATCGCCAAGGCGATCCAGCTGAAGGGCGGCGACGAGATCGCGATCTGCTTCCTCGGCGACGCCGCCAACAACCAGGGCGTGTTCCACGAAACGCTGAACATGGCCGCGCTGTGGAAACTGCCGGTGCTGTTCGTGTGCGAGAACAACCTCTACGGCATCGGCACCTCGATCGAGCGCTCCACCGCCGTAATTCACCAGCACAAGCGCGTCGCCGCCTACAACATCCCGGCCGACGAATGCGACGGCCAGGACATCGAGGTGGTCTACGAGCATGCGCGCAAGGCCGTCGACCACGTGCGCGCGGGCAACGGCCCCTTCTTCCTCGAACTGATGACCTACCGCTACCGCGGCCACTCGATGTCCGACTCGCGTGGCTACCGCTCGCGCGAGGAAGAGGAACTGTGGAAGCAGCGCGACCCCATCTTCATCCTGCGCGACCGCCTGATCAAGGAAGGCGCCATCACCATGGCCGAGTTCGAGGCGATCGAGAAGGAAACCGACGCCTACATCGAGAACGAAGTGATCAAGTTCTCTGAGGAATCGCCCGAACCGCGTGTCGAGGACCTCGAGAAATACGTTCTCGCCGACCGTGACACCCAGCTCCCGTGGCTCACGGGCAAGGCCGCTTAAGGTTTAAGGAAAAGACAGCATGGCAAACATCATGTACTGGGAAGCGATCCAGCGCGCCCACGACGAAGAAATGGCCCGCGACCCGCTGGTCATCTGCATGGGCGAGGATATCGGCGTCGCCGGCGGCACCTACAAGGCGACCAAGGGCCTGTACGAGAAATACGGCCCGCTGCGCGTGATGGACACCCCGATTTCCGAAGGCGGCTTCACCGGCCTTGGCATCGGCGCCTCCTTCCTCGGCGTGCGTCCCATCATCGAACTCATGTCGGTCAACTTCGCCTGGCTGGCGATGGACCAGATGTTCAACTCCGCCGCCAAGGTGCGCTACATGTCCGGCGGCCAGCTGACCGCCCCGTGCGTGTTCCGCTCCGCCGGCGGTGCCGCCCACCAGCTCGGCGCACAGCACTCGGCGCGTATGGAAAAGGTGTTCATGGGCATCGCCGGCCTGCGCGTGGTCACGCCGTCCAACCCCAAGCAGGCCTACGGTCTGCTGAAGTCGGCGATCCGCTGCGACGACCCCGTGTTCATCAACGAACACGAACTCATGTACAACATGAAGGGCGAAGTGCCGGACGGCGAATACTTCCACCCGCTGGAAGGCTCCGACATCGCGCGCGCCGGCACCGACGTGACCCTGTTCGGCTACAACATCTCGGTGCACTGGTGCCTCAAGGCCGCCGAAATTCTCGACAAGCAGTACGGCATCTCGGCCGAGGTCGTCGACCTCTACTCGCTCGCCCCGCTTGATCGTGCAGGCATCAAGGCTTCCGTCAGCAAGACCCACCGCGCCGTCATCGCAGAAGAGGACGAAGCGCCGGTGGGCGTCGGTTCGGAAGTCATCGCCATCATCAACGAGGAATGCTTCTTCGAGCTGGACGCCGCGCCCATTCGCGTGCACTCCGCTCTGGTGCCCCAGCCCTACAACCACACGCTGGAAAAAGCGGCAATTCCTGACCACGAGGATGTGGTGAAGGCGGTACTGAAGCTGTTCGGAAAAGCGTAAAGAAATGTCGGTGAAGGGAGAAGGGGGAAAGGTGATGCCCACCCCACGCCTGCGGCGTGACCCTCCCTACCGGGAGGGTTTGAACCTTCCCCCTTTACCCTTCGCCCTTCACTAGCAGGTAACAAGCATGTCCCAACATTACGCCATCACGATGCCGCAGCTCTCGGACACCATGACCGAGGGCGTGGTCGTCACCTGGGAGAAGCAGCCCGGCGACCGCGTCGAGCGCGGCGACATCGTCGCCACGGTCGAGACCGACAAGGCCATCATGGACGTCGAGGTCTTCAAGGCCGGTTATCTGGCCGGACCGCTGGCTGACATCGGCGCGACCATCGCCGTCGGTGCAGCGCTCGGCTACATCACCGACACGGCCGGCGACGTGGCGATCGCCGCCGACGAAGTGGTGGCTGAAAAGGCCCAGACCGAAATGATCCCGCACCACGCCGGCACGCCGATCGTGATGCCGCAGCTCTCGGACACCATGGCCGAGGGCGTGGTCGTCACCTGGGAAAAGCAGCCCGGCGACGCGATCAAGCGCGGCGACATCGTCGCCACCGTGGAGACCGACAAGGCCATCATGGACGTCGAGGTCTTCCAGGAAGGCTTCCTCTCCGGCCCCATCGCCGACATCGGCAGCGTGGTCGAGGTCGGCCATCCGATGGCCTTCATCGTCGACGACGCATCGAAAGCCAACGACACCGGCGTGACCATCAGCGCCGAGCACAAGATCAAGGACACCCACAAGGTCGCCCCGCCGTCAGCCGACAGGCCGGCGAACATCCCGATGCCCAAGGCCGCGCCTGCGCAGGTGGTCGCCGCCGGCAACGTGCCGCCGGTCGCGCGCGCGCCCGGCCGCTCGGCATCACCTTACGCCCGCAAGGTCGCGGCGCAACTGGGCGTGAACATCGCCGGCCTCGCCGGCAGCGGCCCGGCCGGCGTGATCGTCGCCGCCGACGTGGCGCGCGCACGGCCCAGCATGGCCGAGGTCGCGCACGCGCTGCCGCAGGTCGACGTGCCCGGCCAGGGCCGTGCGATGACCTCGATGGAAAAAGCGGTTTCCCACGCCATGACCGCCTCGCTCACGCTGCCGACCTTCAACGTCACGGTGAACATCGACACCTCCAAGCTGACCGCCGCCGCCAAGGCGAACAAGGTTTCGGTGACGGTGGCGATCGCCAAGGCCTGCTCGGTGGCGATGGCGAAATTCCCGCGCATGAACTGGGCCTACCAGCCGGTCGACAAACTGGTCGAACGCGCGAACCACGACTTCGGCGTGGCCGTAATGTCGAACGACGGCGGCCTGGTCGTGCCGATCCTGCATGGCATCGAGAAGAAGCCGCTGGAAGCGCTGCAGAGCGACTGGACGGGCCTGGTCGAGCGTGCGCGCGTGCGGAAACTGGCGCCGGCCGAGTATTCCAATCCCACCTTCACCATTTCCAACATGGGCATGCTTGGCGTGTCGCACTTCACCGCGATCCCCACCCCCGGCATCGCCGCGATCCTGGCGATCGCCGCCAACGGCCCGCAGGGCACGCCGTTCACCATCACCGGCGACCACCGCGTGCTGAACGGCGCCGACGTGGCGCTGTATCTCGCGACCCTGAAGCAGACCATCGAAGCGCCCGACACCTGGATGGCCGGCGGCGCGGCTGTCGCCGCTGAAGCCGTCGCCGGCAAGGCCGCGATCGTCAGCGCACCGGTTTCGCCCATCCCCGAAGGCAACTGGGACGTCCCGGTCGTCGTCGTCGGCGGCGGCCCCGGCGGCGAGGACTGCGCGCGCGACCTCGCCGACCACGGCGTCAAGGTCATGATGGTCAACAACGAACCCTTCCCCGGCGGCGAATGCCTGTGGCGCGGCTGCATCCCGTCCAAGGCGTGGCGCGCCGCGGCGGACAACATCCGCAACCGCGCGCACGACGCCGAGATGGGCGTCGACGGCACCAATACGCCGAAGCTCAACTGGGAACAGGTCGAAAAGCATCGCCGCTGGGTGCAGACCAGCCGCGGCGAAATGGCGCTGAAGGCCGACAAGGGCATGAAGATCGACGTGCGCGAAGGCTACGGCGAATTCGTCGACGCCCACACGCTGAAGATCACCCCGGTCGAAGGCGAGCCCTACACCGTCACCTTCGGTGCAGCGGTCATCGCCACCGGCGCCCCCGCCTTCGTGCCGCCGATTCCCGGCGCGCGCGAGAACCTGGCGAGCGGCGGCGTGGTCACCTCCGACACCATCTGGAACCTTACCAATCCACCGAAGAAACTCGGCATCGTCGGCGGCGGCGTCATCGGCGTCGAGATGGCGCAGATCTTCCGCGACTTCGGCACCGAGGTGCTGATGCTGGAGCGTCACGAGCGCATCCTCGCCGAAGTCGAGGAGGAAATCGCCAAGACCCTGATCGCCTCGCTGGAAAAGGAAATCACCGTCGTCACCAGCGCTGACATCAAGGAAGCGAGCGGCAAGCCGGGCGCGATGAAGCTGCGCTACGCCAACAAGGAAGGCGTCGAGTCCGTGTTCGACTGCGACGTCATCCTGATGGCGACCGGCAAGCGCCCCGATACCCGCAAGCTCAACCTCGACAAGGTCGGCGTCGAGCTCGACGGCGCGGCGATCAGGGTCGACGCCCGCTGCCAGACCAGCGCGCCGCACCTCTACGCGGTGGGCGACGTCATCGGCGGCTACATGCTCGCCCACACCGCCGCCACGCAGGGTCGCGTCGCTGCCGACAACCTGCTGGGGCATGCCAGCGAATACGACCAGGACAAGGACTGCGGCGTCACCTTCTCGCGCCCGCAGGCCGGCTTCGTCGGCTTGAGCGTCGCACAGGCCAAGGCCAAGGGCATCGACGCCGTGGAAGCCAAGATGCCGATGAGCATCGACGCCAAGGCGATGATCACTGGCGAGACCGAGGGCATGATCAAGCTGGTGGCCGACAAGGCCAGCGGCCGCATCATCGGCGTCCACTACCTCGCCGACCATACCGACACCCTGATCGGCATCGGCGTGATGATGGTGGCGGGCGAGATGACGCTCACCCAGGTCGCCAAGGCGATCTTCCCGCACCCGACGCAGACCGAGCTGTTCGGCGAACTGGCGCG
>JAJXTE010000038.1 GCA_021784115.1 Pseudomonadota bacterium | reverse complement strand
GCCTCGAAGTTGCGGTTGCCCGACAGCACCGACGCGACGACGAGGTCGTGGTCGGCGATGGCTTTATCGATCTCCGGCTTCAAGGGGCCGGAGTTGCCGATGCAGGTGGTGCAGCCGTAGCCCACCACGCTGAACCCGACTTGCTCCAGCGCGTCCATCAGCCCGGCCTTGTTCAGGTATTCGGTGACGGCGCGCGAGCCGGGGCCGAGCGAGGTCTTGACATGCCCGGGCGGCCTCAGGCCGAGTGCCGCGGCTTTCTTGGCCAGCAGGCCGGCGGCCAGCATCACGCCGGGGTTGGAGGTGTTGGTGCAGGAGGTGATCGCGGCGATCACGACGTCGCCATGCCCTAGGCTGCCGCTGCCGTTCTTGAATACGGTGGTGGGATCGGCCACGACGTGGTCGGGCGAGGGGTGGCTGTCCAGCATTTCCTCTTCCGCCGCCGGTACCGGAGCAATTTCGTCCTGACTGCCGCCGCCAGCGAGATCGACGGGGGTGTGGCTCGAGGCGGGCAGGGCATGGCGCTGGTCCAGTTCGCCGGGCTTGCCGTAGCCGCCATCGGCCACGGCCTTGTCCATCAGGCCGGCGAATGCGGACTTCAGCCGGGCCAGCGCGATGCGATCCTGTGGCCGCTTGGGGCCGGCCACCGATGGCTCGACGCTGGCGAGGTCGAGTTCCAGCACCTGCGAGTAGTCGATGTCGCCTGCCTTGGGGATGCCGAACAGGCCCTGCGCCTGGTAGTAGGCGCGGATCGTGTCGACTTGCGCAGCCGGGCGGCCGGTGACGGCGAAGTACTGGCAGGTGGCTTCATCGACCGGGAAGAAGCCCATGGTCGCGCCATATTCCGGTGCCATGTTGGCAATGGTCGCGCGGTCGGTCACCGACATGGCGGCCGCGCCCTCGCCGAAGAACTCGACGAACTTGCCCACGACCTTGGCCTTGCGCAGCAGCTCGGTGACGGTCAGCACCACATCGGTGGCGGTGACGCCGGGCCTGGGCGCGCCCTTGAGGCTGACGCCGACGACATCGGGGGTGAGGAAATACACCGGCTGGCCGAGCATCGCCGCTTCCGCCTCGATGCCGCCAACGCCCCAGGCGACGACGCCGAGGCCGTTGATCATGGTGGTGTGGCTGTCGGTTCCCACCAAGGTATCCGGGTAGGCCACCCCGTCCTTTTCCATCACGCCGCGCGCCAGGTATTCCATGTTCACCTGGTGCACGATGCCGACGCCGGGTGGCACCACCTTGAAGGTTTCGAAGGCCTGCATGCCCCACTTGAGGAACTGATACCTTTCACGGTTGCGCTCGAATTCGATCTTCATGTTGAGATCGAGCGCATCGTGCGTGCCCGCGGCATCGACCTGGATCGAGTGGTCGACCACCATGTCGACGGGCACCAGCGGCTCGATCGTCTTGGGGTCCTTGCCCAGCTTCTGCGCGGCCGAGCGCATCGCGGCGAGGTCGGCCAGGAGCGGCACGCCGGTGAAGTCCTGCAGGATCACGCGTGCCACGGTGAAGGGGATCTCCTCGGTGCGCGCGGCGTTCGGTTTCCAGTTCGCCAACTGCCTGACATGCTCGGGCGTGACCTTGACGCCGTCGCAGTTACGCAGCACCGACTCCAGCACGATGCGGATCGATACCGGCAGCCGTGCCACCGACATTCCCAATGCGGCTTCCAGTTTTTTCAGCGAAGCGAAGCGGGTGCTGCCGCTGCCGGTGGCAAATGAGTCGAAGGCGTTGAAGGTGTCGGTCATGATGAGGTGATTCGTAAGAAGAGGAATGAGGGAAATAGGCGAAAGGCTGGATTTTACCGGAAGCGATCGCGCATGGACGGGGCTGCGGACCTGCTTTACAGGCGAATGCCGAACGCAGCCAGCAGCCTGATCATGCCCAGGTAGGCCAGCGCCGTCGCGGCACTGGAAACGGTGAGACTGAGCCAGAATCCCCAACCCTGGCGCAGCAGGACGGGCAGCAGCACGAGCAGCAGCAGCGAGGGCAACACCAGCCAGAATATGCTGACGGACAGCGTGGCGATCTTTTGCACGTCGCCGGTGTCGAGATACAGCCAGACGAAGGCAAGCACCGACGTGAGCGGCAGCGACGCCAGGGCGGCCGCCCAGAACGTGGTGCGCTTGGCCACCTCGGCAACCGCGACGATGATCAGCGCAGACAGCGCGATCTTGAGCGCGTATTGCCCCATGGCCGCCGGGTCAGCCTTCGCGCCGCATCTGCGGGCTCATTTAACTTTCCCGCCTCATCTGCGGGAACAGGATGACGTCGCGGATGCTCGGCGAGTCGGTCAGCAGCATCACCAGGCGGTCGATGCCGATGCCGCAGCCGCCGGTGGGTGGCAGGCCGTGTTCCAGCGCGCGGATGAAGTCGGCGTCGTAGTGCATCGCCTCCTCGTCACCGGCTTCCTTGTGCCGCACCTGCTCCATGAAGCGTTCGGACTGGTCCTCGGCGTCGTTGAGCTCCGAAAAGCCATTCGCCATTTCGCGCCCGGTGATGAACAGTTCGAAGCGCTCGGTGATGTCGGGCTGGGAATCGGAGCGGCGGGCCAGCGGCGAGACCTCGGCCGGGTAGTCGATGATGAAGGTCGGCTGGACCAGCAGCGCCTCGGTGGTTTCCTCGAAGAAGGAGAGCTGCAGGCCGCCGATGCCGTCCTGCGGGCGGTACTTGCCCTTCATCGCGGTGAACTGCGTGACCAGCCAGTCGCGGTCGTTCAGCTGTTCGACCGAGTACTGGGGGTTGTATTTGCGGATTGCCTCGACGATGGTGAGGCGGTCGAAGGGCTTGCCGAGTTCGATTTCATTTCCTTGATAGGTGACCGTGGTCGAGCCGATGGCGGCGACCGCGGTATGGCGGATCAGCGCCTCGGTGTAGTCCATCAGGTAGCGGTAGTCGCGGTAGGCCTCGTAGAACTCCATCATGGTGAACTCGGGGTTGTGCCGCGTCGACAGGCCTTCGTTGCGGAAGTTGCGGTTGATCTCGAACACCTTCTCGAAGCCGCCGACCACCAGCCGCTTGAGGTAAAGCTCGGGCGCGATGCGCAGGAACAGTTCCATGTCGAGCGCGTTGTGGTGGGTGGCGAATGGCTTGGCCGCGGCGCCGCCGGGGATGGGGTGCATCATCGGCGTTTCGACTTCGAGGAAGCCGTGGCTACTCATGAACTCGCGGATCGACTGGATGATCTTCGAACGGCGCATGAAGGTCTCGCGCGCCGTGTCGTTGGTGATGAGGTCGAGGTAGCGCTGGCGGTATTTCTGCTCCTGGTCGGCCAGGCCATGGAATTTTTCCGGCAGCGGACGCAGCGCCTTGGACAGCAGGCGGATCGACTTCGCCTGGATGGTCAGCTCGCCCTTGTTGGTCTTGAACAGCGTGCCGGTCACGCCGACGAAGTCGCCGAGGTCCCAGTGCTTGAACGCGTCGTGCGCGTCGACCCCGGTGATGTCGTTGGAGACGTACACCTGGATGCGCCCACTCATGTCCTGCAGGGTGGCGAAGCTGGCCTTGCCCATCACGCGCTTCAGCATCATGCGGCCGGCGAGCTGGACCTGGAGGGCTTCGGTCTCCAGCGCTTCCTTGGATTTTTCGCCATGGGCGTCAGCCAGCTTGCCGGCGTAGTCGTGGCGCTCGAAGTCGTTGGGGAAGGCGACGCCCGCTTCGCGGATCGCAGCCAGCTTGGCGCGGCGCTCGGCGATGATCTGGTTTTCGTCGAGGGCGGGGGCGGGAGTGGGTTCGGTCATGGCTGCTTCTGAAAAAAAAGGGTTCAGTAAAAGGTGAAAACGGGAATGCCGAGCGCGCGGGCGGCCTCGGCTTGGTTCCTGTCTGCGGTGGCGAAGATTTTTGCGTCGAAATGACGGGCATAGGCCAGATGCAGCGCATCCAGCGCACGCAGCGGCACCTCGGAGACGAGGTCGATCAGCTGACGTGCTTCGTTGAACAAGCCGGCAGCATCCTGATAGATGCGCCAGGTGCGGGCGTGTACATCGCGATCGAATTCCGCCAGCGCGACACGCTCGAGCGGAAGGTCGATCTGGCTGGCGCGCCGCCGGCGTGCCAGCAGACAGCGAAACTCCACCACGGTCAGCGGGCTCGTCGCCACGCCTTCCTGGGCGTCCGCCCAGTCGAGCACGTCCAGCGAGCGGGGCTCGCGGATGTAGCACTTGGCCAGCGCGCTCGTGTCGATATAGGCGCTCAAGCGCGATCCTCGCGCTCTTCGGCCAGGATGGTCTCGCTCGGCACGGTTTGCATGGGCTGGCTTTCCAGAAAGGTTCTCAGCGCGCGAAACGCTTTCTTGCGCGGTTCGACCGGCAGGATGCGTGCCACCGGCTCGCCGTGCTTGACCACCAGCACTTCGTCGCTGTCGGCGAACATCTGGTCGGGGTGCGACAGGCCTTCGCGGGCTTCGCGGATGGTCAGGGTTTTCATGGGCAGCCTCCAAGGGGGCAAAACGTGACACAATTATAGCCAATGTGACACATCCACCGCCAGCCCGCTTTTTCAAATCCAGCTTCATGTCCGACACTCCCTTAAGCCTGCTCAACCGCGTCTTCGGCTACCCTGCGTTTCGCGGCGAGCAGGCGGCCATCGTCGACACCGTCGTGGCGGGCCGGGATGCCCTGGTGCTGATGCCGACCGGCGGCGGCAAGTCGTTGTGTTTTCAGATTCCGGCACTGCTGCGCGAGGGCTGCGCCGTGGTGGTGTCGCCGTTGATCGCGCTGATGCAGGACCAGGTCGCGGCGCTGCAGGAGCTCGGCATCGCGGCTGCGTTCCTCAACTCCAGCCTCGACGGCGCGGCGGCGATGCAGGTCGAACGCGACTTCGTTTCCGGCCAATTGAAGCTGCTGTATGTCGCCCCGGAGCGCCTGCTGACACCGCGCTTTCAAAGCCTGCTCGAGCAGGCCCGCGTGTCGCTGTTCGCCATCGACGAGGCGCATTGCGTGTCGCAATGGGGGCATGACTTCCGCCCGGAATACCTCGGCCTGTCGGCGCTGCACGAGCGGTTTCCCGACATTCCGCGCATCGCGCTCACCGCCACGGCCGATACCGCGACGCGCGCTGAAATCCTCGCCCGGCTCGATCTCGGCGCTGCGCGGGTGTTCGTCGCCAGCTTCGACCGCCCCAACATCCGCTACCGCATCAGCGAAAAATCCGACCCGCGCCGCCAGCTGCTCGATTTCATCGGCGAGCACAAAGGCGAGGCGGGCATCGTCTATTGCAGCACGCGCAAGAAGGTCGAGGAGACGGCGGACGCACTCAAGCAGGCCGGCTTCATCGCGCTGCCGTACCACGGCGGCATGGACAACGACACGCGTCGCCGCCATCAGGAAAAGTTCCTGCGCGAGGACGGCGTCGTCATGGTTGCCACCCTCGCGTTCGGCATGGGCATCGACAAGCCCGACGTGCGCTTCGTCGCGCACCTGGATCTGCCGCGTTCGGTCGAAGGCTACTACCAGGAAACCGGCCGCGCCGGCCGCGACGGCGAGCCCGCGGAGGCATGGATGTCGTGGGGCCTGCAGGACGTCGTCACCCAGCGCCGCTTCATCGACGAGGGCGAGGCGGAAGACACGCACAAACGCATCGGCCACGCCAAGCTCGATGCGCTGGTCGGTCTGTGCGAGGCCGCCAGCTGCCGCCGTGTCGCGCTGTTGAGCTACTTCGGCGAAGCCAGCCAGCCCTGTGGCAACTGCGACGTCTGCCTCAACCCGCCGACGCTGTGGGATGGCACCGAGGCCGCGCAGAAGCTGCTCTCCACGGTCTACCGTACCGGCCAGCGCTTCGGCGCCGGCCACGTCATCGACGTGCTGCTCGGCAAGTCGACCGAGAAGATTGACCGATTCGGCCACAGCCAGCTGAGCGTGTTCGGCATCGGCGCGAGCCAAACCGACAAGGTCTGGCGCGCCGTGCTGCGCCAGTTGGTGGTGCGAGGATTACTCGAAGTCGATCACACCGCCTACGGCGCGCTCAAGCTCACCGCCGCCGCCAAGCCGGTGCTGAAGGGCGAGGAAACCGTGATGCTGCGCGCAATCGAAATGCGCCCCGCACGCGCCAAGAAATCGCGCTTCGCCCCCAGTTCTGGCGAAGGCGTCCACAATGACGAAGATCCGCTGTTCCTTTCCCTGCGTGCCTGGCGCCGCGAAACCGCCAACGAGAAGGGCGTGCCCGCCTACGTCATCCTGCACGACGCGACGTTGCGCGAGATCGCCGCGCGGAAACCCGCGACACTGACCGAACTTGGCGGTATCGCGGGACTCGGCGCCAAAAAGCTGGAAGCGTACGGTGAGGCTGTCCTGGCGGTGGTGGCCGAGGCCGGATGATGGCACCGCTGCGGCGGCCGGCACGGTTATGCACGAATTCCCGTGACCGCCTCGCGGCGACGGCTTGCGTTACGGGCCCGTTCTAGCGAACCGTCCCGGGGCGGCGCCCCTTCGCGCACTAACCGGTGCGCGCCATCCTCGGGCACATCGTCCCCGGCATGGCCCGCCGACGTCGACGGCGCGGCAACCCCCTTGTGGGACAGCTGCAGGCGGCGCTGATGCCATCCATGATCGTCAACCGAGTTTGGCCTTGTCGACTTCAAGGTCTTGAACGTCAGGCACGTCGCGCTAGTTGTTGCTATTGTTTCCTTGTACTCGCACAAGGATCGCGCATGGAATTCAAGGATTACTACCAGACCCTGGGCGTGGCCCGCGACGCCACAGCGGAGGACATCAAGAAAGCCTTCCGCAAACTGGCGCGCAAATACCATCCGGACGTTTCCAAGGAAAAGGATGCGGAAGCGCGCATGAGGGAGGTCAACGAAGCCTATGCCGTGCTCTCCGACCCGGAAAAACGCGGCGCCTACGATCAGCTGGGGAAGGGCTACCAGCCTGGGCAGGATTTTCGCCCGCCGCCGGACTGGGATGCCGGCTTCGAATTCTCCGGGCAGGGATTCTCGCCCCACGAGGCGGCGGATTTTTCCGATTTCTTTGCCGAACTGTTCGGCCGCATGGGCGGGGCGGGGCGGGGTGCTTACCGCCCGGGCGGCCAGCACGCCCACTATCAGGCGCGCGGCGACGACCATCACGCCAAGGTGCTGCTGGACCTGGAGGATGCCTTCACCGGTGCCACCCGTCAGATATCCCTGCGCGCGCCCGAGGTGGACGCGCAGGGGCGCGTCGTGCTCAAGAGCCGCACCCTCAACGTGAAGATTCCCAAGGGCGTGCGCGAAGGCCAGGTCATCCGTCTGGCCGGCCAGGGGGCGCCGGGCATGGGCGGCGCGCCGGCCGGGGATCTCATGCTGGAAATCCACTTCAAGCCGCATGCACGTTTTCGTGCGGATGGCCGCGAGTTGCATCTGACGCTGCCGGTGGCGCCCTGGGAAGCGGCCCTGGGTGCGGTGGTGGCCGTGGACCTGCCGGGGGGCCCGCTCAAGGTGCGTATCCCGGAAGGCGCGCAAAGCGGCAAATCGTTGCGGGTGCGCGGCAAGGGCATCCCCGGCGAGCCGCCGGGCGATCTCGTGCTCGACATCCAGGTGAAGCTGCCGCCCGCGACCACCCCGCGGGCGCGGGAACTGTACGAAACCATGGCGAAAGAACTCGCCTTCGATCCACGCGGGAGGGCATGAGCGATGCGGGAAAACGAAATCTTCGACGGCTGCCTGATGGAAGATTCCTGGCTGACCCTGGAACAGGTGGCCGCGGCGTGCCTGGTGGAGCCGAACTGGCTGCTCAGGCATATCGAGGCGGACCTGTTTCCGCATGCCGAGAGCGTGGCCGGGGTGTGGCGCTTCTCCGGCGAGGCCCTGACGCGCGCGCGCCGCATGCGGCAACTGGAACGGGACTTCGACGCCGTGCCGGAACTGGCTGCGCTGGTGGCCGACATCCTGGAGGAGCGGGATCGCATGCGCGCGCGTTTGCGCGCACTCGGGCTGGAATGAGCGCGAGGGGCGAGACCGCTCTCCGTCCCGCCGTTTGCGGGCGCAGGATGCCGCGGCCCGGCCCGGTCAAACGCCCTGTTTGAGGCTGGCCTCGATGAACGGATCAAGGTCGCCGTCGAGCACCTTCTGCGTGTTCGACGCCTCGACGTTGGTGCGCAGGTCCTTGATGCGCGACTGGTCGAGCACGTAGCTGCGGATCTGGTGGCCCCAGCCGACGTCCGACTTGCCGGCCTCGAGCTTGTCCTGCTCGGCCTGGCGCTTCCGCAGCTCGGCTTCGTAGAGCCTCGACTTCAGCATCGACATCGCCTCGGCGCGGTTCTTGTGCTGCGAGCGGTCGTTCTGGCACTGCACCACGATGTTGGTCGGCAGGTGGGTGATGCGCACCGCCGAGTCGGTCTTGTTGATGTGCTGGCCGCCGGCGCCGGACGCGCGGTAGGTGTCGACCCGGAGGTCGGCGGGATTGATGTCGATCTCGATCGAGTCGTCGACTTCGGGGTAGACGAACACGCTGGCGAAGCTGGTGTGGCGGCCGCCGGACGAGTCGAACGGCGATTTCCGCACCAGGCGGTGGACGCCGGTTTCGGTGCGCAGGTAGCCGTAGGCGTAGTCGCCCTCGATCTTGATCGAGGCGGACTTGATGCCGGCGACGTCGCCTTCGGATTCCTCCAGCAGTTCGGCCTTGAAGCCCTTGCGCTCGGCGTACTTCAGGTACTGCCGCAGCAGCATCGACGCCCAGTCGCAGGCCTCGGTGCCGCCGGCGCCGGCCTGGATGTCGAGGAAGCAGTTGCTGGGATCGGCCGGATTGTTGAACATGCGGCGGAATTCCAGCGTGGAGACGTCCTTCTCGATGGCTTCGATGTCGGACTGCACGGCGGCGAGCGTGTCGTCGTCGTTCTCCTCGCGCGCCATCTCGAACAGTTCGCCGGCGTCCTTCAGGCTGGATGCGACGCGGTCGAGCACCAGCACCACGTCTTCCAGCGCCTTGCGCTCGCGGCCCAGTTCCTGGGCGCGGGCGGCGTCGTTCCAGAAGTCCGGTGCTTCTGACAGGCGGATGACTTCTTCTAGACGATCTTTCTTGTGATCGTAGTCAAAGAAACCCCCTGAGTTGGGTGGCGCGCTCGCCCAGGTCGGCGAGTTTGGCTTCGATCTGATTAAGGCTTTCGGCTTCCATGATTGTGCTCGTGACTAGGCGGAAAAACCGCGCATTATAGCCCAGGCGGCGACCATCCCCAGCCCCGCTGTTCCCATGCCGGCGATCGCATGGCGCGCCATCTGCCAGCCGCCGATGACCAGCGTGAGCACCGATTTGAATGCGAGGTTGGCCAGCACGGCGAGGATGACGACGTTGACCACAATGCCCTCCGAGAGCTTGCCCAGATTGTGCAGGCGCAGACTGGACAGGGTGATGGCGTCGACGTCGGTCAGCCCCGACACCAGCGCCACCGCATACAGTCCGCGCGTGCCCAGCCAGTCGGACAGCCAGGCGGCCGCCAGCAGCACGACGGCATACATCAGGCCGAAGCCCAGCGCCGGGCGCAACTCGGTGGGGTTGCCCATCGCCAGCGCCGGCATCTCCCCCTGCGGCCGCAGCCGGCGCACCCCGTATGCCGCGCCGAGTCCGCCGGCGACCAGCCCGCCAATCAGCACCGGCAGCAGTTGCGTCAGCACCCCCGGCGCCAGCACGGCCGCGAGCACGCCGAGGCGCACCAGCACCACCAGGTTGGCCAGCACGATGACGATCACCGCGACCGGCATCATCGCGCTGCTGGCGCGGGCGTGGCGACTGAACGACAGGGTCGTTGCCGTCGACGACACCAGCCCGCCGAGCAGGCCCAGCATCACCGCGCCGCGCTCTTGTCCGACCATCCGCAGCGCGGCATAGCCCGCCAGCCCCACGCCGGCGATCAGCACCACCATCCACCAGATCTGATAGGGATTGAGCGCCCCGTACGGGCCGTAATTCTCGTTCGGCAACAGCGGCAGGACGATCAGCGCCAGCACCGAAAACTGCAGAATCGACAACAGGTCGCGGCGGCTCATGTGCTGGCTGATGCCGCGCAATTCGGGCTTGAAATAGAGCAGCATCGTCGCCGCAATTCCCAGCATCACCGCCAGCTGGATTTCGTCGTGCCATACCATCACGCCGAGACCGTAGCACAGCATCAGCGCGGCCACCGTCGTCGTTCCCGGATCGCCGTCCGGTTGTTGGGGCGCATGCAGATAGGCCGCAATCATCATTGCGCCGACCAGAAACAGGCCTACCGCGATCAGCCACAGTTCGCCGAGCGCCGTGGCCAGGTGTGCCGTCAGGACGCCCATCAACGCCGTCAGTGCAAAGGTGCGCAGCCCCGCCTTGGCGGCCGGGTTGCGCTCGCGTTCCAGCCCCATCAGCAAGCCGATCGCCAGCGCGACCACGTAGCGCGGCAGTGAGGCCAGTTCGGCAGGCAACCAGTTGATCAGTTCACTCATCTTTGATGTGCTTGAACGAAGGCGTGGGGCAATCGTAACGTCAATTTGAAACGTCGCGCGGTCGGTTTGTACCAGTCGGTGCACCCTCCGCAGCCGGGAGCGCCGATAGCGCGTATATTTTTGCATGCCGGACGGGTGCCAGCGCGGTGACTGGCTTGCTGTCGAAAATATAGGACTAGAATGGGCATTAAGACATGCAAGTCGGAATATTTGAACAGGGAGGAATACTCATGCTGCTTCGTCTATTTGCATTGATTCTGCTTGGCGGGCTCGGAGTGTCCCAAGCCTGCGCGGACTCGAACGGCGCCAGGCTGTATGCCCGCAACTGTGCGGCCTGTCACGGTGAAAAGGGCACGGGCAGCATCGGCGTCCCCCTGGCGCTGCCGTCGTTCCAGGCCAGCATCAGCGACGACTATCTGCGCAAGACCATCCACCTGGGCCGCCCGGGCCGCGTCATGCCGACCTTCGCCAGCTTGAAGGAGGACGAAATCGAGGCCATCGTCCGTTACGTGCGGTCCTGGAACAAGGGTAGCGCGGTCACCTATTCAGCCAAGCCCGTGCGGGGCAATCCGTCGCACGGCAAGCAGCTGTTCCAACAATATTGCGCCGCCTGCCATGGGGCCAACGGCGAGGGCGCGAAAGGCACGGGCGTGACCTTCTCGCGGCCGCGCGACCTGCCCATCATGGCGCCCGCGCTGCACAACCCGGGCTTCCTGGCCGCCGCCCCCGATGCCATGATCAAGGCCACCCTGATGAAAGGCCGCGAGGGCACGCCGATGAAATCCTTCCTCAAGCAGGGGCTGAAGGAACAGGACATCAACGATATCGTCAGCTACGTGCGCAGTTTCGAAAAGCAGCCGCTCGCCGGATCGGCGCAGGTGCTGGAAGCAGAAACCCCGGTGATCGTTCGCGACTCGCCGTTCGACCTGAAAACCACGGTGGAGAACGTCAAGGCGGCGGTGAACAACAACAATTTCTTCTATGGGCGGGTGCAGACGCTGGAATATGGCCTGACCAAGCCGGAAAACGAAAACCCGAAACAGGTCATCGTCTACTTCTGCAATATCAGCCTGCTCAACCAGGCGCTGGCCGTCGACCCGCGCGTCGGCATGTTCCTGCCTTGCCGCATCACCATCCTCGAGAAGCCGGGCGGCAAGGTGCAGGTGATGTCGGTCAATCCCAAGGTGCTGAGCCGCCTGTTCAACAATTCCGAGCTGAACGAACTGTGCGAGCAGATGAAGCAGAGCTACACCGCCATCATGGAGGAATCGACGCTATGAAGAAGCTGATGAGAAAAATGGGGGCGGCCGTGCTGACGCTGCTGCTTTCGGGCTCGCCGGCTTTGGCCGATGGCTTGATCATGGCGCGCATGGACAAGCCGTTTCCCGAGGCGATGACGCTGCTGCAAAGCGCCATTTCGTCACGCGGCTATGCGATCACGCGCTTGCAGCAAGTGAACGAGAACCTGGAGCGGAGGGACTTCAAGAGCGACATGTACCGCGTGGTGTATTTCGGCAAGCTCGAGGAAGTGAGACATGTGACGGCCGCCCATCCCGAACTGATCCCGTTCCTGCCGCTGAATATCACGATCTTCGCGGAGGGCGAACAGGCCCTGCTGGTGGCGAGCCATCCGCAAATGCTGTATCAGTTCTTCCCGGACCCGGCCCTGAAACCCGTACTGGACCGCTGGGAGAAGGACATGGACGACATCATGGACGAATTGCGCGAGGGTGACGGCTCCTGAGCGTGAGCCGGCCCGGCAGGCAGTCGCGCCGGCCGGTCACTCGATTGCCGGCACCCTCTCCTCCGGTGCGCGGTCGGTCTTTCGGGGGGCGCGCAACAACAGGACGAGCGGGATGGCTGCCAGCGTGATCCACATCATCAGACGGAAATCCTGCAGATAGGCGAGCGATGCAGCCTGCCGCGTAATCTCGTTGTTGAGCCCAGCCAGGCCTTGCGGCGTGGTCACGTTGTAGGCACCGGCCTCGACTGCCTGACGCAGCGCAAGGTTGAACGGCGTGAGGTAGTCCGCCAGCGCGGCATGATTCATCTGGGTGTGTTGCGACAGATAGGTGATCACGATCGAGATGCCGATGCTGCTGCCCAGGTTGCGCATCAGGCTGAACAGGGCGGTGCCCTCATTGCGGTAATGCGGCGCCAGGGTGGCGAAGCTGATGGTGGATAGCGGCACGAAGATGAAGCCGAGGCCGAGCCCCTGCGTCATGCCGGTGCGCACGATGTCCCAGCCGGTGACGTCCAGGTTGAAGCGGGTCATCTCCCACAGGGAGAAGCTCACCAGCAACAAGCCGAGCAGAATCTTGTAGCGCGCGTCGACCTTGCCCGACAGTTTTCCGACCGTGATCATCGCGATCATCGTTCCCACGCCGCGCGGCGCCAGGACGAGTCCCACGTCGATCACCGGATAGCCCATCAGGTGCTGCATATAGGGCGGCAACAGCGCCATCGTGGCCAGCAGGATGATGCCGACAATGAATATGAACACCAGGCCGATGCTGAAGTTGCGGTCGCTGAAGAGCCCTGGCTCGATGAATGGCTGCGGGTGGGTGAACATGTGGGCGACGAAGAGGTAGAGAAACAGCCCGGCCAGCATGGCCTCGATCACGACCTCCGGGCTGGCGAACCAGGCCAGTGTTTCGCCCCGGTCCAGCATCATTTGCAGCGCGCCGATTCCCAGGCTCAGCATGGCAAAACCCAGCAGGTCGAAGCGGCGCGAACGGTCGATCGCGGTTTCCCTGACGTAGGTGGCCAGACCCAGCCAGGCCAGCAGCCCGAACGGCAGGTTGATGTAGAACACCCAGCGCCAGCTGTAATACTCCGTGAGCCAGCCGCCGAGCGTGGGGCCGAGAATCGGGCCGACCATGACGCCCACCCCCCACATCGCCATGGCCTTGCCATGTTGCTCGCGCGGATAGGCGTCGAGCAGGACCGATTGCGACAGCGGCACCAGGCTGGCGCCGAACACCCCTTGCAGCAGGCGGAACAGGACGATTTCGGGCAGGCTCTGCGCTGCGCCGCAGAGCATCGATGCCACCGTGAAACCGATCACCGACCACATGAAAAGGCGCTTGCGGCCGAAGCGGGCGGCGAGGAAGCCGGTCAGCGGCATGAAGATGGCGGCCGCCACGATGTAGGAGGTGAGCACCCAGGAAATCTGGTCCTGGGTCGCGCCCATCGAGCCCTGCATGTGCGGCAGCGCCACGTTGGCGATGGTCATGTCCAGCGCCTGCATGATGGTGGCCAGCATCACCGACAGGGTGATGAAGCCCCGGTAGGCGGTATCCGGTTGCGCGGAAGAGGCACCAGCAGCCATGCGGGATCTAGAACGACAGGCCGAGCAGACGCCGGTGATGGCCGGTGTCGATCTCGACCTCCGTGCTCAGGCCGGCCCGCAATTGCGGCGCGTCCGGGTGGTTTTCCAGCCGGATGCGAACCGGCACGCGCTGGGTGATCTTGACCCAGTTGCCGGTGGCGTTCTGGGCCGGAATCACGGAAAACTCGGATCCCGTGGCGGGACTCAGGCTGTCCACCGTGCCGCGCCACGCGGCAGAGGGATACGTGTCGACGTGGATGGAGACCGGCTGTCCCGGATGCACATACGTCAGGTCCGTTTCCGGAAAATTGGCCTCGACCCACAGATTGCCGGTCGCCACCAGCGCAGTGACCACGGTGCCGGCCGTCACATACTGGCCCGGTTTGGGCAGCTTGCCCACCGTCCCCGGGAGCGAGGCGCGGACCTCGGCGTGCGCCAGATCCAGCTTCGCCTGCTCGAGTTCGGCTTCGGCGGCGAGGTAGGACGGGTGGTGCGTGATGTCCGAATCGATGCTGCCGCCCAATGTTTCACCGATGCGCTTCAGGTCCTGCTCGAGCGCGGTAATTTGCTGTGCCGCGAGTTCCGTGTTTTGCCGGGAATCATCGTAGCGGGACGCGGAAATGAAGTGCTTCGCCACCAGGTCGGCGTCACGCTGCCGGTTCCTGTTTGCGAAAGCCAGCCGGGTGCGCGCCAGGGCGATTTCCGCCTGTTTTTCCCGATAGCTTGCCTGCAGGGCGGACAGGTCGGTGCGCACCTTGGCCCGTTCGGCCTCGGCTTTCGCCACGGCAACCTGGAACGGCGCGGGATCGAGCCGGAACAGGACCTGCCCGGTGGTGACAGCCTGGTTCTCGTGAACCAGTACGTCCTTGACCGCGCCCGACACTTCGGCGCTCACCGGCACCTTGTCAGCCTTGACGTACGCATTGTCGGTGGAGACATAGCGTCCGCCTTTGAGATAGACCCCCAGGGCGATCGCGGCCACGATCAGGGGCACCACGACCAGAAGAATCAGCCGCGCGTGTTTACGACGACTGCGTGGTTCGAGACCGGCCCCATTGCCGTCGGCAGGCGGGATGTCGCTCATTCGGGTTTCTCCCTGGCGTTACGGCGTGGCAACGTCGTGAGGTTGTCGCGCATCGTGTTCAGCGCGAACAGCAGGGTATCGGCTTGCTGTTTGTTGATGCCAGCCAGGGCATCGGCGCGGATCGCAGTCGCGACCTGTTCGATGGCGGCGAGGTGAGCGGCGGCGGCGGGCCTGAGAAACAGCTGGTAGGCGCGCCGGTCCGCCGGGTCGGCGCGCCGCTCCACCAGCTTGGCCGCCGCCAGCTGGTCGATCAGGCGCGCGAGCGAAATAGGCTGTATTTCCAGCATGTCCGCGAGTTCAACCTGGCGCATCCCCTCGTGACGGGACACATAGATCAGCGCACGCGCCTGGGCCAGCGTGAGCGAACTGCCTTCCAGGCGCTGCCTGAAGGCATGGCGCATCAGGCGCGACACGTCCGCGAGGAGAAATCCCAGGCTGTCCTTTCGTGTCTTCATGGTCGACCGAGATAATAAGCAAAGCTTATTATATAGATGGCGTGCAGAATGGAGCAAGGTCGAGGTCAGACCCTTGGTTAGCCCCGCGCGTTCCCTCGGCTTGGGCCTACTTGGCCGCGTCCGGAACGCGCCACCTGATCATTGCGACCTTCACAGCGTCGTTCAGGACGAGACACGAGAACATCGCATAGACGAACAATGCGAGCATCTGCCACCACGGCAAGGGCGCGAGGTCCGGAAGACCCACGAACGTCAGGAGGGTGCCCACCAGCACATCCGCCGCCAGCGCTCCCAACAGCAGTTTGCTGGGAAGGGTCGTCCAGAACCAGCGACGCTCCCGCGCAGACACGATGGAGAACGCGGCGAAGTAGAGCAGCAGCAGGAAGCTGAAGGTATAGAGGGCGCTGTCGCTGGCGGCCAGTCCGAAGCGTGACCAGCCGACGGCCAAGGCCAGGAGCGTCTCCGCGACCATCGCCACGCCAAGCACCACGGAGACCGCGATGAAGCCGTCGATGTTCCACGTCTCCGGCTTTCGGGAGGGCCGAACAGTGTCGGTGGCGAGGGATATTTTCGCGAAGTCCGTCATGAAGACCAGCAGCAGCATGGCAAACGCGGACACGACGAACTTTCCGGTCACCACGAATGCGACGGCGACAAAGCCCGCCTTCAGGATCGTGCGGCTGATCTTGTTGACGATCCAGGTCAAAACGCGCTGGTAGATGGCCCGCCCCTGCCTTACCAGGGTCACGATGTTCGTCAGCCCCGGATCGGTCAGGACGACGCTCGCCGCGCCCTTGGCGACGTCGGTCGCACTGCTGACGGCGATGCCGACTTCGGCCTGGCGAAGCGCGGGCGCATCGTTGACGCCATCGCCCGTCATCCCGGTCACGTGCCCTGTGGCCTGCAGGTGCTGCACGACGACATATTTGTCCTCAGGATAGACCTCAGCGAAACCATCGATATCTGCCGACAGGTCGACCGCCTCGTTGCCGGCGCGGGCGCGCGCGGCTTTCAGGTCCGCCACGCGCCGGATGTTGGCCAGACCGACGCCCTGCGCGATTTCGCGTGCCACCGCCAGCGCATCTCCGGTGAGCATCTTCACGGAAATGCCGAGCTCACGCAGCTCGGCGATAAGCTGCCGGGCGTCTGGCCGCGGCGGATCGTACAAGCTCACCAGTCCGACGAGTTCGGGCGTGCCCGTCTCGGGGCCACGCGCCACCGCCAGCGTTCGGTAGCCCTTCCGTGCCGACTCGCTGACCCGCGCTTCCAGGGCCTCGATGGCCGGGGGCTGGAGCCCGCATGCCGCAGCGACGGTCCGCACGGCGCCTTTCATCACCCGCAGCCGCTGGCCGCCTTGTTCGATCAGCGCCTCCGTCCGGCGGTTCTGCGCGTCGAATGGCTTGAAGGCGATGAGCGTGGCTGCGGGTCCACCCGCGAAGACAGGCCGCTCCCTGGCCGCGGCGAGACACGCCAGGTCGATCGGATCCTGGTTGGATTCCTGCGACGCAAGGGCGGCCGCGAACAGCACATCGGCTTCGCTCGCGTGCGCCAGCGGGATCACGCCGGTGACGGCCAGGCGGTTCATCGTGATCGTGCCCGTCTTGTCCACGCACAGCACGTCCATCGTCGCGGCATCTTCTGCGGCGCTGAGGCGCGTGACCAGCACGCCGCGCTTCGCCAGTTCCCGCGCTCCGACCGCCATGCTGACCGTGAACATGACAGGAAGGGCGACCGGTACCGCGCTCATCAACAGGACGAGCAGCAGCGGTACCACCTCAAGCAGCGGCGCGCCGCGGATCACCGACAGCGCCATGACCCCGGCGAGCAGCGCGCCGACGATCGCGAAGAGCCATCGTACTACCTTGGCCACCACGGCCTCGATGTGCAGCTTCGGCCGCGCCGCCTGCACCAGTTCCGTGGTGCGACCAAAGTAGGTCTGCGCCCCGGTCAGCATCACGACGCCATTGCCTTCGCCGCGCCGGACGATGGAACCCGACGAGAGCACGTCGCCGGCCACCTTGTCCGTGTCCTTCGATTCACCGGTGAGGGCCGACTGGTCGACGCTCAACTCGCCCGTCAGGAGCTTGAGGTCTGCCGGAATGATGTCGCCCGAACGTACCCGGACGATGTCGCCGGGAACCAGTTCCCGGGCCGGAATCACCTGCCAGTTCGCTTCGCGCAGGACACGCGCATTGACCTGCAGGCGTCGCCTGAGCGTCTCGACGACGCCGGCGGCACGGCGCTCCTGCATGAAGCCCAACACGGCATTGACGACCAGCAGCGCGCCCACCACGGCGAGGTCCGAATATTTCCGCAGGAATGCCGACAGAATCATGATCAGCTCGAGCATCCACGCGGATACGCCCCAGAATTTCGCGAGGAATCCAAGGACCGGGTGCCCCGGCTGCTCGACCACTTCGTTGTAGCCGTGTTGCCTCCGGCGGGCCTCCACGTCGGCGCGCGTGAGCCCTGTCTCGGGGTTCACGTGGAGTGCCAGGAGCGTATCCGGAGCAGATGCGGCGCCGGGTGCTTGACTGTCTGATGGCGTCGAACGCGGAATCATGCGTTGCTCCGATTGGCCGAAAAGGGGCGGATCAGGCCAGTTTTTCGGACGGAAGAGTCGGGTGAGAGTCGGTGAACTATATTGAATATCGTTATGGCCCACCCAGGACGTTACCCGTTGTGAAGGGTCTTGAGGTCGTGCGGTGAATAAAGTTTCCTTAAACCTCATGCAGGGAGCGTGATCCAAGCCATGTATCAATCCATTCTTGTCGCAATCGACGGCAGCCAAACATCCGAGCTGGCCTTGAAGGAGGCAATTCAATTGGCCCGGGACATGGGGGCACGACTCCTCATCGTCAACGTGGTTGATGAAATCAACTTCAACTGGGCCGAGTATCCGAACCTGACGGAAATCTGGGATGTCCTGCTTGCCAGCGCGCGGACGCTGCTCGACAAGGCCGCCTCCACGGCGGCTGAAGCGGGCGTCCAGGCCGACACCCGGCTCGTAGAACTGGACAAACTGGGAGACCGCATTCCCGATGCCCTCGCGCGCGAAGCCGATGCGTGGCCGGCCGACCTGATTGTCGTGGGCACCCATGGGCGGCGCGGCCTGAGCCATATGTTTCTGGGTAGCGTTGCCGAGGGAATCGCGCGCGTGGCGACCAAACCCGTGTTGCTGATTAGGGGGCAGTAGGCCGCTGCCGCAGCCTGCCGACGTCCAAAGAACCACTGTTGATTCGTTAGCGCGCAAGTGATTGATCTGTCACGAGGCGGCCGGAATTCGGGTCGTGGCCTCGTCGGGAGGGTTCGCGGTGCTTTCGCCGATCTCCGGCGGCGTCGGGCCGGATGATGCTTGCGCAGTACGCGCCTGCCGTGGCCAAACCCGACGGGGGTCGATCAGGGCCGGCCCGGGCCACTTTACATAATCCGCCCCAAACCTGTGCATCCGCTCAATGCTGCCGTCCCTGTTTC
>JAJXTE010000037.1 GCA_021784115.1 Pseudomonadota bacterium | reverse complement strand
TTCTGCGCCAGCCGCTCCAGGCCCTCCATCGCCCAGGCGGGCGCGGTCAGCCAGCCGAGCCGCCAGCCGGTCATCAGAAAATACTTGGAAAAGCTGTTGACGACGAACACATCGTCCCAGCGTGCGGCCGTGTGCTCGTCGCCATCGTAGGTCAGCGCCAGATAGATCTCGTCGACGATCAGGGTCACACCCCGTGCGCAGCACCAGTCGTGGATGCGGGCGAGTTCACCGGCTGGAATGCCGGTTCCGGTAGGGTTCGACGGACTGGCGATCAACACGGCGCGCGTGGCCGGGGTGGCGTGGCGCTTGATGGCGTCAAGGGTGAGCTGGAAGCCGCTTTCCGCATCGACCGGGACGCTGACTGCGCGCGCGTCGCAAAACTGGGCGAAATGGCGGTTGCACGGATAGCCCGGATCGGCCATCAGCACTTCGTCGCCGGGGCCGGCCAACAGGCCAAGTGCCAGCAGCAGGGCGCCCGATGCGCCAGGCGTGACGACGACCCGGGCCGGATCGACCGCGGCCTGCCAGCGCGTCGCGTAAAACCCGGCGATGGCTTCGCGCAGGGCGGGCAGGCCGAGTGCGCCGGTGTAATGGGTGTGCCCGGCGCGCAGCGCCGCGATGCCAGCTTCGACTATAGGCTGGGGGGTGGCAAAATCGGGCTCGCCGATTTCGAGATAGATGATGTCGCGCCCGGCGGCCTGCAAGGCGTGCGCGCGTGCCAGGATGTCCATCACGTGAAACGGCGCGATGCCTGCCATGCGGACTGCCGTCCGCGGCCGGATCGGACTCATGCCGGCGCTCCCATGCGTTGCAGCGGATGCTGGCGATAGAACTGCTGCAGTTGACGGTACACCGCCGGATACTCGGCGTGGAGCACATCAGGCGTCTCGAAGAATGTTTCCGTCAGCACGGCAAAGAATTCGGCGGGATCGTAGACGGCGTAGGGGTCGATGGCGGTATCTTCGCCTGCGTCGACGCGGGCGCATAAATCCTCATAGGCTGTGCTGAAATCATGCGCCCAGGCAGCGGCATCCATGCCGCGATGCAGCGGCGGGTAGCCGTTGGCGTCGCCGTTCAGCATGTCGAGCTTGTGCGCAAACTCGTGCAGGACGACGTTGAGGCCGTCGCCCTGGCCGCTGGCGGCCACATCGGCCAGCGACAGGACCAGCGGACCACCATGCCAGGATTCGCCCGCCAGGATGTCGCGCGAGTGATGCACCACGCCGGCCTCGTCGATTTCCTCGCGGGGACGCAGGAACTCGTCGGGATAGAGAATGATCTCGTTCCAGCCGCGGTAGCTGTCCTCGCTGAGGTTGAGCGTCAGCAGGCAGGCCTGCAGGGCGATGGCAAGCTGCGTGGCGCCGTCGACTTCGGCGCCGCCGGCCGCGGAGAAAGTCTTGTCGTGAATGAGCAGGCTGGCCATTTCACGTAGCCGGGCCAGTTCGTCGGGCGTCAGGCCGTGCAGGATTGGCAGGCGCCCGACAGCGGTGTTGAAGGCATCCGTCGGAACGAGGTGGCGCCGAAGAACGCGGTCGCGGCGCCAACGAGAAAACCAATTCATTCGTCGCTGTCGAGCAGCGGGATCGCGGGATCGTGCTGCGGGTGCTCAAGTTCAACCCGCTCGATCTGCTGGAAGCGGCGGCTGATCTTGTCGCTCGAAATGCGCACCTCGCTCACATCCTTGTTGGCCTGCTCGATATGCGAGGCGAGCTTCTTCATGCGCTCGTCGAAACGCGCAAAGTCCTTCGCCAGCTTGCCGAGCTCGTCCTTGATGACGTGCGCCATGCGCCGGGTTTCCGAATCGCGGATCACCGCGCGCGCGGTGTTGAGCACGGCCATCAGCGTGGTCGGCGAGGTCAGCCACACGCGCTTTTTCTGCGCATGTTCGACGAGGTCGGGATGATAGGCGTGGATCTCAGCGAACACCGCCTCGGCCGGCAGGAACATGACGGCGCCGTCGGAAGTTTCGCCCTCGACGATGTACTTGGCGGCGATGTCGTCGACGTGCTTCCTGACGTCGGTCTTGAATTGTCGCCGCGCGGCATCGCGCTCGGCCGGCGGCAGGCTGTCGTCGAACATGCGGCTGTAGTTTTCCAGCGGGAACTTGGAATCGACGCAGACGGTGCCGGTGGGCTCCGGCAGGATCAGCACGCAGTCGGCGCGCGCGCCGCTTTTCAGCGTGTGCTGGAACGCGTAGGCGTCGGGCGGCAGGCTGTTGCGTACCAGTGCCTCCAGCTGGACCTCGCCGAAGGCGCCGCGCGAACGCTTGTCGCCCAATATTTCCTGCAGCGAGACGACGTTGGACGCCAGCCCTTCAATCTTCTTCTGCGCTTCGTCTATGACCGCCAGCCGTGTCATCACCGAGGTGAAGGTCTCGTTGGTCTTCTTGAAGCCTTCGTCGAGCCGCTCGGCGACTTTGCCTGAGATTTCGTTCAGCCGGCCGTCGACGGTCTGCGACAACTGCTGCACGCGCTCGCCGAACTGCGCGGTCATGCCTTTCAGCGTGTCCTGCAGCAGGCCTTGTTCGGCGCGCCCCTGCTCGATCAGCTTTTCGAGCATCACGGTCTGGAACTGGCCGAATTGTCCGGTGACGGTTTCGCGCGTTTCGGCCAGCCGTTCGGTCTGCGCAATCTGCAAGGCGGAGAGCTGGGTCTGCATGCGGTCGGACTGCTGCGACAAGCCCGCATGCAGGTCGGTCAGCACCGCGCGGTGGCGCGCCTCCATGTCCTGGGCCAGCAGCGCGGGCAGGGCGGTCTGTTCCCGCCGCAACGCACCCAGGCGCAGCAACAGGGAAGCGATCATGAGGAAGAGGATGGCAAGGCCGACAAGGAGGCCGATTTCGACAGGTTGCATGCGCGGATTCTACCCGGGCCGCCATAAAAAAACCCGGCACGGGGCCGGGTTTCAAATTACGCCGCTGCGCGGTTGGCGCGCTTGCGCTCGTGCTCCTGCAGGTGGCGCTTGCGGATGCGGATCGACTTCGGCGTGATTTCCACGAGTTCGTCGTCGTCGATGAATTCCACCGCGGATTCCAGCGTCAGCTTGATCGGCGTGGTCAGGCGCACCGCCTCGTCGGTGCCCGAGGCGCGCACGTTGGTGAGCTGCTTGCCCTTGATCGGGTTGACCACCAGGTCGTTGTCGCGGCTGTGGATGCCGATGATCATGCCTTCGTACAGCTTGTCGCCGGGCGAGACGAACATGCGGCCGCGGTCTTCCAGCTTCCATAGCGCATAGGCCACGGCCTCGCCGTTGTCCTGCGATACCAGCACGCCGTTGTGGCGGCCGGGCAGGTCGGCCTTCACCGGACCGTAGTCGTCGAACACGTGGCTCATCAGGCCGGTGCCGCGCGTCATGGTCATGAAGTCGGACTGGAAGCCGATCAGGCCGCGCGCGGGAATGTGATATTCGAGGCGGGTGCGGCCGTTGCCGTCGGACTCCATGTTGGTCAGCTCGCCGCGGCGGCGGCCGATTTCTTCCATCACCGCGCCCTGGGTGTCGTCTTCCAGGTCGATGCTGAGGTTTTCATACGGCTCGCACTTTTCGCCGTTGATTTCCTTGTACACCACGCGCGGCTTGCCGACGGCCATCTCGAACCCTTCGCGGCGCATGTTCTCCAGCAGGATGGTGAGGTGCAGTTCGCCGCGGCCGGAGACGCGGAACACGTCGGCGTCGCCGGTTTCGTCGACCCGCAGCGCGACGTTCACCAGCAGTTCCTTGGCCAGGCGGTCGCGGATCTGACGGCTGGTGACGAACTTGCCTTCGGTGCCGGCCAGAGGCGACGTGTTCACCATGAAGTCCATGTTCAGCGTCGGTTCGTCCACCGGCAGTACCGGCAGGCCGACCGGATTATCCTTGTCGCAGATGGTGACGCCGATGCCGATGTCGTCGAGGCCCGAAATGATGATGATGTCGCCCGCTTCCGCCTGCTCCACCGGTACGCGGTCCAGTCCCTGGAAGCCGAGCACCTGGTTGATGCGGCCGGTTGCGACCTGGTCTTCGTGGTTCATCACCGCCACCGACATGCCAGGCTTGATGCGGCCGTTGAGCACGCGACCGACGCCGAGGCGGCCGGTATAGGTCGAATAATCCAGCGCGGCGATCTGCAGTTGCAGCGGCGCGTCGGCCGATCCGGGCGGGGTGGGGACGTGGGCGAGCACGGTGTCGAACAACGGCTTCATGTCGGCTGCGGCGCCGCCGCTCGACGGCGCGTCTTTCAGGTCCATGCAGGCCCAGCCGTTGAGGCCGGAGGCATAGATGATCGGGAAATCGAGTTGCTCGTCCGTTGCGTGAAGTTTGTCGAACAGGTCAAAGGTCTGGTCCACCACCCAGTTCGGGCGCGAACCGGGACGGTCGACCTTGTTGATCACCACGATCGGGCGCAGGCCGAGTGCCAGCGCCTTCTTGGTGACGAAGCGCGTCTGCGGCATCGGGCCTTCGACGGCGTCGACCAGCAGCACCACGCCGTCGACCATGCCGAGCACACGTTCGACTTCGCCGCCGAAGTCGGCGTGGCCGGGGGTGTCGACGATGTTGATGTGGTAGTCGCCATAGGTGATCGCGGTGTTCTTCGCCAGGATGGTGATGCCGCGTTCCTTTTCCAGGTCGTTGGAGTCCATCACCCGCTCGTCAACCGCCTGGTTGTCGCGGAAGGTGCCGGACTGCTTGAGAAGCTGGTCGACCAGCGTGGTTTTGCCATGGTCGACGTGCGCGATGATGGCGATGTTGCGGAGCTTGCGGGACATGATGGGGGTCTAGATTCGGGAAACCCGGTATTATAACAGGGTTTCTTGACTATTTATTGGGCAAGCGGATGCGTGGCCAAACGGGCGTCGATGCGCTCGATCATGCGCTGATAGCGCGGGCCGCCGACCGGTCCGAAGCGCCGGTCGAATTCGGTCTGCGGCATGAATTCCGGCAGATCGTGAAAGTCGGGCAGCAGGTCCGCGTCGCTGCGGGCGGCGGCCAGCAACTGCCGCACCCGGTCGGCGGCGTCGCCGGTCGCGCGGGCGCCGAGTTTCACGCCGGCGCGATCGTTGGCCAGGTCGGTGAAACTGAAACCGGACCCCCGGTCGGCGTCTTCCACTTCCTTCATCAGCCCGATGGCGTTGGCGAGCCGGCTGCCGCCGTTGGCCGACAGCGCCGCGGAAATCACGAAATGTTCGGCGAAGTCGCGCCGCCCGTGGAGCGACAGCAGCACGCGCGGTGCACGGCGGATCGAGTGGCTGTCACCCTCAAGCAGCTTGGGAAGGCTGATCCCTCCCAGGTACGCCGCCAGGGCAGTGAGCGCGGCGCGGTTTTCCTCGCGTGCGTCGTTGCCGGTTTGCAGCGCATAGGTAAACAGGGGGGCGGTGATGCTCACCAAGGGCACCGTGCTGCCCCGCGGGTGCGGCTTCAACAGGGTGTCCAACTGCGCGGCATAGGCGAGCATGCGTGCCTGATCCTCCGGCGCGATCAGCAGTTCGGCGCTTTTGCGTTCGAGGCGGGTCAGCAGCCCGGGATTCCAGCGGTAATCCAGGGTGGCCTGGTTTTCGTCGAAGCGCACCTGGCTGAATGCATCGGCCAGCGCGGCATAGGTTTTGTCGCGAAGCAGCCAGTGATGCGCCAGCCGCGCGGTCCAGTCGGCCAGCGTTCCTGGCAGCGGCAGGCTGCCGAACTGCAGGCTCTGGATGCGGATGCCGCCGGGCACGTCGGCCAGTTCGGCGGTGATGTTGAGATAGCGCCCAAACGGGTTCGGCGGCACGGTCAACGTGGCGGTGAGCGTGGCCAGCCCCGGCGTGAGTTCGGCGGCAATGCCGCTGACGCGGCGTAGCTCCACGGCATAATTGAGCAACCGATCAAGTTCGGCTTCGTCGAGCTGGATGCTCTGGACCACGTCGGGTGTCTGTCCGCGCGGGTCGTGCTTCTCGAACAGCGATTTGATCCAGGCGAGGTCGGTGCGGCGGAATTGCGCCGGCGGCTCGACCGCCGGGGCGTCATCCAGCATCAGCCAGGGCAGCACGGTGAGTGCGGCCAGCACGGCGAACAGCGCACCCCAGCCAAGCAGACGTTTCATCTTATTCCGGCTGGTTGCGCATGAAATCGGCGGTCTTGAAGAATGCCGCGGTCAGTTCCTGCTGCATCGCGGCATCCACGCCCACGTCGTGCATCGCGCGAATCATGCACCCCATCCACTGGTCGCGTTCGGCTTCGCCGATGACAAACGGGAGGTGGCGGCGGCGCAGGAAGGGGTGGCCGAAACGGTCGATGTATTCCGGCGGGCCCCCGGTCCAGCCGGAGAGGAACCAGAACAGCTTGTTGCGCGATTCGGTGAGGTCCGCCGGATGCAGTTTGCGGATGCCGTAGTAATCCGGGTCTTCGTCCATCAGATTGTAGAAGCGGTCGACCAGTCGGCGTAGGACTTCACCGCCGCCGAGGCGTTCGTAATGAGTTTGCATGTCTCAGGCTTTGACAGGTTTGATGGCGGCGGCGGCGGCCTTGGCGAGGCTGCGGGCGCCGTCCGTCGTGTCGGCGGTGGCGAGCGCCACGCCCATGCGGCGGCGGGCGAAGGCCTGCGGCTTGCCGAACAGACGAATATCGACGCCGGGCATGGCAAGCGCATCGGCGACGCCATCGAAGGCGATGCCGGTCGCCTCCATGCCGCCGTAGATCACTGCCGACGCCCCGGGCTCACGCAGGCTGACGTCCACCGGCAGGCCGAGAATGGCATGGGCGTGCAGTTCGAATTCGTTCAGCCGCTGCGTTGCCATCGTCACCATGCCGGTGTCGTGCGGGCGCGGGCTGACTTCGGAGAACCAGACCGTGTCGCCCCTGACGAACAGCTCCACGCCGAAAATCCCGCGTCCGCCGAGGTTGCCGGTGACGGCCGTGGCGATTTCCTGCGCACGCTCGAGCGCAGCGGCGGACATGGCTTGCGGCTGCCACGACTCGACGTAATCGCCCTTTACCTGCACGTGGCCGATGGGTTCGCAGAAGTGCGTTTCGACCGCGCCCGATTTGCCGAGTGCGCGCACGGTCAGCAGCGTGACTTCATAATCGAAATCGATCACCCCCTCGACAATGACGCGGCCCTTGTTGATGCGTCCACCTGCCGAGGCGTAATCCCAGGCGGACCCCAACTGGCTCGCGTCGTCTACCCGCGACTGACCCTTGCCGGACGACGACATCACCGGCTTGACGATCAGCGGGTAGCCCAGTTTTTCTGCGGCGGCGCTCAAGTCGGCGAGGCTGTCGGCGAACACGTAGGGCGAGGTCGGCAGGCCCAGCGTTTCCGCGGCAAGGCGGCGGATGCCCTCCCGGTTCATGGTGAGGTCGGCCGCGCGCGCGGTCGGGATGACCTCGGCCAGCCCCGCGGCCTCGATCTCCAGCAGGGTCTCGGTGGCGATGGCCTCGATTTCCGGCACCACCAGATGCGGTTTCTCCGCCTCGATCAGCGCGCGCAGGGCCGCACCGTCGCTCATGTCGATGACGTGCGCGCGGTGGGCCAGCTGATGACCGGGGGCGTTGGCATACCGATCGACCGCGACGACTTCGACGCCCAGCCGCTGCAGCGCGATGATGACTTCCTTGCCGAGTTCGCCCGCGCCCAGCAGCATGACGCGGGTGGCGGACGGGGAGAGCGGGGTGCCGAGGCGCATACGGAAATCCAGCAGAAGCAAAAACCCGATTTTACCGTGGCTTACAGATATTCCTCGATCGGCAGCGCCTGCAGTACGCGCAGCAGGCCGCGCTGGATGGGGGTGGTTTCCGGTTCGACGTCGAACGTGCGCTCGTTGCCCTGATGGACGTCGGTCCATTGCAGGCGTTTCACCCCCTTCCTGTCGACGGTTTCGACGATAAGCCGGGGCCGGAAGCTGCGTTCGGGGCGCATGGCGTCCTCGGCCATGGCGGTGACCTCGCGGGCGAGGTCGGGGGAGTGGATGACCAGCCCCATTTCGGTGTTGAGCAGCGCCGAGCGCGGGTCGAAGTTGAAGCTCCCGATGAATACATGCTCGTCGTCGAAGACGAAGGTCTTGGCATGCAGGCTGGCCCGCGACGAGCCGCTGGAAAGATCGCGCAGCCGCCCGCCGATAGGTTCGGCCACGGGCTTCAGTTCATACAGGTTGACGCCGGCGTCCAGCAGCGGAATGCGGTAGTTGGCGTAGCCGGCGTGCACAATTGGCACGTCGCTGGCGGCGTAGGCGTTGGTCAGGACGTCGACCTGCACGCCCCGGCTGCGCCAGTACTCGAAATAGGCCATGCCCGTGGCCCCGGGGACGAAATAGGCCGACACGATGAGGGCGCGCCGGGTGGGGTTCACCCATAGACCGGCGAGTTGCCCGATCAGCAGCTTGGAGGTCGATTTGCTGCGTTTGAGCACTTTCTCCGGCGGGTCGACGATGAGGTCGGCGCGTGCGATGTTCCAGGGGATCACCCCCCTCAGCAGTCCCGGAACGGGGTCGGCGGCGGTCAGTGCGCGGCCGTATTCGCTGTCGAGTTGCCGCGCGCGGAACTGGTTCAGGAACCGGGTGGTGCGCTGCAGCCGCCTGTCGCTGGCCGACACCGGCAGGGCCGAGGCAGGCACCGCGGCCTCGCTGTTCCAGTATTCGTCGAACGACTGCGACAGCGCGTCGACGATGGTGCCGGCGGCGACGACATCGAGGTCGACGAAGGTGAGCGTGTCGTCGGCGCCGAAATATTCGTCGCCGATATTGCGTCCGCCGGCGATGCCGAGCTGGTTGTCGGCGATGAAGACCTTGTTGTGCATGCGGCGATTGAGGCGGACGTTCTCGCGCAGCGCCTGCCAGCCTTTGACCAGCAGGTTGGTACTGCGGGTATGGAAAGGGTTGAACAGCCGCACCTGAATGTTGGGGTGGGCATTCAGCGTGGCGAGCCCCAGTTCCTTGTCGGCGGTGTCGATGTCGTCGATCAGCAGGCGCACGCGCACGCCCCGATCGGCTGCGGCGAGCAGCGAGGCGGCGACCATTTTGCCGGTGGTGTCGTTGTGGAACAGGTAGTACTGCACGTCCAGCGAGCGGGTGGCGCGTTGCGCCAGCGCCAGGCGGGCGGCAAGCGCGGCCTGCCCGCCCTGCAGCAAGTGGAAGCCCGATTCGCCGGGCGGAATCCAGGCTGCCAGCTGAGCCTTCAGGGGGCTCTCCGCGTCGCTGGAAAGGGCCTGCGAGGGGAGGCGTCTTGCGTCGAGATTGAGAGTCGGCGCACAGCCGGCAAGCAGCAGCGCGGCCAGCGCGATGCCGACGCGCAGGTCAGGCCGTCTGCGCATCCAGGCGCCCCCAGGCGAAGTGGGGTCCGGGGTCGGTCTTGCGGCCCGGCGCGATGTCGCTGTGGCCCACCACGGCCTGGATCGGATACGCCGTCTTCAGGGTATTCAGGAGCGGGATCAGGGTCGAGTACTGGGCATCGGTGAAAGGGACGTCGTCGGAGCCCTCCAGCTCGATGCCGATTGAAAAGTCGTTGCAACGGTCGCGCCCCTGCCAGTTCGAGGCGCCCGCGTGCCAGGCGCGCAGCGCGCACGGAACGAACTGGATCAGGCTGCCGTCGCGGCGGATCAAGAAGTGCGCCGACACCTCGAGGCCGCGGATGCCCTGGTAATAGGGATGCGCATCCCAGTCGAGCCGGTTGGTGAAGAGGTCGATCACCGCGTCGCCGTCGAAGACGCCCGGCGGCAGCGAAATATTGTGGAGGACGATGAGCTCGATCGCCGTGCCTTCCGGGCGCGCATCGCAATTGGGCGACGGCTGATGGCGCGCGGCGAGCAGCCAGCCGGCGTCATCGAGGTCGCGGAGGGGGCGTGCTGAAATCGACATGGCGCAAGCTTACTCGACCCGCGCAAAGTCTGGAAACATCGGCTGGTACCGCTTAGACTGCCGACTTTCCAGAAATTCCGGGTGCGCCATGACACCGTTGGAAGCACAACAACTGCTGGACCAGGCCGAGCGCATTGCATCGGAGGACGACGTGCACGCCGCGCTCGATCGTCTGGCGGACGAGATCGGACGCGAGCTGGCAGATTCGTTTCCGCTGGTGCTGGCCGTCATGGGCGGCGCGGTCGTGTTTGCCGGCCATCTGTTGACGCGGCTTCGGTTTCCGCTGGAGTTCGATTACCTGCACGTCACGCGCTATCGCGGCAACACCCGGGCCGGCGAGATGGAATGGCGGGTGTTGCCAGGGCAAAACGTGGTCGGCCGCACCGTGCTGGTGCTGGACGATATTCTGGATGAAGGGGAGACCCTGGCGGCAATCCGCAACAAGCTTGTCGACCTGGGCGCGGCGCACGTATGGTCCGCGGTTTTGACCGACAAGAACAATGGCCTCGACAAGCCGATCCGGGCCGATTTCGTGGGCCTGCACGTGCCCGACCGCTATGTGTTCGGCTGCGGCATGGATGCTTACGGACTGTGGCGCAATTTGCCCGCCATTTACGCTTTAAAGGACGCATGACATGTTAGGCATCATCGGCGGCACCGGGCTGACCCAGCTCGCCAATCTTGAAATCACCCACCGCCAGGTGGCGCGCACGCCCTACGGCGAACCTTCGGGCGCACTCACCTTCGGCCGCATCTGCGGGCAGGAGGTGATCTTCCTGGCGCGCCACGGCTACGGCCATACGATTCCCCCGCATGAGGTGAACTACCGCGCCAACCTGTGGGCGCTGAAGGACCACGGCGTCGACCGCGTGGTATCGGTGGCCACGGTCGGCGGCATCCACCCCGACCTGATCCCCGGCACGCTCGTCATCCCCGACCAGATCATCGACTACACCCATGGGCGCGCCGCCACGTATTTTGCCGGGAGCGACAAGCCGGTCACCCATCTCGACTTCACCTATCCGTATTGCGAGGCCATGCGCGCCGCGCTGCTGCAGGCGGCGGACAACGCCGGCATCCGCCTGCGCGCCGGCGGCGTCTATGGCGCGGTGCAGGGGCCGCGCCTGGAAACGGCGGCCGAGATCAACCGCATCGAGCGCGATGGTGCAGACATGGTGGGCATGACCGGCATGCCCGAGGCCTACCTGGCGCGCGAGCTCGGGCTCTGCTACGCGGCGGTGGGGGCGGTGGTGAACCATGCGGCCGGCCGCGGTCTGTCGGCCGACGGTATCCAGATGGAGGAAATCCAGGCCGTGCTGGGCGAAGTGATGCTGCAGGTGCGGCATTTGCTGGAACAACTGGTCACCGATGACGCCGCCGGCACGTGCGCGATCTGAGCGGGCCATGAAGCCAGGACGATGAAGCTCTATCGCATCCTGCAATCGCAGGGATTCGGCTCGCGCAAGGGATGCATGGCCCTGGTGCGAGCGGGCGCGGTCGCCGTCAACGGCGCGGTCCGCGTTGATCCGGAAACCGAGTTCGATCCGGCAGGCCTGGAATTGATCGTCGATGGCGTGACCTGGACGTATCGCGAAAAAGCCTATGTGCTGATGCACAAGCCGGCCGGCTACGAGTGCTCGCACCATCCCAGCCACCACCCCAGCGTGTTCTCCCTGTTGCCGCCGCCATTGCTGCAGCGTGGCGCGCAGTGCGTGGGACGGCTCGACCAGGACACCACCGGCCTGCTGCTGTTTTCCGACGACGGCCAGTTCATCCACCGCATGATCTCTCCGCGAAAGGGCATCGCCAAGGTCTATCGCGCCGTCTGTGCCGACCCCGTGACCGACGCCATGCTGGATGCCCTGCGCGCGGGTGTGACGCTGAACGACGAGCCGGCGCCGATCGCTGCCCTGGCCTGCGAACGGCTTGATGACGGTACGCTGCGTCTGACGCTCGCCGAGGGCAAATATCACCAGGTCAAGCGCATGATCGCGGCGACGGGCAACCGGGTCGATGGGCTGCATCGCGAAGCTGTTGGAGACTATGCGTTGCCTGCAGACCTCGCGCCCGGCAGCTGGCGCTGGCTGGAGGCTGCCGACCTGCAACAACTGGAGCAATCATGGCCATCCGCGATGTCCTGAAAATGGGTGACCCGCGCCTCGTGGCGCCGGCGCGCCCGGTGGAGGATTTTGCCTCGCCCGATCTGGGGCAGTTGATCGTCGACATGCACGACACCATGCGATCCTTGAACGGGGCCGGCCTGGCGGCGCCGCAAATCGGCGTCGGCCTGCAGGTGGTGATCTTCGAGGTCGTCGCCAATCCGCGTTATCCGGATGCCGAGAACGTGCCGTTCACGGTGCTGATCAATCCCGTACTGACACCCCTGTCCGACGTCATCGAAGAAGGCTGGGAAGGCTGCCTGTCGGTGCCGGGCATGCGCGGGCTGGTCCCGCGCCACGCTGCGCTGCGCTATCAGGCGTTTGATGCCTCAGGCCAGCCGATCGACCGCAGCGTGAGCGGCTTCCATGCCCGCGTGGTGCAGCATGAGGTCGATCACCTGCACGGCATTCTGTATCCGATGCGGATCCGCGACCTGCGCTATTTCGGTTTCACCGATACCCTGTTTCCGGGGCAAGCCCTGCAGGACGACTGAGGCGCTGGCAGGGCGTTCAGGCACGAATCTAGCTAGCCTAAAGTTGCGCCTCGCCTCGCCGCTAACCCTGTTACGGAACCGTGGGCGATGTGCCCCGGCACAAGCAGCAAGGATAACAATGAACCCGGAACAGCAGATCCAGCAGGCGCAGCGCCGCATTCACCATATCGACGTGATGAGGGGCGAAGCAGCCCAGCTCGACGACATTGCCGCCCAACTGATGACGGTGCAGCGGTACTGGAACGCCCCCAACCGCCAACTTCATCTCATGGCCGCGCTGGAAGCCAGTCGCAGCTTCTGGCACGAGATCCAGGCTGCGCTGGCCGGCGCCACGCTGCGGCTGCCGCTGGATGTGCAACACAACCTGCTGATCCTGTCGGTGTATGCCGACAGCAAGATCGGCCAATGCGAATCCGCTCCCGACACCGACACGCTGGGCAGCCTCATTGCATTGACGCGCACGCTGGCGGGCAGCCTCAAGGAATGGCGGGAGGCGGCATGACGGTGTTGCAGGATCCCGTGCGCCATTCCGGACTCAGCCTCGCCGGCGGGGTGGGTGTCACCACATCGGTTCGCCCCGGCCGCGGACGCAATCGCGTCAAGCCCGAAGCGGACGAGAAGGTCAAGAAACCGACCGACGGCACGCGCAAGAAATCGCCGCCTGCCCGCAAAACGCCGTCGCGCGGGCGTTACGTCGACGAATACGCACGCCCGGCCTGCTAGGCCCTCACCGCTTCGATTGTCTCGGCTTCCAGCGCCTCGCGTCCCGTGGGCGTCTGCAGGGCCACCCCCCGGATCAGAAAGGTATCCTCGACCCGCTCGCCCAGCGTGTCGATCTTGGCGGCATAGACGCTCACGGCGTGCCGCATCAGCACCTCGGCCACCGCAAACAGCAAGCCCCCGCGATCCGCGCAGGTGATCGACAGCATATGGCCGTGGCCCTGCGCGTCGGCTTCCAGGCGCACCGTGGTCGGGTAGGGATGATGGCGCTGGTGACGCGACAGGCGGCCGCGCGGCACCGCCTGCATGGGACGTGCCGGGTCGAGGTCGCGCGCCAGTTCGAATTCCACGAAGCTCAGGAAGTCGCGGTAATGGATGCCTCGATGGGCCAGATCCATCACCTGAAAGCTGTCCAGCGCGTACCCATTGCGGGTGGTGTGGATCTTGGCTTCGAGGATGGTGTACTGGATGCGGGCGAAGAAGCCGCAGATTCGGGCGAAGATGTCTGGGCGGTCGGGTGTGTAGACCAGCACCTGAATGCCTTCGCCCGCCGGCGACAGGCGCGCCCGCACGACGGCGTCGGCGCTGTCGGTGCGGCGCCACAGCATGCGCGCCTGCCAGGCCATATCGCGGGCGTCGAAGCGGACAAAATAGCGTTCATCGAGATGCTGCCACAGCGCATCAGCGGCGTCGGCCGGCAGCCCATACAGGGCGAGATTGACCCGTGCCTCGTTCTGGCGGGCGGCGATGTCCGCCATCGCGGTGTCGCTGCCTGCCAGCTTCGCATGGGTGGCGTGATACAGGTCTTCCAGCAGCTTGCCTTTCCACGCGTTCCAGACCTTCGGGCTGGTGCCGCGAATGTCGGCCACGGTCAGCAGATACAGCGCTGCCAGCCGTCGTGTGTCGCCGACCCGACGGGCGAAGGCGGCGATGACCGCGGGGTCGCTGATGTCCTCCTTCTGCGAGGTGCGCGACATCACCAGATGCATGTCCACCAGCCAGGCGACCAGCTCGCTGTCGGCCTTGTCGAGCCCGTGCTGGCGGCAGAACCGCCGCGCGTCGACGGCGCCCAGTTCGGAGTGGTCGCCGCCGCGGCCCTTGGCGATGTCGTGAAACAGGGCGGCCAGATAGAGCAGCTCGGGCTTGTCGAACGCGGCGATCAGCCGGCTGGCGAGCGGGAACTCGTGCGCCAGGTCCGGCACGGTGAAGCGCCGCACGTTGCGCAGCACGGTGAGGATGTGCTCGTCGACGGTGTAGACATGGAAAAGGTCGTGCTGCATCTGCCCGACGACGCGGCCGAACGCGGGGATGTAGCGAGCCAGCAAACCATAGCGATGCATGGCGCGCAGCGCCCGGGTGATGCCGACCGGCTGGCGCAGCAGCGTCATGAACAGGGCGCGATGCGCCGGATCGGCGCGAAATGCCGCATCGATGCGCGTGCTGCCGCGCCACAGCGCGCGCAGCGTCGCCGGCTCGAACCCGGCAAGCAGCGGATGTTGGGCGTACACGATAAAGGCGCGCAGCAGGGCATCCGGCTTGCGTTCGAACAGGTCGGCGGCGCGTGCTTCGAGCAGATTGGCACGCAGCTGGAAATCGGCGTCGATCGGCTGCGGAGGCGCCGTCACCGGGAACAGCCGCACGCGCAGCGACTGGATGAGGATGTCGTTGACGCGCTGGATCAGTTTGGCCGCCCGGTAATAGCCCTGCATCAGGCGCTCGCCGGGCTGGCGGTGGGGGGTGGCGGCCAGCCCGAGGCGGGTGGCGAGTTCGGTTTGGTAGTCGAAGGCGAGGCGGTCCTCGCGCCGCCCGGCCAGCAGATGCAGATGAATGCGCAGCGCCGACAGCGTGCGTTCCTCGCGCGCGATGCGGCGCGCCTCGGCGTGGGTGAGCAGGCCGGCGCGCGCGATGCCGCTCCAGCCGCCCAGGAGGCCGCAGGCCTGCGCCAGCCAGTGGACGGTGTGCAGGTCGCGCAGGCCGCCGGGGCTGTCCTTCAGGTTGGGTTCGAGCTTGTAGGCGCTGTCGTCGAAGCGCGCGTGGCGCGCCTGCTGTTCGGCCAGCTTGCCGTCGAAGAAATGCTGGGCGTCGAAACGCGCCTGGAAGCGGCGGCCGAATTCGTCGAACAGGCGCGCGGCGCCGCACACGAAGCGCGCCTCCAGCAGGTTGGTTTCCACCGTGATGTCGGCGGCCTCGGCGAGGCAGGCGTCGACCGTGCGCACGCTGTGGCCGATCTCCAGCCCGACGTCCCAGCAGGCCTGGACCCAGTGCTCCAGCGTGGCCCGCTCGTCAGGTGCGGGGTCGTGCGGCAGCAACAGCAGCACATCCACGTCGGAACCGGGAAACAGTTCGCCGCGCCCGTAGCCGCCGACCGCGGCGAGGCAGAAACTGGGCGGCAGGGCGAGCCGGGCCGAGAGCTCGATCAGCACACTGTCGACCAGCGCGGCGTGGTGGGTCAGGTAGTGGGTGGCGGGTTTCTTGAGAAAGGTCGCCGCCAGTTCCGCGCGGCCCGATTTGAGCCGCTCGCGAAGGTCGGCGAACGGCTGGGGGCTCACGCGGCGTGGTGGATGCGGTCGGGCACGGCCGGGGTGCCGGCGGACACGGTCAGCACGTCGTAGCCGCTGTCGGTCACCAGCACGGTGTGTTCCCACTGCGCCGACAGGCTGCGGTCCTTGGTGACGATGGTCCAGCCGTCGGGCATCTGGCGGATGTCGCGGCGGCCGGCGTTGATCATCGGCTCGATGGTGAAGGTCATGCCGGGCTCCAGCACGAGGCCGGTGCCGGGCTTGCCGTAGTGCAGCACCTGCGGATCCTCGTGGAACTCGCGGCCGATGCCGTGGCCGCAGAACTCGCGCACCACGCTGTAGCCGTGGTTCTCGGCAAAGCGCTGGATGGCGTGGCCGATGTCGCCGAGGCGCGCGCCGGGCTTGACGTGGTCGATGCCGACCCACATCGCTTCGTAGGTCACATGGATCAGGCGTTTGGCCTGGATCGACGCCTCGCCCACCGCGAACATGCGGCTGGTATCGCCGTGCCAGCCATCCTTGATGACCGTGATGTCGAGGTTCACGACGTCACCGTTCTTCAGCACCTTGTCGCCCGGCACACCGTGGCACACCTGGTTGTTGACCGAGGTGCAGATCGACTTGGGGTAGGGCGTGTGGCCGTTCGGCGCGTAGTTCAGCGGCGCGGGGATGGTGCCCTGCACGTTCACCATGTAGTCGTGGCACAGGCGGTCGAGTTCGCCGGTGGTGACGCCGGGCTTGACGAAGGGCGTGATGTAGTCGAGCACTTCCGAGGCGAGCCGGCCCGCAACGCGCATGCCCTCGATTTCGGCGCCGGTTTTGATGGTGACAGTCATGTGAAGGCGGGGGGAATTAAAGCCGCATTCTAGCGCCCCGAGGGGTGCCGGAAAAACCATTCCCGCGGCGAGGGAGATAAAGAGCGATAAAAAGGGGACGCACCGCGGCGTCCCGTGTTCCCGGCTGCGTGCGCCGGTTGCGTGTCCCTGCGCTTATTGGCCCGCGGGTGAGGCGCCTTCGCTGCGGGTCTGCTCGTGGGTTTGATTGCGGATCTGGTCGCGCTGCGGCGCGTCGGCAGCGCTGCCGTCGCGCGTCTGAATGCGCTTCTCGTCGCGGCTCTGGGTGCGCGTTTCCTTGCGTTGCGCGGTGTCAGGACTGGTCATGCTGCCATTTCCCATGCCCATGCCCCCCATGCCGCCATTGCCGCCTTTGGCATAGGCCGCGCCGCTGGCGAGGCCGGCAGCGAGCAAAACCAGGGAAAGAACGTTCAGCGATTTCATCATTGCACTCCTTTTGGATTGAGATTACCGACCCCGTCGACCTGTGGGGGCACCGGCACGGGCGCCGCCGCCGGTACCGCCGCCTGTCGCCGTTCCACCGGGTTCCTGATGGCGATGCTCATAGCCGGCCCCGTACCGCAGGGTGGTCGGCGTCTGGGGATTGCCCGGAACCGGCGCCGGCGCGCGCAGATTGCGCTGCACCGTCTCGTCGACCTGGCCTGTGTCCGAGGCGCGCAGGGCATCGCGCGGCACGGACAGGTTGAGGGGACGGGGCTGCGTGGCTTTGGCGTTTGCCTGGCGCGCCTCGGCCCAGCACGGCGAGGCCAAGGCCAGGACGGGTGGGACGAGGATCAGGGTCAGGCGTGACAGGATCATGTTCGGCTGGGGTGTCGGTCGGGACCGCGGGATTGCGGCTGGAGTGCATTGTGGGATGGATGTGTCGCAGCGCCATGTCCGTGGCATGGCGCTGCGTGTCAGTGTGTGTCCGTTTGTGACAGGCGGGCAGGACGGGACCTGTTCTGGAGTAGGATAAATGGGACCAGGCGCATCGTCATCGCTGCACGCGGGGGTGTGCCGAACCATCCCCGAAAACCGCAACCTGCTCCGCTGCCAAGGTCCACACTCCGCATGATGCAATCGTTCAAGTCCGTTGTCCAAAACGCTGCCCGAGGTACGCCATGAGGGAGGGCGGCGTGTCACGTATCCTGGTGGTGGACGACGACCCGGGCATGCGTTCACTGCTGGACGCCTACCTGGGTGACAGCGGTTTTGCGGTGGAGACGGCGTCGGACGGCGCGGCGATGTGGCAGGCGCTGGAACGCGGCATGCCGGATGCCATCGTGCTCGACCTGATGATGCCCGGCGAGGACGGCCTTTCGCTGGCGCGCCGCCTGCGCAGCCAGTCGAACGTGCCCATCCTGATGCTGTCGGCGCGCGGCGAGGAAATCGACCGCGTGGTTGGGTTGGAAATGGGCGCCGACGACTACCTCGCCAAGCCCTTCAGCCCGCGTGAACTGCTGGCCCGCGTGCGCGCATTGCTGCGGCGCAGCCAGGGCCAGGTCGAACCCGCCTCGCAGCCGACGCTGCCCACTTTCGGGCCGTTTCAGCTGGATGCGGCGAGCCACCGGCTCACCCGCGACGGGGTCGAGGTGAAGCTGTCGACCGCCGAATTCGCGCTGCTGCGCATCTTCGTCGAGCACCCGCTGCGCGTGCTGTCGCGCGATACCCTGATCGACATGCTGAAAGGGTACGAGCGCGATCCGTTCGATCGCAGCGTCGACACCCGCGTCACCCGGCTGCGCCGCAAGATCGAGCCCGACTCCGCCGCGCCGGTCTACATCCGCACCGTGCGAGGCGAGGGCTACCTGTTCAATCCGCGCGGCAGCGAGGCATGAGGCTGTCGTCGCGCCTGAGCCTGACGCAGCAGAATGCGCTGCTGCTGGTGGTGTTCTTCATTACATTCGAACTGCTGGTGGCGTCGGCCATCACCTACTTCTTGATGCTGCCGATGGCACGCCGTTCGGCGGCCGATCTCGCGGGCCTGATGACGCTGTCTGCGCAGACCTGGAGCGAGTTGCCGCCCGTCACCCGTCCTGCGTTCGAAATCGAATTGGCGCGCTCGCACGCCTTGGCGCTGCGCGCCGAGCCGCCGCACAACCCCGGGCCTCCCTCGTGGCGGGAGCCCTACCTGCGCTTCCTGGTGGCCTCCCTGCGCGCACGGACGGGCGAGCCGGTCGCGACGTCGCGGGAGGAAATCCAGGGCGCGGAATGGTTCTGGGTGTCGTTGCCCGCCGGCGACGGGTACCTCTCGGTGGGATT
>JAJXTE010000136.1 GCA_021784115.1 Pseudomonadota bacterium | reverse complement strand
GAGCAGCGGCCGTGGCGGATAACGCGGCAAGCCCTCAGATCGTCCCACCACGACGACGCGATGGTCGTTGACGAACAGCTCGTCGTCTGGCGCCAACTCCCGAGTCGGCACATGAAGATGGGGGGAACCATACGGCCACTGGTCGGAGACCCGAAGGGGCGTATCAAGTTTGCCGCTCGTGCCGCCGGAATCCACGGCCACGGCATCCGGGGTGCGAAGCGCCAGGGGAGAAATACCGTTTCGCAGTGGGGGCAGGCCTGAGAGGATGGCGTCGTCCACGCCGATGACTTGGAACGGCTGAAATCGCCCGTTTGGAAAGCGCGCCTGCGCCGTGCCCAGAAGCAGCGGCACCGCCGACTGGACCCCGGGGACGCTGCGAACGCGGCCTAGCGCCCACCAGGGCATGTTGGTTGTCTGTTCCACGGAGCTCACCGTCGGGTCCATAACCCACACATCAGCCGTGCCGTTTTCGGTGATGAGCGCGAACCCCTGAGTCATGAAGCCAGTGAAATACGATGCTGCAAAGGTGACCAGGAATGACGTGAAGGTGATGCCGAAGATCAGCCCGGCGTACTTGGCTCGATCACCCAGGAGCATTCTCAGAGCGACATAGATCACTTCGCTTCTCCTTCACTGCCGAGCGCATGCGGTGGCTCGCGATCCGGCCGGCCTACCGCGTTCCAGCCACCGCCCAGTGCCTTGTACAGCGCGACCAGGTCAAGCGAGACGGCGGTCTCATGCCGCGCCAGCTCGCTCTGCGAGAAGTAGAGGCTGCGTTGCGCATCAAGAACATCGCGAAAGTCGGTCAGGCCGCCTCTATAGCGTTGCCGGGCGTACCCGACGGCCCGTTGCTCCGAGGCAACGGCTTTGATCACCATTGTCCGCTGGGCCTGTTCATGCTGGTAAGCGGCGACAGCGTTTTCCACGTCTTCGATGCCGCTCAGTATCGCCCGCCGGTATTCGATCAGGGCTTCCTGCTGCTGAGCGTCGCGCACTTTGATCGTTGCGACGATCCGTCCGCCCTGGAAGATCGGCCAGGTCATTGCAGGACCGATCGACCAGAGGGTGCTGGCGCCGTTGAAGAAATCACCCGCTGCCACGCTCGCCAGCCCAACGGCTCCAAGCAGGGAGAACTTGGGGTAAAGGTCCGTCGTGGCGACTCCCAATCGTGCCGACGCGGCGGCGAGGCGGCGTTCGGCGCTCCGTATGTCGGGCCGCTGACGCAGCAGGTCCGAGGGCAGGCCCAAGGGGGGCTGGATCGAGATGACCGGGGCTGGCCGGTCCGCCCCGAGTTCGCCCGCAAGGGCACCAGGCGGCTGACCCAGGAGTATGCCCAAGCGATGCACGGCTTTCTTATAAGAGGTGTCGAGTGCGGGTAGCTGCGACGCCGTCTGTTGAACTTGTGCCTCGGCACGCGCGACATCGAGGTCCGTTCCCATCCCGCCCGCATAGCGCGCCCGAACCAGGGTGAGCATGTCCTGCTGGGCGGCCAGGTTTTCGCGTGCGATGCGAGCCTGTTCCTGCGCACCGCGCAACTCGATGTAATTTCTCGACACTTCGGCGAGCAACGTAAGGAGGACCGCGTCCCGGTCGTAAGCAACGGCTTCGAGGTCGGCCTGCGCCGCTTCGATGGCTCGGCGCCTGCCGCCAAACAGGTCGAGTTCCCATCTCGCGTCGAACCCGGCCTGGAAAAGGTTTTCCGATTGGCCCGGAGGTTCGACCTGCCCGTCGGGTTGCACCAGCACCGGGTTGGGGGCGTTCTGGCTATCGCGTTCGCGGGCCACCGAGGCCCTGGCGTCAAGCGACGGCCACTGAGACGCAGCGGCGGTCCCGCGCCGCGCCCGTGCTTCACGGACGCGCGCCTCGGCCAACTGGAGGTCCAGATTGGCCCGCAGCGCACGCTCGACGAGGGAGTCGAGAACCGGATCCCCCAATGTTCTCCACCAGGGTGAATCCGCCAATCCAGCCGCCTGGCTGCTTTGGGGCGCCTCGCTCCACCGGGCCGGAACGTCGGGTGCTGGCGGATGATAGCCGGGGCTAACTGCGCAGCCCACCAGGACGGCGCAGAGCACACTCAGAACGATGCGACAGCTCCAGGTCACGGCGAGCCCGCCATTGGCCGTCCTGATGCTGCGGCAGGTGCCGCCACGGATGACGGCGCCTGAACAAAAGCGTCCAGCTGCTGGCCGACATAAGTGTCCGGTAGCGTAGCGGGATCGAAGCTGTAGATGACCTGCAAGACGCGTGTGTCGGTCCTCTCGGTGCTGCTGCCCGTGAGCGAGGTCTTCGGGACGACATAGGGGTCGATACGTTCGAAGCGCAACGGCGTATGCAACTCCGGGGCGCCACGGACGAAGGCCTCGGCGGGCGCGTCCGGCCGCACCCGCCAGGCGTCGTACTCGTCGATATCGACCCGCAGGTAAAGCCGGATATCGTTGCCGAGCACCATGAGAGGTGTGGCAAGTGCCCCGCTTGGCGCGAATTCACCGGGTCGTATCTTGACCTGAAAGATTTGACCTGGCACCAGCGCCCGGATCGTGCGGCGCTCGATCTCAAGCCTCAGTTGTTCGACCTCGGCCTTGGCCGCTGCCAGCGCGGCCGCATCAATCGTCACGGCAGACCTGCGATTGTTGAGTTCTTCAACGCTGATGGCACGCTTGTCCGTGACGCTCTCTGCGATCTTGAGCCGGCCTTCGGCCAGTTCAAGCCTGGCCTCCGACTCCTTGACCTTGGCGAGCGCCGGAAGAAGCCGGGCTTGAACATCGCGGTCATCGATTTTGAACAGCCGATCGCCGACCTTTACGTGATCGCCCCATTTGACATAGATCGCCGTGACGATGCCGGGCACCGGCGTACCGACAGCGATGTTTCCGCTGCTGGCCTCGATGATGCCCGTACCCGCGACGTAAGACGCAAACGGCACCTTGGGTGGCTGGACCGCGGGGCGCGCGGACGGTGTGGGCCGGTTGTCGATGATGACCGCGATGATGGCGATCGCCACGCCGACAGCAGCGAGTAGCGGGAGCAGATACCTGCGAATCATTGCGGCGTCGCCTCCTGGGTCGTTCCATTAGTTACTTCGACGATCCTCCCGTCGTCCATGTGCGCGATGCGGTCCGCAAACTCGAAAATGCGGCTGTCATGCGTCACGACAACCAGCGCCCGATCAGGCACCTGGGCTTCGCGGCGCAGCAGCTCCATCACATGGTGCCCCGCCGTATGGTCGAGGTTGCTTGTCGGCTCGTCGCACACGATCAGCTTCGGTGCATGGATCAGCGCCCGCGCAATGGCTACTCGTTGTTGCTGCCCTCCGCTGAGCTGCGTCGGCAATGCCTTGGCACGTCCGCCCAAATCAAACGCGTCCAGCATGCCCCGCGCCCGCTTGGCAGCTGTTTTACGCGGCGTGCCATTGATGAGCAACGGCACGGCGACATTCTCAACGACCGTGAGTGAAGGCAGCAGGTTGAAGGTCTGAAACACGAATCCAATGGAGCGTCCACGAAAGCGCGCCCGTTCGGTCGCATCCATCGTCCGGGAGTCGTGATCGAGCACGACACATTGCCCGGCATCCTGATCCAGGATGCCCGCAATGATCGAGAGCAGGGTTGTTTTGCCGCTGCCGGAAGGCCCGACAAGCATCAGCAATTCGCCATAGCGGATACTGAGGTCGATGCCCCTCAGCGCCAATGTCTGCGCATCGCCCGTGCCGTATGACTTCGTCAGGCCCCGGCAGGAGACGGCGATACGGTTTGGCTCCACTGAATTCCACCCAAGTGTTTCGTCAAAATGAAGTATGCCTCAACCCCACAAACACGTTGCCAGCGCGTCCTTCGAAAATCCCATAGGCTCGCGACAACAACGCCACGAAGCGACGACAGTGTTTTCTTGCCTAGCCAACCTGGCAGCGGTCTCGCATTCGTCAAGGCGATCGCGGCACGCCAACGGTGGAAGACCGGAACTGAACGGTACGCCTGACGGTGGGCTGACTTCACGACTTGACCCGGCGCGACCAACAGACGGGTCACCGCCAGCATTGGCATCACCCTGTTCCCCTTCGACAGTAATGACCCTGATACCCTCTTGCGCCGTTCAGATCAGGCAATGTATCAAGCCAAGAAACCAGGACGGAATCGTGTATGCCTGTACACCCCTAATATTCTAGAAAATGTGACATTGATATAGGCCAATTCCCTGATCTCAACCGTCAAGCCGTCGAATGTTACCTTTTGGCTGTGTTGAAGGACTCTTTGAAAGTGGTTTGCAGCAGGGTTTCTCAACACAATAGGCCAGTTTCAGACGGTCAG
>JAJXTE010000135.1 GCA_021784115.1 Pseudomonadota bacterium | reverse complement strand
GGCGTGGGGCGCAAGACCGCGAACGTGATCCTCAACACCGCGTTCGGCCAGCCGACGATGGCGGTCGACACCCACATCTTCCGCGTCGCCAACCGTATCGGGCTCGCCCCCGGCAAGACGGTGCTGGAGGTGGAAAGGAAACTGCTGAAGACCATCCCGCCGGAATTCCGCGTCGATGCGCATCACTGGCTGATCCTGCACGGACGCTATGTGTGCCAGGCGCGCAAGCCGAAATGCGGCGAATGCATCATCGCGGACCTGTGCGAATTCAAGGGCAAGCTCGTTGCCACTGCCGGTTGATGTTCAATCCCAGCCGCGACCAGGTTCGCCAGTTCTTCTTCGACGTGTGGGCGAAATATCGTGGCAACCAGCCGCTGGCGGGCGCAGAAGTCCCTGCGCTGGAAGCGATCCTCGCGCATCCGGAATACCACGCGATGCTGAGTGACCCGGAACGCTACCGGGAACGCGACTACCCGCCCGAACTCGGCGAGACCAATCCCTTCATGCACCTCGCCATGCACCTGGCGATTGCCGAGCAGGTGTCGATCGACCAGCCCGCCGGCATGCGCGAGCGCTACCGCAAAATGGTCGAACACTGCGGCGGCTCCATGCAGGCGGAGCACCACATCATGGACTGTCTGGCCGAAATGATCTGGCAGTCGCAGCGCAGCGGCATGCAATACGATGCCGCGTCCTACCTGGCCTGCGTGGACAAAAAACTGGGCACCGGCGAATAGACGCCTGTTACAGTTCGCGTGAAATCCTGCGCACGCTGTCGTCCTCGGGGTGCGGCTCGATGCGGAAACCCAGTGCCTCCACCAGCTTCAACATCGGGCGGTTGGTTTTCAGCACCTCGCCCTCCATCACCTTCAAATCCTTGGTGCGCGCCACGTCCATCAGCACGGCCATGAGCTTGTGGCCGATGCCCTGCTTCTGCCACTGGTCGTTGACGACCAGGGCAAATTCGCAGGACTCGCCATCGGGGTTGATGGCGTAGCGCGCCACGCCGAGCTCCACTTCCCTGCCGTCGATTTCGGTCAACGCCAGCAGCGCCATCTCGCGCGTGTAGTCGATCTGGGTCAGGCGGGCCAATGCAGCCGGGGAAAGTTCGCTCACCGCATCCATGAAGCGGAAGTACTTGGATTCCTCGGACAGACTCTTCACGAAGCCCTGGGTCAGTTCGGCGTCCTCCGGGCGGATCGGGCGAATGATGACGTCGTGGCCGCTGGGCAGCTGCCAGCGCGTCACGAGATGCGCCGGATAGGGGTGGATCGCCATGTGGTCGTAGCGATCTGCGGTCGGCACGCGCGGCGCGATGACGATGCGGGCATCCAGCGCCAGGGCGCCCTGTTCGTCCACCAGCAGGGGATTGATGTCCAGCTCGGCCAGCCAGGGCAACTCGCAGACCATTTCCGACAGGCGCAACAGCACATTTTCGAGCGCGTCCATGTCGACCGGCGGGCGATTTCGGAATGGCCCCAGCAGGGTCGCGACGCGGGTACGCTGAATCAGGTCGCGTGCCAGATAGCGATTCAGCGGCGGCAAGGTTACCGCACGATCCTGGAAGGCCTCGACATCGACCCCACCGGCGCCGAACACGATCACCGGCCCCAGCACCGGGTCCGAGGTCATGCCGAGCAAGACTTCGCGCGCGTGCGGGCGCGCCACCATCGGCTCGATGACGATGCCATCGAGGGTGGCGTCAGGCCGCAGGCGCCTGATGTCGGCCAGCATCTCGCCGAAGGCAGCTCGCACCGCCTGGCCGCTCGACAATCCAAGGCGAACGCCGTTGACGTCCGACTTGTGGGTAATGTCCGGCGAGTTGATCTTCATCGCGACCGGGAAGCCCATCTGCTGCGCCATCAACATGGCTTCCATGGGATCGCGCGCGATCAGCGTCTGCGCGATCGGAATGCGGAACGCCGCCAGCAGTGCCTTCGACTCCACCTCGTTCAGCAGATGGCGGCCGTGCGCCAGGGCGCTCTCGATGATCAGGCGCGCGCCTTCCACGTCCGGCTCGGCCTGATGCGACAGCGGTCCCGGCGTCTGCATCAGCAGGCGCTGGTTCTCGTAGAAGGCGGAGAGGAAGGAGAACACCTCGACCGCCGGTTCCGGGGTGGTGAAGTAGGGTATCCCGGCCTGCTTGAACAGGTGGCGACCTTCGCGCACCTGCGCCTCGCCCATCCAGCAGGTCAGCACCGGCTTGCGCGAGGCCTTCGCCACCTCGATCACGGCCTGCGCTGCCTCGGTCGGCCGCGTCATTGCCTGTGGCGTCAGCATGACCAGCACGCCGTCGACATTGTCGTCGGCGAGGCAGGCGTCCACCGCCACGCGATAGCGCCCTGCCGTGGCGTCTCCGATGATGTCGAGCGGATTGGCGCGCGACCAGTTCGCCGGCAATACCCCGTCGAGCGTCGCAAGCGTCGACGGCGACAACTCGGCCATACGCACCCCCATGTCCACCGCGAGGTCGGTCGCCATGACGCCGGGGCCGCCGCCGTTGGTGACAATGGCGAGCCGGTTGCCGCTCGGCTGGATGTGGGTAGACAGCGCGCGCGCCGAGGCGAACAGCTGCAGGATGGTGTTCACCCGCACCACGCCGGCGCGCCGCACCAGTGCATCGAACACCGCATCTGATCCTACCAGCGCGCCGGTATGTGACTGGACTGCCTTGGCGCCCGTCGCATGACGTCCCACCTTGACCATGACGATGGGCTTGAAGCGGGCAGTCGCGCGCAGTGCGCTCATGAAGCGGCGCGCATCGCGGATGCCTTCGATGTAGAGCAGGATGCCGCGGGTCTGCGTATCGAAGGCGAGGTAGTCGAGAATCTCGCCGAAATCCAGGTCGGCCGACGCGCCGGTGGATATCACGCTGGAAAAGCCGATGCCGTTGGCCTCCGCCCAGTCGAGCATCGCGGTGCACAGCGCGCCGGACTGCGACACCAGGGCGAGATCGCCCGACAGCGTGGCGCCCTGGCTGAACGTGGCATTCAGCCCGATGGACGGCCGCTGGATGCCCAGGCAATTGGGCCCGATGAAGCGGATGCCATGCTTTCTGGCCACCGCGTTCACAGTCTCTTCAAGCGCCGCGCCCTTCTCGCCCATCTCACGGAACCCGGCCGACAGCACGATGGCATGGCGGAGGCCGCGCTGTCCGCATTCCTCCAAGATCTGCGCCACGGTCGGCGCCGGCGTGGCAATCAACGCGAGCTCCGGAATCGCCGGCAATTCGCTCGCACTGGCGTAGCAGCGCTCGCCGAACACCGTCCCGTGCTTCGGGTTGACCGGATAGACTTCACCCTTGTAGCCGGCATTGCGAAGGTTGCGGAACAGGGTGCCGGCGACCGAATCCTCGCGCTCGCTGGCGCCGAAGACCGCCACCGAACGGGCGTTGAACAGGGGATGCAGATAATGTTGGGGCATGACGTCGCTGAAGGTGGATTCGATCGGGGCCGGGCAGCCTATCCTAGGCCATCCCCCGTTACAGCGCCATCCTGCCGGGCTATAGTTCCCCCATTCCCTTCGCCGCCGCGCCATGCACACCGCCTACGTCACCCACTCCAGCTACCTCCTGCACGACATGGGAAGCTGGCATCCGGAAAGCCCCGCACGCCTGCGTGCCATCGACGACCGGCTGCACGCCGCCCACCTGTTCGATTTCCTGACCCACCTTGACGCCACACCGGCTCAGCGCAGCCAGCTGCTCCGGGTGCATGACGCCGCCTACATCGACTTCGTCGAAGCGGCCTCGCCCCGTGAAGGCCTGCGCGAGCTCGACCCCGACACCAGTATGAACCCGCACACGCTGGAGGCTGCCTGGCATGCGGCCGGCGGTGCGGTGATGGCGGTCGACCGGGTGATGCAGGGCGAGGTGGCCAACGCCTTCGTCGCCTGCCGCCCGCCCGGACACCACGCCACCCGCAACCAGGCCATGGGCTTCTGCATCTTCAACAACGTTGCCGTGGCCGCCGCGCACGCGCTCGAGCAGCACGGCCTGCAACGCGTCGCCATCGTCGATTTCGACGTCCACCACGGCAACGGCACCGAAGACATCTTCCGCGACGATCCGCGCCTGATGCTGTGCTCCACCTTCCAGCATCCCTACTATCCCTTCCGCGGCGCCGACACCGTCAGCCAACACATCGTCAACGTGCCGCTGCCCGCCGGCACCACCGGCCATGCCTACCGCGACGCCTTCAGCACCCGGATCCTGCCGCGGCTGGAAACCTTCCGTCCGCAGATGCTGTTCTTCTCCGCCGGCTTCGACGGTCACCGCGAGGACGACATGGCGCAGTTCGGCCTGGTGGAAGCGGATTACG
>JAJXTE010000036.1 GCA_021784115.1 Pseudomonadota bacterium | reverse complement strand
CCCTTTGTCTGACGACCATAGCAGAGTGGAACCACCCCTTCCCATCCCGAACAGGACGGTGAAACGCTCCCGCGCCAATGATAGTAGGCACCTCGCCTGTGAAAGTAGGTCATCGTCAGACTCCTTACACCGTCCTTCAGGCAAAACCTGAAGGACAACAAAACCCCCTCCCAAAAAGAGGGGGTTTTTTATTTGGGAAATCACACCAGCAGGCCATGTAAAATTCGGCGGGTGCATACCCGTCCTCACAAATCGCTGTTTCCGCTCCTGCGCCGCTTGTCCGATGGCCGATTTCATTCGGGCCAGGCGCTGGCGGATGAATTCAGTCTGTCGCGTTCGAGCATTTTCAACGTCCTTGGTCAAGCCGAATCCATGGGGCTGACTATCCATGCGGTGCGTGGTCGCGGCTACCGCCTGCCCGAGCCCGTCGAGTGGCTGGATGCCGGCGAGGTCGCGGCCCACCTGGGCTCCACCGCAGGCGCCTATACAATCCAGGTGCTGGACAGCGTGGACTCGACCAATTCGGCGTTGATGGCCGCCGCGCTCGGCGGGGCCGCGGACGGTACCCTGTTCTGCGCCGAGCATCAACTGGCAGGCAAGGGCCGACGCGGTCGGCAGTGGCATTCGGTGCTGGGGGGAAGCCTCACGTTTTCGGTGTTGTGGCGCTTCGACAGCGGCCTGCAGTCGCTGGCAGGCTTGAGCTTGGCCGCGGGCCTGGCGATTGCGCGCGCGGTGAACCGTCACAGCCGCCATGCTGCCCGCCTCAAATGGCCCAACGATATTCTGGTGGACTACCGCAAACTGGCGGGGATTCTCGTCGAGGTGCAAGGCGACATGCACGGCGCCGCCTTCGCCGTGGTGGGCGTCGGGCTGAACGTCCGGCTCAGCGAGCCGCAGCGCGATGCGGTTGACCAGGCCGTGGTCGATCTCGCCGAAATGGGGGTGACGGTGGGACGTAACCGACTGCTGGCGGACTGCCTGCTGGAATTGCACGCGGCGCTCGGTCTGTTTCGTCAGCATGGATTCTCGGCATTGCGCGCGGAATGGCAGGCGCTGGACGCGTATGCCGGCAGGGCTGTCGCGCTGGCGTTGCCGGATGCGCGCAGCGTTCATGGCGTGGCGTGCGGCGTCGACGAAACGGGCGCCTTTCTGCTGCGCGACGCGCGATCGATCGTGAGTCCTTACAGTGGCGGCGAAATCAGCCTGCGCCTGGATGGTGCGCGATGAGCGGACGCCGCATCCTGCTCGATGCCGGCAACACCAGCCTGAAGTGGGCGGTGGTTGAGGGCGGGCAGTGGCGCGCGACCGGCCGAAGCGATTACGCAGACGGGTCGGCCCTGACGGACGTGCTGCGGGGCGGCACCGATTGCTTCATCGCGAGCGTGGCCAGCGTGGCGCACGAACAGCAGCTTGCCGCGCGCTTGGACGAGGTGGGCATCGCTCCAAGATGGCTGGCGGCCGAGGCCGGATTCGGGGACGTGAAGAATGGCTACCTCGACCCGCACCAGTTGGGCGTGGATCGCTGGATGGGCCTGATCGCCGCGCGCCAGCGCACGCGCGACGCGGTATTGGTGGTATCGGTCGGGACGGCGATGACGGTGGATGCGTTGTCCGCTGACGGCGCGTTTCTGGGGGGCGTGATCGTGCCCGGCGTCCGCTTGATGCGGCAGGCGCTGCAACAGGGGACGGCGAGGGTCGACGACGCGGGCGGTGATTGGCAGGCTTTTCCGCGCACCACCGCAGACGCCGTGCAAAGCGGAATCGTGGCGGCGCTGTGCGGCGCCATTGCCCAGCAGCACGCGCGCCTGGCCGAGATCGCCGGAACGGCGCCGCGCTGCCTGCTGACAGGCGGCGACGCGGAGAAGGTGCTGTCGCATATCAGGGTACCCGCCGAGCATGTGCCTGCGCTGGTGCTGGAGGGCATCGACTACGTTGCCAGAGAGGGTGTTTCTTGATGAGGTGGATCACATGGGCATTGCTGGTTGCAAACCTCGCGGTGGCCGGCTTCTTTATCGGACGTGGCTACTGGCCGCAGGACGAGGCTGCTCACCTGGCGTCGCTGAACGTGGATCGACTCAGCCTGCGCAGCCAGTCGGCGACCATGCCGAAGGATGCAGCGTCGCCGCCCGTGGCGCGGGATGCTTCACTGTGCGTGGAATGGCGTGGATTGAGCGGCGATGAGGTTGTCCAGGTGCGCCAGCAACTCAAGTCGCTGGCGGGCGAGCGCGTGATGTCGTTCACCGAAGTGCCCTTGAATACGCGACATTGGGTGATCTTCCCGCCCTTGCCGAGCGCCGAATCGGCCGCGGCCAAGCTGAGCGAACTGGTGGCGGCAGGTTTGAGTGACGCATTCGTGGTCAAGGACGGTCCGTGGCGCAACGCCATTTCGCTGGGGCTGTATGCCGACCCCGATGCGGCGCAGCGGCGCGTTCTCGAAGCGGAGAGCAAGGGCGTTCTCGGCACTCGAGTCGAGGTGTTGCCGCGCCAGGGTACGGACTTCTACTTCGTGATTCGCAGCGAGGATCCGGATACGCTGAAGAGCCTGAGCGATATCAGACAAGCCTATCCGAACAGCCGTCAGTCGCGGGTGGCGTGCCCGTCATGAGGTCATAAGCTGCGCAGCAGGAAGTGCAGCGCGATGCCGCCGAACACTGCGGCACCGAACCAGGTGTTGTGCAAAAAGGCGCGAAAGCACTGCTGCGGATCGCGCTGACGGATCAACCGCATGTGGTAAAGCGCGATCGCCGCTGCCACCGCCAGCCCGCCGTAGAACGCCATGCCCATCCCGCGTTGCCAGCCAACCCAGCCGACCAGCGCCAGCGTTGCGGCATAGCACGCCGCAATCGCGGCAAGATCGTAGCGGCCGAAGGTGATGGCCGATGTCTTGATGCCGATCTTCAGATCGTCCGCGCGATCAACCAGCGCGTATTCAGTGTCGTAGGCGATCGCCCAGAAGACGTTGGCGCCAAGCAGGATCCAGGCTTCGAGCGGCACCGTGCCCTGCAGCGCGGCGTAGCTCATCGGGATGCCGAAGCCGAACGCGATGCCGAGATAGGCCTGCGGAATCGCAAAGAAGCGCTTGGTGAAGGGATAGCTTACGGCCAGAAACAGCGCGACGACGGACAATTCCAGCACCAGCGTGTTGAGCGGCAGGATCAGCAGGAAAGCCAGCAGCGACAATCCGGCCGCCAGCAGCAGGGCCTCCTTGGTCGACACCTTGCCGGCGGCCAGCGGACGCGCGCGGGTGCGCGCCACGTGCGGGTCGAAATCGCGGTCGGCGTAGTCATTGATGACGCACCCGGCCGAACGCATCAGCACGACCCCCATGACGAAAATCCACAGAATCAGCCAGTTCGGATGGCCGTTGCTGGCCAGCCACTGCGCCCACAGGGTGGGCCACATCAGCAGCAGGATGCCGATCGGCTTGTCGAGCCGCATCAGCTTTTCGTAGTGGGACAGGCGTTCGATCAGGGTCATGGCGCGTCGATGGCGGGCAGAAAGACTTCGGTGACCAGCAGCGGCCGGCCGTTGAGGCAGAACACCGAACGACGTGCCCACAGATGGCGCGCGGTGCGGCCGGTGTGGCGCCTGGCCGCGCGATAGAGCGGGTGACGCGCGTCGAGTCGGCGTATCGTGAGGCCGAGTCGACGGATACGTGGATCGGAAAACAGCGCTTCCCCCAAGGGCTTCGTTCCCAGCCGTGAGATTCCGCACCAGGCGCCGCGCAGGCTGGTGCGGGGCAGCACGCTGTGGGCATACACCCGGATGCGTCCCCCACCGATGAGCAGGACATCGCGGACATAGGCGTGTGCCTTGGGGCTCAGGCGCAAGACGCGGGCTTCGTCGAGAAACGGCGGCGCGAGGCCGCGTGCGACCGGACTGACCCTGAAATCGGCATGGCGCGCCTTGAGGCGCCGGGTGAGCGAGCCGCGGTCCGACAGCCAGCCGCGCAGTTCGCGCGGCGCGCGAAAAGGATGCGCCAGCCAACCGTGCTCCGGGCTGTTTTGGCTGAGGGTATCGTGCCGTGAAGCGGTCACTGCGAAGTCCGGGACAAAACGCCCATTATGCCAAAGCGGCGGAGACATTCGGTCGGTGCTAGCATGGCAGACGCATTCCAACGATACCAAACGAGGAGACCGAATGCCTCTGCCTTTACGCCTTTTGCGATTCCCCGCAGCCTATACAAGTCTGGCGATCGTCGCGCTGTCGTTGTCGGGGTGTTCGACCGGCCAGTTTGTCGCGCGTGGCGCGGCACCATTGATCGACAACGGCGTGGTGGCGATGAACCGCGAAACCGATCTCGAACTCGCGCGGGCGAGCATTCCTGCCAACCTCAAGATGATCGAATCCTTGCTGCTTGCCGACCCCGGCAATGTGACTTACCGGGTGCAGGCAGCGATGGGGTTTTATGGTTATGCCCTAGGTTTTGTCGAAGCGGACCACCCGGGGCGCGCGACCGATCTTTATCGGCGGGCGTTCGACCACGCCCGGGACGCACTCGACCGCGCAGGGATGACAGAGGCCGTGCTTACGGGCGACGCGGCGACATTCAACGAGACCCTGGCGAAGCTCGACGTGCGCGCGGTGCCCGCCTTGTTCTGGACGGCATCAAGCTGGGCCAAGCTGATCGAACTCCATCTTGAGGACCCGGCGCGTCTTGCCGAGTTGCCGCGTGTCGAAGCGCTGATGCGGCGCGTGCTTGCCCTTGATGAAACCTATTATCACGGCGGTGCGCACCTGTTCTTCGGTGTTTACTATGGCGCTCGCGCACCGATGTTTGGCGGCGACTTCGCGCGCGCGGCGCGGCATTTCGACCGGGCGGCAGCACTCAACCAGAACCGAATGCTGCTGGTCGAGGTGTATCGTGCACAGTATCTGTTGCGGCAGATGGGCGATCGCGCGGCGTTTCATGCCACGCTGAGTCGGGTGCTCGACGCGCCCGCCAGTTCCGACCCCGATCTCAATCTTGCCAATGCGCTGGCCAAAAAGCAGGCTGCCGCGTTGCTCAGCCAGGAAGACGATTTATTCTGATGCGCCGAAACCTGCTCAAAGCCTTGTGCGCGTTTGCGCTGTTGGGGGCGTCCGTCGCCCATGCGGCCGATGCCTACGTGCTCAAATTCGCGACCCTCGCGCCGGCGGGCTCGACGTGGATGAAGGCGTTCGACGCCTGGGGCAAGGAGTTGGCGACCAGAAGCCAGGGCCGGCTCGTGGTCAAGTTCTACCCCGGCGGCATCTCGGGCGACGAACCCGACATGCTGAGGAAGCTCCGCTTCGGCCAGTTGCAAGGGGCGGCGCTGTCGGGGCACGGCATCGGGGAGATCTTTCCGCCGGCGCGCATTCTCGAGACGCCCTTCCTGTTTCGCGACCACGCCGAGATCGACGCCGTGCGCGCCGCAATCCAGCCCGCGATCGAAACCGGATTCCGCAACAATCAGTACGAGCTTGTCGCCTGGATGGAAGTGGGCAACATTCACTTCTTTTCCACCCAGCCGCTGGCGAGTCTGGACGAACTCGCGCGCCGCCGCATCTGGCAATGGCAGGGCGACCGCTTCATCGACGCGTTTTTCGACGCCAACGGTTGGTCGCCGGTGGCGCTGCCGATCACCGAGGTTTACACCGGACTCTCGACCGGCCTCGTCGATACCGTGGTGAGCACGCCGCTCGCCAGCATCGCGCTGCAATGGGCGGGCAAGACGCCTTACATGAGCACGCAACCAATGGCGACGGGGATCGGCGCCGTGGTGGTGTCGAGCAAGTTCTACGCCGGGCTGCCTGCTGACCTGCAAGCACTGCTGAAAAGCACGGGCGCACCACTTTCGCAAAAACTGGTTGCCGACACCCGGCGCGACGACCTGAAAGCGCTCGCAGTGCTGGAAAAAATGACCCGGCCGATGGCGGGCCTGCAAAGTGTCAATATGGCCGAGCAGACTGCGCTCTCCCGAAAAACCGTCGACGCGCTGGAAGCCAAAAAATACCTTTCTGCCGAACTCGACCGGCAGGTGGACGCCGCGCTCACCCGTTATCGCAGCGGCAGGAAATAAGGTGGGGGTGCTGCGCGCGTGTCGCTGGCTGGAACAGGCCCTGACCCGGGTCGAGCTCGGCACTGCACTCCTCGCTTTCGCCGCCATGCTGGTACTGTCGGTGTCCGATATCGTCGGGCGCAATCTGTTCAACGCGACCTTGCCCGGCGGCGATGTCATGCTGCGCCAGCTGGTGCTGTGGGTGGCACTGCCCGGCGCCGCCCTCGCAGTCGCCGCACAACGCCATCTGCACCTCGATCCAGCCAACCTTGCAGGGCGACCGCGCTGGCAAAAACTGACTGCGATTCCCTTCAACCTGGCCGCGGCCCTCGTCTGCGCGCTGCTCACCCATGCCGCGTGGGCTTACTGGCAGGATGAGTGGCAGCACCCGTCGGCTGAAGGTGCCTGGCTGGCCTGGATGGCGCTGATCCTGCCGGTTGCGTTCGGGCTGCTGACGCTGCATTTCCTCTTGCGTGCCATCCTGGCGAACCAGGAGAAGGCGGCGTGACGACCCCGCTCTTCGTCGTGCTGGCCTTGATCGGCATGCCGCTTTTCATCGTATTGGGCGCAGCGGCCCTCGTCGCCAGCCATGAGGCCCAGCTGGACCCGGCCCTGTTGATGGTCGAGTTTGCACGGCTCGCCGCATCGCCGAATCTGGTGGCCATCCCGCTCTTCGTGCTGGCCGGGGCGACGCTGGGACAGGGCGGCGCACCGCGCCGGCTGGTGCGCTTCTTCAATGCCCTGCTGGGCTGGATGCCAGCCGGGATCGCCTGGGTCGCGACGGTCACGTGCATGGTTTTCACTGCATTTTCCGGCGCCTCCGGCGTCACCATCCTGGCGCTCGGCGGGCTGCTGTATCCGATGCTGAAGCACGAGCATTACCCGGCGAAATTCGCGCTCGGGCTCATCACTTCGGGCGGCTCGATGGGGCTGCTGCTGCCGCCCAGCCTGGCGGTGCTGCTCTACGGCGTGGTCGCGCAGGTCGATATCGGCGATCTGTTCGTGGCCGGCCTGCTGCCGAGCCTGCTGCTGTTCGTGATGGTGGGGGCCTATGCCCTGCTGCGCGGCGCACGCGGCGCGCCGCGCCATCGCTTCCGCATGCGCGAACTCGCTGCCGCCGCGCGTGCGGGCTGGGCCGACCTCCTGCTTCCTGTCGGCGTCATCGGCGGGCTGGCGGGCGGATTCCTGACGGTCGCCGAACTCGCTGCGTGCACGGCGCTGTATGCGCTCGTGCTCGAAACGCTGATCCACCGGGAAATCGGCGTGAAGGCCCTGATATGGGTTGCATACGAAGCCGCGACCCTGGTGGGCAGCCTCTTCATCATCCTGGGATTGAGTTTGGGCCTCACCAATCTGCTGATCGACGCGCAGGTGCCGATGCACTTGCTCGACTGGGTTCAAGCCAAGGTCACCAGCCCCACCGAATTCCTGATGTGGATGAACCTTGCCTTGCTGGCGGTTGGCTGCATGATGGATATTTTTTCCGCCATCGTCATCGTCACGCCGCTGCTGCTGCCGCTGGCGACGCATTTCGGCGTCCATCCGGTGCATCTGGGCATCGTCATTCTGGCCAACCTGGAAATTGGCTATCTGACGCCGCCGGTGGGGATCAATCTTTTCCTCGCCAGCCAGCGTTTCAAACAGCCCGTCCTCGCCGTGTTCCGCGCCACGCTGCCGTTTCTTGGGGTCCTGCTCGTCTGGTTGCTGCTTTTGACTTATCTCCCGGCGCTGAGTCTGTGGCGCCAGGGCGCCTGACTCGCGGGGATTTCAGCTTCCCGCCAGCGCCTGCCGGCTTCCCAGCCAGCGTTCGACGTGGCGCGCGGCGACGTCGGGGCGCGTTGCAAGACAGCGTTTGGCGTAGTCGCGCGCCTGTTCGAGCAGCGCGACGTCGCGCTCCAGGTCGGCGAAGCGCAGCATCGGCAGGCCGCTCTGGCGGTTCCCGAGCAGTTCGCCCGGTCCGCGCAGCAGCAGGTCCTGGCGCGCAATTTCGAAGCCGTCGGTCAGTTCGAAAATCACCTTGAGCCGTGACCGCGCCAGTTCCGACAACGGGGTTTCATACAGCAGCACGCACACCGACTCGCGGCTGCCGCGCCCGACCCGGCCGCGCAACTGATGCAGTTGCGCAAGCCCCATGCGCTCGGCGTGCTCGATCACCATGAGCGCGGCGTTCGGCACGTCGACGCCGACCTCGATCACCGTGGTGGCGACCAGCAGGTCGATTTCGTGCGACTGGAACGCGGCCATGACCGCCTGCTTTTCGTCGGGCTTCAGCCGCCCGTGTACCAGGCCGATGCGCAGGTCGGGCAGCTGTTCCGTCAGGGTCGCATAGGTGTCCTGCGCAGTCTGCAATTGCAGCTTCTCGGACTCCTCGATCAGCGGGCACACCCAGTAGGCCTGGCCGCCGGCGAGACAGGCTTCGCGCACGCGCGCCAGCACGTCGTCACGGCGCGCGGCGCCCACCAGTTTCGTGACGATCGGGGTGCGGCCGGGCGGCAGCTCGTCGATCACCGACACGTCGAGATCGGCGAAGAAGCTCATCGCCAGCGTGCGCGGGATCGGCGTCGCGCTCATCATCAGCTGGTGCGGTTCCGTCCCTTTCTGCACCAGTGCGAGCCGCTGGCCGACGCCGAAGCGATGCTGCTCGTCGACTACCGCCACCCCCAGCCGCTGGAAACTTCCCGCTTCCTGAAACAGCGCGTGCGTGCCGAATGCGAGGTCGGCTTCGCCCGCAGCGATCGCCTTCCACGCGGCGGTGCGCTCGGCCTTGCGCTGGCTGCCCGATACCCAGGCACATCGCACGCCCAGCGCGGACAGGGGCGGCGCGAGCTTGCGGTAATGCTGCTCGGCGAGGATTTCGGTCGGCGCCATGAAGGCGGCCTGGAAGTCGTTTTCGATTGCCTGCAAACACGCCAGTGCGGCCACCACGGTCTTGCCGCTGCCGACGTCACCCTGCAGCAGGCGGCGCATTGGATGTGGCTGCGCCATATCGGCGCTGATTTCCTGCCAGGCCCGCGCCTGCGCGGCGGTCAGTTCAAACGGCAGCGCGGTGGTAAAGGCCCGGGTCAACTGCGCCCGGGGCGGCAAAGGAAGGGTCTGGCGCGACGTACGTTGCTTGCGTGCCGTGGTCAGCGAGAGTTGCTGTGCCAACAGCTCATCGAAGGCCAGCCGTTGCCAGGCCGGGTGGCGGCGTGATTCGAGTTCGGCGAGCGCACAGTCCAGCGGTGGCCGGTGCAGCAGGCGGATGCTGGATTCCAGGTCGGGCAATCCGAGTTTGGCGAGCCACTCTGCGGGCAGCGTGTCGGCGATCGGCGCCGCCAGGGCACGTTCGACCAGCTTGCGCAGCGCGGCTTGGCCGAGCCCGGCGGTGGTGGGATAGACGGGCGTCAGTTGCGTCGGCAGCGGGATCGTGTCGTCGGCTTTGGCAAAGCGGGGATGCACCATCTCCAGACCCAGAAAGCCGCCGCGTACCTCGCCGTTGAAGCGGAAGGATGCGCCCGGCTGGAACAGCTTGAGATGGCTGGGATAAAAATTCAGGAAGCGGATGCCGAGTACGCCGCTGGCATCCTCCACCGTCACCGTCAGCATGCGGCGTGGTCGGTAGGCGACGCTGGCCTCGCGCACCACCGCCTGCACCTGTGCGGTCGCGCCCGGCAGCAGGTCGCGGATCGGCGTGATGCGGGTTTCGTCCTCCCAGCGCAAGGGCAGGTGCAACACCAGGTCGGCGTCGCGGGTGAGGCCCAGTTTGGCGAGTTTGGCGGCGAGTGCCGGGCTGACCGGAAAGGAAAACGGCGATGCCGTCTTCAATTTGGCAATTTATCCGAGCACCATCACGGCGTCGGCCTCGACCAGCGCACCGCGCGGCAGCGCGGCCACGCCGACGGCAGCGCGTGCCGGGTAGGGCTCCGAGAAATACTGCGCCATGATTTCGTTGACCCTGGGAAAGTGGCCGAGGTCGGTGAGGAACACGTTCAGCTTGGTGACATCCGCCAGCGAGCCGCCCGCCGCCGTCGCCACGGCGGCAAGATTCCTGAATACCTGGTGGATCTGCGCCTCGATGCCTTCGACCATCTGCATCGATGCGGAGTCAAGCCCGATCTGCCCCGACATGTACACAGTATGGTCGACCCGCACGGCTTGCGAGTAGGTGCCGATTGCGGCTGGCGCGTCGGGGGTCTGGATGATGCGTTTGTTCATGCTGGATTCCTGATGCCGGATTATTGGGTTTGGGCCGCGCGGCCGTCCTTCTTGCCCTTGATGCGGAAAATCCGCACGACGTCGGGCAGCACGCGCAGGCCGCGCATCACGCGTGCGAGGTGCATGCGGTTTTCCACCTGCACGGTGAAGAACAGCACGGTGTAGGGACTGCCGTCCTCTTCTTCCATCGCGACGTTGCCGATGTTGGAGCCGTGTTCGGCGATCGCCGCGGCGACCTTGGCCAGCACGCCGCGCTGGTTGCCGACGACGACCTTGATCGAGACGTCGAACATGTGGCCCGGTTCGGCTTCCCATTCCACGTCGAGCCATTTGTCGGGGTCGGTGCGGAAGGCGCGGATCGACGGGCAGTCGTGGGTGTGGATGATGAGGCCGCGGTCCTTGTGGATGAAGCCGAGAATGGGGTCGCCGGGGATCGGGTGGCAGCATTGGGCCAGTTCGACCGCGATGCCTTCGGTGCCGCGGATGCTGATCGCGTGCGGATGCGCCGGTTCACCGGTTTTCTCGCCTTGCACGTGCAGCAGCTGGTGCGCCACCACCAGCGGCAGCTTGCGTCCCAGGCCGATGCCTGCAAACAGCTCCTCCCGGTTCTGCAGGCCGTAGTCCTTGACCACGCGCTCCCATACCGCCGGGTCGGGCGCGACCGCCTCCGGATTGAGCGCAGCGATGGCATTGTTGAGCAGGCGCTCGCCCAGCGCTGCCGCTTCCTCCACCCGCGTGTTGCGCAGGTAGTTGCGGATGTGCGAGCGCGCCTTGCCGGTGACGACGAAGTTCAGCCAGGCTGCGTTGGGGCTGGCGTTGGCGGCGGTCAAAATCTCGACGTGGTCGCCGTTCCTGAGCTGGGTGCGCAAGGGCATCAGCTCGTAGTTGATCTTGACCGCGATGCAATGGCGGCCGACGTCGGTGTGCACCGCGAACGCGAAATCCACCGCGGTGGCGCCGCGCGGCAGCGCCATGATCTTGCCCTTGGGGGTGAACACATAGACTTCGTCGGGGAACAGGTCGACCTTGATGTGCTCGAGGAATTCCGGCGAATCGCCATGGTCAGCCTGGATGTCCAGCAGCGATTGCAGCCAGCGATGGGTGCGCGTCTGCACCTCGTTCAGCGCCGTGTCGGCGGACTTGTACATCCAGTGCGAGGCGACGCCCGACTCCGCCAGGCGGTTCATGTCGGTGGTGCGGATCTGGATTTCGATCGGCGTGCCGTTGGGGCCGAACAGGATCGAATGCAGCGACTGGTAGCCGTTGGCCTTGGGAATCGCGATGTAGTCCTTGAACTTGCCGGGGATCGGCTTGTACAGCGCATGCAGGGCGCCCAGCGCCAGATAGCAGGTCGGCTGGTCGCGCACCACCACGCGAAAGCCGTAAATGTCGAACACCTCGGAGAACGCCAGGTTCTTTTCCTGCATCTTGCGGTAGATGCTGTAGAGGTGCTTCTCGCGGCCGGTGATGGTAGCCTCGATCTTGCACTGCTCGAGCTTGTCCTGCAGCGCGACCTTGATCTTCTCGACCAGTTCGCGGCGGTTGCCGCGCGCTGCCTTCACCGCCTTGGCCAGTACCTGGTAGCGGGTGGGATGGCTGTAGCGGAAGCCGAGGTCTTCCAGTTCCTGATAGACCGAATGCAGCCCCAGCCGGTTGGCGATGGGGGCGTAGATTTCCAGGGTTTCCTTGGCGATGCGCTTGCGTTTTTCCGCCGGCATCGCGCCCATGGTGTGCATGTTGTGCAGGCGGTCGGCCAGCTTGACCAGGATCACGCGCACGTCCTGCGCCATCGCCAGCAGCATTTTGCGGAAATTCTCTGCCTGCGCGTGCTGCTCGGAGGCAAATGCCAGCTTGTCGAGTTTGGAGACCCCCTCGACCAGCATGGCCACCGCCTTGCCGAAGCGCGCCTCGATTTCGACTGCGGTGGCGGGGGTGTCCTCGACCACGTCGTGCAGCAGCGCGGCGCACAGGGTCTGGGCGTCGAGGTGCCAGCCGGCAAGAATGCCGGCGACGGCGAGGGGATGGGAAATGTAGGGTTCGCCGCTCTTGCGGAACTGCCCTTCGTGGGCGCTGCGGCTGAACTCGTAGGCCTGCTCGATCTGTCCGGTCTCGTCAGCCGACAGGTAGGCCAGGACCGGGCGCAGCGACTCGAATTCGTGTGTCATCGCCGGCGCGCGGCTGGCGTGCGCCGGGTGTCGGGAAACGGAATGCTCAGGCGCGGCCCCGGTTGAGGATTTCACGGCCGACCTTGCCCGCGGCGATTTCGCGCAATGCGGTGACGATGGGTTTGTCCTTCGATTCGACCATGGGCTGCGAGCCCTGAGCCAGCTGGCGCGCGCGGTAGGTTACGGCGAGGGTCAGTTCGAACCGGTTGGGAAACATGTCAAGACAATCATCTACAGTTATGCGGGCCATGCGGATACTCCTGCTTCAGGGGGCGCGTGTGCGCTTAGATACGTCGGAATTCCTCGAACAGCGCGGTATGCCGCTTGAGCTGGCGTGCTGCTTCGAGGCGAATGCTGCGGGTGATGGCGACCAGATCCTGCAGGGCGTGGTCGAAATCATCATTGACGATTATATAGTCGAACGCCCCGGCATGCGCGACGTCGTGGGCCGCGGCGGCCAGGCGGCGCTCGATGACCTCTTCGCTGTCCTGGCCGCGCCCGGCCAGCCGGGTGCGCAGCGCGCTGAACGACGGCGGCAGAATGAAGATCGAGGCGGATTGCGGGAAATGCCGGCGCACCTGCTCGGCACCCTGCCAGTCGATCTCCAGCAGAACGTCGTGGCCGGCGTTGAGGTCGCGGCCGATGCGGCCTTTCGAGGTGCCGTAGAAATTGCCGTACACCTCGGCATGCTCGAGGAATTCCCCTTCGGCCAGCATGATTTCAAACCGTTCGCGGTTGACGAAATGGTAGTCGCGGCCATCGGTTTCGCCCGGGCGCGGCGCACGCGTGGTGTACGACACCGACAGGTGAATGGCGGGGTCGGTTTTCAGCAGCGCCTTGACCAGACTGGTCTTGCCGGCGCCGGACGGGGCGCTGACGATGTACAGGGTGCCTTCGCTGGGGGGAGGGGTCATGGTTGCTCCGTTCCGCTTGTCATTCAATGTTCTGGACCTGCTCGCGCATCTGCTCGATCAGCACCTTGAGCTCCAGCGAGACGCGCGACGTTTCGACCGCCACCGATTTCGAGCCCAGGGTATTGGCCTCGCGGTGCAGCTCCTGCATCAGGAAATCGAGCCGCTTGCCGACCGCGCCGGGCTGGTCGAGCACGCGGCGCACCTCGGCAAAGTGCGTGGCAAGACGGGAGAGTTCTTCGTCGATGTCGGCCTTTTGCGCCGCCAGCGCGACTTCCTGTGCCAGCCGTTCATGGCCGGCTTCGCCCAAGGCATCGCGCAGGCGCTCCGCCAGCTTGGCGCGCTGGGCCGTCGCCAGTGCGGGCAGCAGCGGCTGCAGGGCGGCCACCTGCGCTTCGGCGGCGGCCAGGCGGTCGAGAATGTGTTGCTTCAGCTTGGCGCCTTCGCGCTGGCGGCTTTCCACCAGTTCGTCCAGCGTGGCGCGCACCCCGGCGAGCGCCGCCTCGTTCAGTGCCTCCTGCGACAGGGCGCTGCCCTGCACCGCGCCGGGCCAGCGCAGGATCTCGTTGACGGAAAGCGGCGCACTGTCGGGCAGGCGTTGCCGTACGTCCGCCTGCCAGAGCGCAAGCCGCTCAAGAATGGCCGGATTCAAGCCGTTATCCAGCGAGGCGACCGGGAGCAGGGCGAGGCTGACGCGGCACTCCACCTTGCCGCGCGCCAGGCGCTGCTGGATCAGTTCGCGCACGTGCGGTTCCAGGGCGCGGAATTCGTCGGCCAGGCGGAAATGGAGTTCGAGATAGCGCTGGTTGACGCTGCGCAGATCGATATTGACGCTGGCATGCTCGAGGTTGATGCTGTGGGCGGCGAACCCGGTCATGCTCGTGGTCATGGATGTGCAATCAGTTTGTCGAGAGTGGTGCCGGCACAAAGCCGGTCGTGGATTTTGCCGGCAAGGCCGGTCAGGAACAGAGAAGATAATAGACGTTCGACTATGGCGACTCAACCCAACCAGGCGCTCCCCAACGGATACCGGCTAAATGAATACACCATCGTGCGCAAGATCGGCGGTGGCGGCTTCAGCATGGTCTATCTGGCGCGCGACGATGCCAACCAGTCGGTTGCGATCAAGGAATATCTGCCCGGCGCGCTGGTGCTGCGCACCGAGGGATCGGTCATCGTCCAGGCCAACTCGACCGAGAACAACAACATCTTCCGCCATGGCATGAAGTGCTTTTTCGAGGAAGGCCGGGCGCTGGCGCTCATCGACCATCCGAATGTCGTGCGCGTGACCAATTTCTTCCGCGCCAACGACACCGTGTACATGGTGATGCGCTTCGAGCGCGGCAAGACGCTGCAGCAGCACATCCAGGCCAATCGCGGCACCATCCGCGAAAGCTTCATCCGGCGCGTGTTCGCGCATTTGCTGAACGGCCTGCGCGAAGTGCATACGCACAAGCTGCTGCATCTCGACATCAAGCCGTCCAATCTCTATATCCGACTGGACGGCTCGCCGGTGCTGATCGACTTTGGCGCGGCGCGACAGACGCTGACCCAGGAGGAAAGCAAGCTGCAGCCCATGTACACGCCCGGCTTCGCCGCACCCGAGCAGTATCACAACCGCGAACGGCTGGGCCCCTGGACCGACGTCTACAGCGTCGGCGCCAGCCTCTATGCCTGCCTGGCGGGCTACCCGCCGCAGGCCGCCGACGCGCGGCTGCTCGACGACAAGCTGGTGCCTGCTACGGTAAACTGGCGCGGTGCCTATTCCGATCAGCTGCTGGAAACAGTCGACCAGTGTCTCAAGCTCAACTACATGGAGCGCCCGCAAAGCGTGTTCAGTTTGCAGAAAGTGCTGATGGACCGCAGTGCCATGGCGCCGCCCCGTTCTTCCCTGCTTAACAGCATCAAACGCTCACTGAACCGCGAATTGTTCTAAAGTATCGCCATGAAATTCACCATTTATCAGGCGTCGCGTCAGGGCGGGCGCAAGAACAACCAGGATCGGGTGGCCTATTCCTATAGCCGCGAGGCGCTGCTGATGGTGGTGGCCGACGGCATGGGCGGCCACATGCATGGCGAGATCGCCGCGCAGATCGCCGTGCAGACGCTGACCGACCAGTTCCAGAAAATGGCGAAGCCGCGCCTGGTCGATCCCATGGCGTTTCTGGCCGATTCGACCACGCGCGCGCACTACGCGATCAACGATTACGCGGTCGACCAGGACCTGCTGGAAATTCCCCACACCACGCTGGTTGCCGCCGTGGTGCAGGACAACACCGCCTATTGGGCGCACGTGGGCGATTCGCGCCTGTATCTGTTCAGTGACGGCAGCCTGATCGCTCGCACCGAAGACCACACCGCCGTCGCCCAGCTGGTGCGCGACGGCATCATCAGCGAGGAAGAGGCGGGTCATCATCCGGAACGCAACAAGGTCTCCAATTGCCTGGGCGGCTATGTCGTCCCGCAGGTGGAATGCAACGCGCCGATTCCGCTGCACGATGCTGACACCATGCTGCTGTGCACCGACGGCATCTGGGGCATGATCAGCATCCCCGAAGTCTCGGCCCTGCTCCATGCCTATACGCTGGACGATGCGGTACGCCACCTGATGGACCACGCCGAATTCCGCGGCGGAGAGCACGGCGACAACCTGAGCCTCATTGCCATGACCTGGGGCGAGGCGCGCATGCCGAGCAAGGATTCCATCTCCACCCTCGCGCTGCCGGACGGCGGCATCACCACGCAGATCAACGCACTACGCGCCGTGCCCGGCACGCCGGCCGTGTCGGACGACGAGATCGAGCGCGCGATCGCCGAAATCCAGCAGGCCATCCAGAAAATCTCCGCCAAATAGGCCGTGCCCGGCGGCGGGGCCGTGTGGTAAACGCGCCGGACAGACCCGACGCGGTAAAATCGCGTTTTCCGTTTTGACCCGACCGCCATGTCCGACCCGACCCGCCCCAGCGGCCGCGCGCCCGATGCGCTGCGCACCCTTTCCTTCACCCGCAAGTTCACCAAGCACGCCGAAGGCTCGGTGCTCGTCGCCATGGGCGACACCCACGTGCTCTGCACTGCCAGCGTGCTCGACAAGATCCCGCCGCACAAGAAGGGCAGCGGCGAAGGCTGGGTCACCGCCGAATACGGCATGCTGCCGCGTTCCACCCACACCCGCAGCGACCGCGAGGCCGCGCGCGGCAAGCAGTCCGGACGCACCCAGGAAATCCAGCGCCTGATCGGACGCAGCCTGCGCGCCGTGGTCGACCTGAAAAAACTCGGCGAGCGCACGCTGCACATCGATTGTGACGTCCTGCAGGCCGACGGCGGCACCCGCTGCGCCAGCGTCTGCGGCGCCTATGTCGCGGTGGCCGATGCCATCGCATGGCTCGTGCGCGAGGGCAAGCTCGCCGACACCCCGCTCACCGACAGCATCGCCGCCGTCTCGGTCGGCGTGTATCGGGGCCTGCCTGTGCTCGACCTCGACTACGTGGAAGATTCCGACTGCGACACCGACATGAACGTGGTGATGACCGGCAGCGGCGGCATCGTCGAAGTGCAGGGGACCGCCGAGGGCACGCCGTTTTCCCGCGCCACCCTCGAAACTCTGCTCGACCTGGCCACCGCCGGCATCCGGCAGATCACCACGGATCAACACAAGGCGCTGCAATCATGAGCAAACTCGTCATCGCTTCCGGCAACGCCGGCAAGCTGCGCGAAATCGCGCGTATCCTCGCACCGCTCGAAATCGAAGCGGTGCCACAGTCTGAATTCAACGTTCCCGACTGTCCCGAGCCGCACGTCACCTTCGTCGAGAACTGCCTCGCCAAGGCGCGCCACGCCAGCGCGCACACCGGCCTGCCGGCGCTGGCCGACGATTCCGGTATCTGCGTCGAGGCGCTGAATGGCGCGCCCGGCGTGTATTCCGCGCGCTATGCCGGCGAGCCCAAATCGGATGAGCGCAACAATGAAAAGCTCATCGCCGTGCTGCAAGGCGAGACCAACCGCCGCGCGCACTACACCTGCGTCATGGTCTACGTGCGCCACGCCGACGACCCCGAGCCGGTGATCGCAGAAGGCCGCTGGTACGGCGAGATCATCGATACCCCGCGCGGCAGAAACGGCTTCGGCTACGACCCGTATTTCCTCGATACCGAGTTCGGCAAAACCGGTGCCGAACTCGACGAGGACACCAAGAACGCCGTCAGCCATCGCGGCCAGGCCCTGCGTGATCTGGTGGACAAATTGAAGCGACTCAAACGGCTTGGCTGAGTCCGTCATCCGTTTCGCCGGCAGCGGCCTCGCCGTGCCACCGCCGCTGTCGCTCTACATCCACCTGCCGTGGTGCGTGAAGAAGTGCCCGTACTGCGACTTCAATTCGCATGCCGCGCAGGGCATTCCCGAGGCCGCCTACATCGACGCGCTGCTCGCCGACCTCGAGCGCGCGCTGCCCGACATCTGGGGACGCAGAATCCACACGGTATTCTTCGGCGGCGGCACCCCCAGCCTGTTTTCAGCGGAGGGCATCGACCGCATCCTCACCGGCGTGCGCACCCTGACGCCGCTGTTGCCGGGCGCGGAAATCACGCTGGAAGCCAATCCCGGCACTGTGGAGGCGGCCAAATTCGCGGGCTTCCGCGAAGCGGGTGTGACGCGGGTGTCGCTCGGCATCCAGAGCTTTAACCCGCGTCACCTCAAGGCGCTCGGGCGCATTCACGACGACCATGAAGCGCGCCGCGCGGCCGAGCTCGCCGCCACCCATTTCGACACCTTCAACCTCGACCTCATGTTCGCCCTGCCGGGGCAGACGCTGGCCGAGGCGCTGGCCGACATCGAGACCGCGCTCACCTTTGAGCCGCCGCACCTGTCGGCCTACCACCTCACCCTCGAGCCCAATACCCCCTTCGGCCACGCCGCGCCGCCCAACCTGCCGGACGACGATCTGGCCGCCGACATGCAGATCGCCATCGAGGCCCGTTTGATGGAAGCCGGCATGCAGCACTACGAAACCTCGGCATATGCAAAGCCTGGCCATGCCAGCCGCCACAACCTGAACTACTGGCAGTTCGGCGACTACCTGGGTGTTGGCGCCGGTGCGCACAGCAAGCTGTCCTACCACGACAGCATCGTGCGGCAGATGCGTACCAAGCATCCGCAGCAATACATGGACGCGGTGAAGCAGGGCGCGCATATCGCCGACACCCGCACCCTTACGCGGGACGATCTGCCGTTCGAATTCATGATGAATGCCCTGCGCCTCAACGAGGGCGTGCCCGCTGCCCTGTTCGAGGAACGCACCGGCCTGCCGCTGATCGTCTGCGCGGCCACCCTCGAAAGGGCGCGTGCCCAGGGCCTGCTGGAAACCGACGCTGCCCGGCTCAAACCGACATTACAGGGGCAGCGGTTTTTGAATGATTTGCTGGAGTTGTTTTTGATGGGTTAACGGCACGCGTCAAGGCGGGACGGGTTAGTGGCTGAAAACGGCCAGAAGCAGCCGCTCGTCCAAGCCCCACTGCGGCCGCTCGACCGGCAGCTTCACTCAGAAGCCGGTCCCATAGCGTAAGAGTGCTTGTCGGCCATCTCGGACGCATGGCAAATGAGGCCAATTGCTTGCCGATGTCCGCTATGTGGAACGCCAAATCAACGGGTACTATGGGGTGAAGCTGCCGCTCA
>JAJXTE010000035.1 GCA_021784115.1 Pseudomonadota bacterium | reverse complement strand
GTCGAAAACGGCCAGCCGGTGGAATACGGCGAACCCTTGTTTGTGATTGCTTGAGGAAAGGATTAGGGGCCAGGATTCAGGGGTCAGGGGTCAGGGAAGGTGCTTCGCGCCTCGTTCAATTGACGCGGCAGAGCCGCTCATCCCCTGAATCCTGAATCCTGGGCCCTCGCCCCTCCCGCTAAACCATGTTTGAAAAAATCCTCATCGCCAACCGCGGAGACCAGCTGCCGCCAGGCAGCGCAGCGGCGAAGCCAAAACGCGCGATGGCTGAAGGCCGTCAGGGCGATTTTGCCGCGGAGAACCAAAATGTTTGAAAAGATTCTGATCGCAAACCGCGGCGAAATCGCCCTGCGCATCCAGCGCGCCTGCCGCGAAATGGGCATCAAGACGGTCGCCGTCTACTCCGAAGCCGACCGCGACGCCAAGTATGTGAAACTGGCCGACGAATCGGTGTGCATCGGGCCGGCGCCGTCGGCGCAGAGTTATCTGCACGTGCCGTCGATCATCGCCGCCGCCGAAGTCACCGACGCCGAGGCGATCCATCCCGGTTATGGCTTCCTGTCGGAAAACGCCAACTTCGCCGAGCGCGTGGAATCCTCCGGCTTCACCTTCATCGGGCCGCGCCCGGACAACATCCGTCTGATGGGCGACAAGGTCGCCGCCAAGCAGGCGATGATCGAGGCCAAGGTACCGTGCGTGCCCGGTTCCGACGGTGCCCTGCCGGACGATCCCGACGAGATCGTCAGAACTGCCGCCCACATCGGGTATCCGGTCATCATCAAGGCCGCAGGCGGCGGCGGCGGGCGCGGCATGCGCGTGGTGCATACCGAAGCCGCGCTGCTGAACGCGGTGACCATGACCAAGACCGAAGCGGGGGCCGCTTTCGGCAACCCCATGGTCTACATGGAGAAATTCCTCCAGACGCCGCGCCACATCGAAATTCAGATTCTCGCCGACGAGCACGGCAACGCCGTCCATCTGGGCGAACGCGACTGCTCGATGCAGCGCCGCCACCAGAAAGTGCTGGAAGAGGCCCCCGCCCCCGGGCTCGACCCCAAGCTCAGGGACAAGATCGGCGAACGGTGCGCCGAAGCCTGCCGCAAGATCGGCTACCGCGGCGCCGGCACCTTCGAGTTCCTGTACGAGAACGGCGAGTTCTACTTCATCGAGATGAACACCCGCGTGCAGGTCGAGCACCCGGTGACCGAACTCATCACCGGCATCGACATCGTGCAGACGCAGATCCGCGTCGCCGCCGGCGAAAAGCTGCCGTGGAAGCAGAAGGACATCGTATTCCGCGGCCACGCCGTCGAGTGCCGCATCAACGCCGAGCATCCGACGACCTTCGTCCCCAGCCCGGGCAAGCTCACCAACTACCATGCGCCCGGCGGCCCCGGCATCCGCGTCGACTCACACGTCTATCACGGCTACTACGTGCCGCCGCACTACGACTCGATGATCGGCAAGCTGATCGCCTACGGCGACACGCGCGACCAGGCCATCGCCCGCATGCGCGGCGCGCTGATGGAAATGGTAGTCGAGGGCATCCAGACCAACATCCCGCTGCATCAGGTCCTGATGCATGACGCCGCCTTCATGGCCGGCGGTACGAGCATTCATTATCTGGAGCAAAAGCTGGCCGGGGAAAAGGAATAGCTGGCAGACCGGGGGAAAACACCTCTCCGCGCCGACCACTGTTCACCATTGACCGCTCATACCGATATGCCCTGGCAATCCGTCCGCATCCTTGTCGATTCCAAGCAGGCCGAGCCGCTGTCCGATGCGCTGATGGAAACGGGCGCGCTGTCGGTGTCGCTGGAGGACGCCGACGCGGGGACGCTGGACGAAACGCCGCTGTTCGGCGAGCCGGATCATCCGACGGCGGAATTGTGGCCGCACAGCATCGCGATGGTGCTGCTAGACGAGGGCGCCGATGTGGCGACCACACTGGCCGCGGCGGCGGAACTCGCCCATATTCCCGCCCCCACCGAGTACACCGTCGAAACCGTGGCCGAGCAGGACTGGGTGCGCCTCACGCAGTCGCAGTTCGACCCCATCCCCATCTCGCCGCGCCTGTGGATCGTGCCAACCTGGCACGACGCGCCCGACCGCAGCGCGATCAACCTCAAGCTCGACCCCGGCCTGGCCTTCGGGACCGGCAGCCACCCCACGACCCGGCTGTGCCTGCGATGGCTCGATGCGCACCTGCAAGACGGTGAAACCGTGCTCGACTATGGTTGCGGCAGCGGGGTGCTTGCCATCGCGGCCGCCAAACTGGGCGCAGCGCGCGTCGAGGGCGTCGACATTGACGCCCAGGCCGTCACCGCATCGCGCGACAACGCCGAACTGAATGACGTGGCCGCACACTTTGGCCTGCCCGGCGAACTCGCGCCGGGCCAGTACGACGTCGTGGTCGCCAACATCCTGACCAATCCGCTCAAGGGCATGGCGCCGCTCCTCGCCGCCCGGGTGCGGACGGGCGGTCACCTGGTGCTGTCCGGCATCCTGGCCGAGCAGGCCGACGAGGTGATGGCCGTCTACCGCGAGTGGTTTGTCTTCGAACTGCCCGCTGCCGACGAGGGGTGGGTGCGTCTGATGGGTGTCAAAAAGTGAACTACCGCACAACCTGCCCGCACTGTGCGAGCGTATTCCGCCTCGGGGCAAACCAACTCGACGCCGCCCGGGGCTGGGTGCAGTGCGGCGTGTGCGGCGCAGCCTTCGATGCCCGCCCAGGCCTGCGCATGGAAGACGGCTCTCCGCTGCCCCCGGTTGAACGCGAGTCCCTCGAACCCTCCCAGCAGCCCGACGCCGCGCTGGCCGCGGAACAGGCCGCACGCGAGGCCGGATCTGTCGCGGCGCACGAAGCGATGCAGGGCGGGGGAGCACCAGAAACCGTCCCCGGTGCGGAGGAGATCCAGGCGGCCGATATACCCCAAGGCATTGTCCAGCGCGAGACATCGCTCGACCTGCCTTCGATCATCATCATCGACCCCAACATTCCGGTGCCGGACGATCTGGGGCCGCTGCCGCAGATCTATCCGGCCCCCTCGACCTACCCGCCACAGCCCGCTGAGTCCATCTATTCGTCGGTGACGCCCCCTGCCGCCACACCCGCCGCCCCGGTCGTGCCGCGCCGGCCCGCGGCGCACGTCGAATATGCGTCCCCCACGCCCGGCGCGATGCGCGCGTCGTCCGCGCCGCGCCGCGTCAGCCCCTGGGTGTGGGGCATGGCCAGCGTGCTGCTGCTGGTACTGCTGCTCGCCCAAACCACGTATTTCCTGCGCGACACCCTGGTCAGCCGGTTGCCACAGACCCGCCCTGCACTCGAACAGGCCTGCGCGGTGCTCGGCTGCACGCTTTCGCTGCCCAAGAACCTGGCGCTGCTGCAGATCGTCGGCTCCGACCTGCAAACCGAGGCCAGCGGCCGGCTGAAGCTCACGCTCACCCTGGGCAACCGCGCCACCCACGTCCAGGCCTGGCCCGTTCTGGTGCTGACCCTGACCGATCAGCGCAACCGCCCGCTGGCGCGGCGCAGCTTCGCCCCGAGCGAATACCTCGGCGATGACCAGCGCATCGCCGCCGGCGTTCCGGAGCTTAGCGAGCAGCCGTTGAGCCTGCGTCTGACCGTGCGCGATCTGGCCCCCATGGGCTTCGACCTGCAACTGGCTTATTAAGGTAATCGCCCGGACTGGCCGGCCGGACGCTTCTTCGGTATAGTGCGCGTTCCCGTTGCGGGAGAGCGCGTGCACCGCACGCCGCCGAAGGCGCAATTCACCCGGAATCGCTCAGGCAAAAGGACCGCAACAGCCAAGAAAAACTTGGAAAAATACTCTGGAGAGCGCAGTTCGTTGAAACTGCCACCGAAGGGGCAGCGGCTCGCTGGTTCGATTGGATCAGCAGCCGTAATCTCTCAGGTACCAAGGACAGAGGGGTGAAGCGAATCCGCGCTTCACCCTTTTTTATTTTTGGTGGCCCCATGCTCAAACAGACTCCGCTCCACGCCACCCACCGCGAACTCGGCGCCAAGATGGTCGACTTCGGCGGCTGGGACATGCCGGTCAACTACGGCTCGCAGATCGCGGAGCACCACACGGTGCGCAGCGGCTGCGGCCTGTTCGATGTCTCGCACATGCTGCCGCTCGACATCAAGGGCGCCAACGTGCGCGCCTTCCTGCGCCAGCTGGTGGCCAACAACGTCGACAAGCTGCAGGTCTCCGGCAAGGCGCTGTATTCCTGCATGCTGAACGAAGCCGGCGGCGTCATCGACGACCTCATCATCTATTTCATGGACGAGACCTGGTTCCGCCTGGTGGTCAACGCGGGCACCGCGGAGAAGGACCTCGCCTGGATGGAAAAAATGAACGCCGACTGGGGCATGGGCCTCACCCTCACCCCGCGCCGCGATCTGGCAATGATCGCGATCCAGGGGCCGAACGCCACCCAGGCGCTGAACGAAGCACTGCCCGGCGTCGACCAGATCACCGCCAGCCTCAAGCCCTTCAACGCCGCCGCCATGGGTGAGATGTTCATCGCCCGCACCGGCTACACCGGCGAGGATGGCTTCGAGGTGATGGTGCTGGCGAAATCCGCGCCCTTCTTCTGGAAAGCCCTGATGGAAGCCGGCGGCAAGCCGATCGGGCTGGGCGCACGCGACACGCTGCGCCTCGAAGCCGGCATGAACCTTTACGGCCAGGACATGGACGAGACCACCTCGCCGCTCGAATCCGGCCTCGCGTGGACGGTCGATCTGAAGACCGAGCGCGACTTCGTCGGCCGCAAGGCACTGGAATCCAGCGAAGTCACCAGGCAGCTCACCGGCCTGGTGCTGCTCGACAAGGGCGTGCTGCGCAGCCACCAGAAGGTCCACACCAAAAATGGCGAAGGCGAAATCACCTCAGGCACGTTTTCGCCTACGATGCAGCAATCGATCGCGCTCGCCCGCATCCCGCTCGGCATCGCCCCGGGCGAAGAAGTCGAGGTCGAGATCCGCGACAAGAAGCTGAAAGCCAAAGTGGTGAAGTATCCGTTCGTGCGCAACGGCAAGGTACTGATTTAAATAGAAACCAACTGTCCAGGAATACAAACATGAGCATCCCCGCAGACCTCAAATACACCCCCAGCCACGAATGGGTGCGCGTCGAAGCCGACGGCACGCTGACGGTGGGCATCACCCACCACGCACAGGACCTGCTGGGCGACATGGTGTTCATCGAGAACCCCGCCGCCGGCCGTACCCTGGCCAAGGGCGAGGAGTGCGCGGTGGTTGAATCGGTGAAAGCCGCGTCCGACGTCTACGCGCCGGTTGCCGGCGAAGTCATCGCCGCCAATGGCGACGTCGAAGCCAGCCCAGAATCGGTGAACAAGGACGCCTACGCCGCGTGGATGTTCAAGATCAAGCCGGCCAACGCGGACGACGTCAACGAACTGCTCGACGCTGCGGCATACCAGAAGCTGGTCGAGTCCGAGGCCCACTGATTTTTTCAGTCCACGAAGGGCATGAAGCGACACAAAAAAACCCGGAAACCGTGAGTATATTTTTTGAGTGTCTTTGTGTTTCTTCGTGCCCTTCGTGGATAACAAGGTTTTAAGCCATGCCCTTCATTCCCCATACTGAAGAAGACGTCTCCGCCATGCTCGGCGCCATCGGCGCATCCAGCATCGAGGACCTGTTCGACGAAATCCCGCCCGCGCTGAAGGCGGGCAAGCTGAAGGACGTTCCCGACGGCCTGCCGGAGATGGCCGTGGCACGCCTGATGCAGGAACGCGCGTCGGCCGACGGCTTCTGGTCCAACTTCATCGGCGCCGGCGTCTACGAGCACCACATCCCGGCGGCGATCTGGCAGATCACCACGCGCGGCGAGTTCTATTCCGCCTACACGCCCTACCAGGCCGAAGCCTCGCAGGGCACGCTGCAGCTGATCTACGAATACCAGACCATGATGACCCGGCTGACCGGGCTCGACGTGTCGAACGCCTCGCTGTACGACGGCGCCTCGGCGCTGGCCGAAGCGGTGCTGATGGCGGTCCGTTCGCACAAGACCTCGCGCCGCGTGCTGGTGCCGAAGAGCGTGCACCCGATCTATCGCCGCGTGGTCAACACCACGGTGAAGAACCAGGGCATCGAACTGGTCGAGCTCGAGTATGACGCTGCCACCGGGCAGACCGCACTGCCGGCCGACCCGGGTGCCTTCGCCGGTCTCGTGATCCCGCAGCCCAACTTCTTCGGTGTGCTGGAAGACGTCCACGCCATGACCGACTGGGCGCACGCCCAGGGTGCGCTGGCGATCGCGCTGGTCAACCCGACCACGCTGGCAGTACTGGAAGCGCCCGGACATTGGGGCACGAAAGGCGCCGACATCGCGGTGGGCGAGGGCCAGCCGCTGGGCGCGCCGATGGCCTCGGGCGGACCGTATTTCGGATTCATGTGCTGCCGCCAGGACTTCGTGCGCCAGATGCCGGGGCGCATCGTCGGCCGCACCGTCGACCTCGACGGCAAGCCGGGCTTTTCCCTGACCCTGCAGGCGCGCGAGCAGCACATCCGCCGCTCCAAGGCCACCTCCAACATCTGCACCAACCAGGGTCTGGTCGTCACCGCGGCAACGCAGTACATGGCGCTGCTGGGACCCCAAGGCCTGGCGAAAGTCGCCTCCAACAGCCACGCCAACACCGTGGCGCTGGCCGACAAGCTGGCGGCGATCCCCAGCGTGACGCGCGCATTCGCGAGTCCCTTCTTCCACGAAGTGGTGCTGAAGCTCAACGACAATGCGAAGGACGTGCTGCGGGCGCTCCGCGCCCAGGGCATCCTCGGCGGACTGGACATTTCAGGCTGGTATCCCGAGCTCGGGCAGGCGCTCCTCGTGTGCGTCACCGAAACCAAGACTGCCGCCGACCTCGATCACTACGCGCAACAAATGGCGCGCATCCTGTCGAAGCGGCGCGAAGCGCCGCCGTGCGCGTACAAGCGCCAGCCGGAGTGAAACATGAGTGATGTACAACGCGACAAGGCATTCTGGGACATGGCGGATTCGTTCATCCAGCAGGCCAATGCCCACCTGGACAAGGAGAAGCCCAGCCGGGTGAGCGCGAGCGCGCTGTTTGCGGCGGCGCGATTCAACGCCTTCGTCATCGCGGCGGCGGCCGAGAGCAAGGCGCAGCTGATCGCGGAGAAGGAAGCCGCGATTGCCTACTTTCTGAACCAGTACGAATCCATGCTGCGCGAGAACCTGGACGAGCACATGGCGCGCTACGACCAGGCCAACAACTAGCGGATACGGCATGCTCGGGCGCAACCGTTGATACGCCCGACATTCAATCGATTTATTCAAGGAGAGCAGACATGGCAGTGACTCTAGGCGGCACCCCCATCGACGTCGCAGGCACGTTTCCCAAGGTTGGCGACGCCGCGCCCGACTTCAAGCTGGTCAACAAGGACCTGGCCGACGTCTCGCTGGCCGACTTCGCCGGCAAGAAGAAGATCCTCAACATCGTCCCCAGCCTCGACACCCCGGTGTGCGCCACCTCGACCAAGAAGTTCAACGAGGCGGCCGTCGGCAACACGGTCGTGCTGATCATCTCGGCAGACCTGCCGTTCGCCATGAACCGCTTCTGCGGCGCCGAGGGCACCAGCAACGTGGTGACGCTGTCGACCATGCGCGGCGCGGAGTTCATGAAGAACTACGGCGTCGCCATCACCAGCGGCCCGCTCTGCGGAATCACCGCGCGTGCCGTGGTCGTGCTGGACGAGAACAACAAGGTGCTCCACGCCGAACTCGTGCCCGAGATCAAGCAGGAGCCGAACTACGACGCCGCGCTGGCTGCTTTGAAATAAAGGGACCAGCGGCCAGGATTCAGGGATCAGGGGTGGAGCAGCTTCGCCGCGTCCGTTCGATTCCGGTTTCCCTGGCCCCTGAATCCTGAATCCTGACCCCTCGAAAACATGCTGATATTCGACCATTCCCGTCCCGGCCGCACCGCTGCCGCCCAGTTGCCCGCCGCCGGCGGCAGCCTCGACGACCTGCCCACTACGCTGCGCCGCAAGGATGCCCCCGCCCTGCCCGAAGTCTCCGAACTCGACGTGGTGCGCCACTACACGCGTTTGAGCCAGCTGAACTTCTCGATCGATACGCAGTTCTACCCGCTCGGCTCCTGCACCATGAAGTACAACCCGCGCGCGTGCAATTCGCTGGCGATGCTGCCGCAGTTCCTCGCGCGCCATCCGGCCAGCCCGGACGAGACCGGCCAGGGCTTCCTCGCCAGCATGTTCGAGCTGCAGGAAATGCTGAAGGACGTCACCGGCATGGCCGGCGTGTCGATGGCGCCGATGGCGGGCGCCCACGGCGAATTCGCCGGGGTGGCGATGATCCGCGCCTACCACGACGCGCGCGGCGACACCGCGCGGCGCGAGATCATCGTGCCGGATGCGGCGCACGGCACCAACCCGGCCACCGCGACGATGTGCGGCTACACGGTCAAGGAAATCCCGACCGACGCCACCGGCAGCGTCGACCTCGCCGCATTGAAGGCTGCGGTCGGCCCGCACACGGCCGGCCTGATGCTGACCAACCCGTCGACGCTTGGCGTGTTCGAGAAGACCATTTCCGACATCCAGAAGATCGTCCACGACGCCGGCGGCCTGCTGTATTACGACGGCGCCAACCTCAACGCCATCCTCGGCAAGGTGCGCCCGGGCGACATGGGCTTCGACGTCATCCACATGAACCTGCACAAGACCTTCTCCACCCCACACGGCGGCGGCGGCCCGGGCGCGGGACCGGTGGGCGTCTCACAGCGCCTGCTGCCCTTCATGCCCATTCCGCTCGTGCTGAACGAGAACGGCTTCTACCGGCTGGCGACCGAGACCGACCTGCCGCAGTCGATCGGCCGCATGTCAGCCAACATGGGCAATGCGGGGGTGCTGATGCGCGCCTATGTTTACGCACGGATGCTGGGCGGCGAGGGGATGCTCCGCGTCGCCGAATATGCGACGCTTAATGCCAACTACCTGATGGCAAAACTGCGCGAGGCAGGCTTCGACCTGGCCTACCCCGAGCGCCGCGCCAGCCACGAATTCATCGTCACGCTGAAGAAGCTCAAGGACACCACGGGGGTATCCGCCATGGATTTCGCCAAACGCCTGCTCGACTACGGCTATCACGCGCCGACCACCTACTTCCCGCTGTTGGTGCCGGAATGCCTGCTGATCGAGCCGACCGAGACCGAGAGCCGCGAGACGCTGGACGGCTTCGTCGAGGCGATGAAGGCGATCAAGCACGAGGCCGAGACCACCCCGGACCTGGTGAAGGGCGCGCCCTACAGCCTGCCGGTACGTCGGCTCGACGACGTCAAGGCGGCACGCGAGCTCGACCTGGCCTACAAGCCCGCCGCATTTATGCCCTCCAGGGTATGAACGAACCCGTCAGCCCGTACAAGGGCAAGACCGGGCTGCAGCGCGTTCTTAACGCGGCAGGTTACTCTTGGGCCGGACTCACCGCCGCCTTCCGGCACGAGGACGCGTTCCGCCAGGAAGTGTTTCTGGCGCTGCTGCTGATTCCGCTCGCGCTCTACCTGGGGGAAACGGGGATCACCCGTGCGCTGATGATCGGCGCGGTTTTGCTGGTCCTGATCGTCGAACTGCTGAATTCGGCGCTCGAGGCAGCGGTGGATCGAATTTCCCTCGAGCACCACCTGCTCATCAAGCGCGCCAAGGACATGGGCAGCGCGGCCGTGATGATCGCGCTGGCCAACGTAGTCGTCGTGTGGGCGCTGGTACTCTTGGGTTGAGCCGACTCCCAAAATCGTTCCAATAATCGCACCGCACCCTAAAGTTGCGGCTTTCCTGGCCGGAATAGAGGGGGTCCGCCTCCTATTGTTACCGACCGTGTGAGCTTCAAAAGGACTTGTCTTCTGCTGGGCCTGTGCCAGGCCGGTTCCGCCGCGGCCCTCGGCATGGGTGACATCAGCGTTCGTTCGCACCTGGGGCAGCCCTTGGATGCGACCGTGACCCTGCTCGAGGCGCCAGCCGGAACGACGGCGGACTGCTTCAGCCTCACCGCAAGCACGGACAGCATCGCGCCGCCATTGCGGGCGACGCTGAGCATCGAGCGGACAGACGGGCGGGCCCGCCTGCATGTCCGCACCGCGTCACCGGTCAACGATCCCATCGCGCAATTTGTCTTGATTTCGGACTGCGAGGTGCGTCTGCAGCGCGAGTACGCCATATTGCTCGACCCGCCCGCGGCGGCGACGCCCGCCCTCGATGAAGACGCCCCTGCCGCCGAGCAGATCGGCCCTGCACCCGTCGCGGTTCCGGTGCCGCCCGTGTCGCATAGCCGTCGCCCCCGCCATCGCGGTCCGGCGTCCGCGGCGCGTGCCACGCATGCCGCCTCGCCGCAACGGACCACACCGCACGCACGTCCCGCCTCGGAAAATAGCGCACCGCGCCTCGTGCTGTCTGGAAAACACGATGTTTCCCGTCTGAGCGAAACGCCCGTGGCGCTGCGCCTCGACACGGGCCTGCCGGATCTGACACGGCCGCGTCCCCAAGGCCTGACCGCCACCGAACTGTCGGACGAAAACGCTGCGCTTGCACGCCGGCTTGCGCATCTGGAGGCACAACTGGCCGCGCTGCAACGACGCAATGACGATCTCGAGGCCGCACGTCATGCCGCGGCCGTGGCGAACGCCGCGCCCCCAGTCCCCCCCCGCTCCGCACAGTGGCCCCTCTATCTGCTGGCGATGGGGGTCCTGGCCGGCCTGACCGCGCTGGCTGCGTGGCTGCTGCGCCGCAACCGGACGCCCCGGCTCATGCTGGGCGCCGACACCCTCTGGCCGCAGACCGAAACGCAGGAGAAAACGCTCTCCGAGCTCAGCTCCGGCGTGCCCGCCGAACCACCGTCCCCCGCCCGGCGCATGTCCGAAATCGCGGCCCCCCCGCTGGCCAGCGACACCGAAGTCAAGGAAGACATCCTTGACCAGGCCGAGGTGTTCATGGCCCACGGGCACGGCGAACTGGCCATTCATTTGCTGCAGGAGCACCTGCGCGAAGCGCCGAACGAGTCCCCGGTGCCGTGGCTGCTGCTGCTCGACTTGCTGCACCGCGAAGGCGATACCGCCGGCTATGCCGCCGCCAGCGCCGGCTGCCGCCGCTATTTCAACGTCAACCTCACGGATCACCCTGTTTCGCAGGACAACGAAAACGGCCTCGGGGTTGAGGCCTACCCGCACGTGCTGGAACAACTGGTGACGGTGTGGAACACCCCGGCCATCGAGGCGTTCTTCAACGACCTGATCTACGACAACCGCGGCGGCACCCGGATCGGCTTCGAGCCGGGCGCCTATCGCGACATCCTGCTGCTGCGCACCATCGCGCAGGAGACCCTGTCGCCCGCTGCCTGAGAGCGGGCGTCACCTTCACCAAACCATCACCCCGGCGTCATCTGTTTGTCGCACGGCGGGGGCATGCTGCGTCCCATGGATGCAGCCGAATTCATCTGCCAGACCTTGCCGCCGATGCGCCCCCAGTTGCGCATCGCGGTGGTGACTGAAACCTATCCGCCCGAAGTCAACGGCGTGGCCATGACGCTCGGCCGCCTGGTCGAGGGCCTGCAGGTGCGCAACCACCGCGTACAGCTGATTCGCCCGCGCCAGCACGCCGATGATCAGCCGCAACCGACTGCAACGTTCACGGAACACCTGCAGCGCGGCATCGCGCTCCCGCGTTACGAAGGCCTCAAAATGGGCCTGCCGGCCAAAGCGGCACTGAGCCGCCTGTGGGCGCTTCACCGTCCCGATGTCGTGCAGATCGCCACCGAAGGCCCGCTCGGCTGGTCCGCGCTGGCCGCCGCCAACAAACTGCAGCTGCCGGTCGCGACCGACTTCCATACCAATTTCCACAGCTACAGCAACCACTACGGACTGGGCCTCCTGCGCCGCGCCATCGTCGCCTATCTGCGCAAGTTCCATAACAAGGCCGCCGTCACGCTGGTGCCGACCGAGGGCATCCGGCGCGAACTGGTGGCACACGGCTACGAAAACATCGAGATCATCGGACGCGGGGTGGACACCCGGCTGTTCCATCCCGGCCGCCGCGACGCCGCCCTGCGCGCACGCTGGGGGGTGGGCGAAAACGAGACCGCCGTACTGTACGTGGGGCGCCTTGCGGCCGAAAAGAATCTGCCGCTGGTCTTCCGCGCCTTCGACGCCATGCACGAGACGCACCCCGCCAGCCGGCTGGTGCTGGTGGGCGACGGCCCGGAACGCCCACTCTGGCAGGCCAGGCGTCCCGATGCGATATTCTGCGGGACCCAGATCGGCGAGGCGCTGGCCGCGCATTACGCTTCGAGCGACGTGTTCCTGTTCCCCAGCCTGACCGAGACCTGGGGCAACGTGACGATCGAGGCGATGGCCTCCGGTCTGGCGGTGCTGGCCTACGACTGCGCCGCTGCCGAGGAAGTCATCCGGCACGGCGAGAACGGTCTCAAGGCGCTCCCCGAGGACGAAGCTGCATTCATCGCGCATGCGGCTGCGCTGGCCCCCGATTCCGCATGGCAACGCCGCCTGGGGGCCGCCGCGGCCGCGCGCGCTGCGCAATTGTCGTGGGACGCCATCATCGACAGCTTCGAGCGGGTGCTGCTGCGACTCGCCCACCCCGAGCCCGCGCCCGATCCCCGGCTGAACTGGCCTTCTGCCGCCACGACGTCCTGATCAGGAGTCCACCATGCAAAGCCGCCTGAGTCTGGTTGCCCATCACGGCCTCGATCGACTGGCCGCCCGGGAACATGTGTGGCTGCAACGCCTCAACGGCGCGCGCCTCCCCGACTGGGAGATCGGCCTGCTGCGACTTGCCAGCCGCCTCGGCGACGGCGTATTCTGGTATGCGCTGATGGGTGCGCTGATCGCCTGGCAGGGCATGGACGCGCTGCCGGGCGTAGTGCACATGATCGCGGCCGGCCTCATCGGCACCGTCGCCTACAAATGGCTGAAAGGCGCCACCGAGCGCCCGCGTCCCTATCAGGCCTGCCCGTCGATCTGCTGCCTGACCGCGCCGCTCGACCGCTTCAGCTTCCCGTCCGGCCACACCCTGCACGCGGTGGTATTCAGCGCTGTCGCGACCGCCTATTACCCGGCACTGGGCTGGCTGGTGTGGCCGTTCACCGCGCTGGTTGCGCTATCGCGCCTGGTGCTTGGGCTGCACTATGTGAGCGATGTGCTGGTGGGGGCGCTGCTCGGCGGCACGATCGCCGCACTCGCGCTGGTGGTGTAACGCACGGCCGGCCAATGACCTCAGGCCGCGGTGCGAAAGCGCGGCGGCGTTCTGGTCTCGAACAGATCCCCCGGCAACGGCAGCCGGCACGCCACCACTTCCGGCGCGTGTGCCGCGATGCGCGCGCGTGCCTCGGCGACCGGCGGACAGTCCGGCAGCCACGCAGGCGCTTCGCCGGCCAGCACCCGGTTCATCTGCGGCAGCCGGGCGCTGACTTCCTCAATGTAGTAATCGAAGCGCGCGGCAAGCTTGCGGTCGAGCACCCGCCCCATGCCGTGCAGCGCGTGGGGCAGGCGGCTGCGCCGCAGCAGGCGCTCGGCGCCCGCCAGCTGGCGGATCGCGCGGCGACTGGCGGCAGGCGGGCAAGCGAAGCGGCACGCCACATAGTCCACCAGCCAGTCGTCGGCCTGCAGCAGGGGCGCGGGCGGACGGAGCGTGGTTGTTGCTGCTTCAGCAGATTTACAACCACGGCCTGCCCCGTGCGGGTGAAACAGATGGCGTGCGACGTGGCGGTCCATCGCCCATTCCGCTGCGGCATGGGTCAGCATCGGCACGTTCCACCACAGGTGCTCGTGCACGGGGACAAAGTGATTGTGCGCGATGACGTCGACCCACAGATGGCTCATCGCGCCGACCGCACAGGCCCGCGATTCGTCGTCGTGCGCCGCCTCCAGCAGGCCATGGGCTGTCTCCCAGCGGTGGCTCGCATCGAATGCCTTGGTGCCCGCCGTCGTGCCCACCAGCGCGAGATCGGGCAGGCAGGCGCCGGCCATCAGGCGCTGCGGAAATCGCCGCACCGCGCGGCGCAGCGCGGGGTCGGCCAGCGGCACGGCCCACACCAGCAATTGCGCGAAATACACATGGGTATAGAGCCCCCACGCCAGCGCATCCCCGGCAAACAGTACGGCAGGAACAGCCCAAAGCAATGCGGCGTGTCTGGTGTTCATGCGCGCAGCATGGCCGCGCTGCATGACCATGCGCTGTCAGCCGCATGAATCTTCCGTGAAACCCTGCCCGGGCCGGCTGCGTATAATCCGGGCTGTCAATTTCAATCCCCCCCATCATGCGCACCCTCATCTGCGGTTCCCTCGCCTTCGACTCCATCATGGTGTTCCAGGACCACTTCAAGAACCACATCCTGCCCGACAAGATCCACATGCTGAACGTGTCGTTCCTGGTTCCGGAGATGCGCCGCGAATACGGCGGCTGCGCGGGCAACATCGCCTACAACCTGAAGCTGCTGGGTGGCGAGCCGCTGATCATGGCGACCGTTGGCGACGATTTCGCGGCCTATGCCGAACGCCTCGATGCCCTGGCGATTCCGCGCAACTACATCCGCCATGTCGCCGGCACCTACACCGCCCAGGCGTTCATCACCACCGATCTTGCCGACAACCAGATCACCGCCTTCCACCCCGGCGCGATGAACTATTCGCACGAGAACGACGTCCGCCAGGTGCAGGACGTCAAGCTCGGCATCGTCGCCCCGGATGGCCGCGACGGCATGCTGCGCCACGTGCGCGGCTTCCACGAGGCGGGCGTGCCGTGCGTGTTCGACCCGGGCCAGGGCATGCCGCTGTTCACCGGCGAGGAACTGCTGGAATGCGTCCACAAGTCCAGCTACGTCATCCTCAACGACTACGAGGCCGAGCTGTTGCAGAGCCGAACCGGGGAAAGCCTTGAAACGCTGGCACGCCACGTCGAGGCCCTGATCGTGACGCGCGGCGGCGATGGGTCGGTGATCCACACGGCCGCCGGGCAGATCGACATCCCGGCCGTGCTCCCGGCAGCCATCCTCGACCCCACCGGCTGCGGTGACGCTTACCGCAGCGGCATCCTGTACGGCATCACCCATGGCCTCGACTGGGAAACCGCAGGCCAGTTGGCGAGCGTGATGGGCGCGATCAAGATCGAACACCGCGGCGGGCAGAATCACAAACCGAGCCGGCAGGAGATTGCGGGGCGGCTCAAGATCACGTTCGGCAAGACCTTCTGAGATGCGTCGGCGTGCACCACGACGTTCCTGAGGCCCTGCTTCGCTCCCATCGCCTATATTGAAAACCGTACGCAATACGAGGAAGCCATCATGCAACGCGCGCTTGGAATTTTGAGGTTGACCCTGTTGGCGGCGGCGATGGCCGCAATCGGTGGCTGTGCCGGTGGCCTGGGCAGCGGGGACTACAGCCGCGGACAGGCCCGCGCCGTGCAGGAGGTGCAGATGGGCGTGGTGGAATCCGTTCGCGACGTGAACATCGAGGGCACCAAGACGCCGATAGGCGCAGGCGCGGGCGCAGTCGTCGGCGGCGTGGCCGGCAGCACGGTCGGCGGCGGCCGCGGCAGCATCGTCGGCGCGACGCTGGGCGCCGTGCTGGGCGGCCTCGGCGGCGCGGCGACGGAAGAAGCGGTGACCCGCCAGAAAGGTGTGGAAATCACCGTCAAGCTCGATTCCGGCCGGATGATCGCGATCACCCAGGCCGCCGATCAGGAATTCCGTGTGGGCGATCGGGTCCGCGTGCTGTCGGGCGGAGGGGTCACGCGCGTATCGCAATGAGCAGGGCGTGGATGGCAACAGGTCATCATTCCGCAACCTGAGCGTCATGCCCGGTTAATACCGGCTCTCTAAGCTGGGCGCATTCCATGAAGAGGAGTGCCCCATGCTCGACGTCCGCAGCACCCTGCAGTCCGCCACCGCCAGCCGCTACCACGTGTCGCTGGCGGTGGACGACAGCGAAATCCGCGAGGCGCAGCGCCTGCGCCACAAGGTGTTCGCCGAGGAGATGGGCGCGCGCCTGTCGCCGGTCCTGGCGGGACACGACATCGACCTGTACGACCCCTTCTGCGACCACCTGCTGGTCCGCGACCTGGATGGGGGTGAAGTCGTCGGTACCTATCGCATCCTGCCCCCCGACGCAGCCAAGCGCGTCGGCAGCTATTATTCCGAACAGGAATTCGATCTGACCCGCCTGCATTTCCTGCGCCCGCGCATGGCCGAGCTGGGACGTTCGTGCGTGCACCCGGCGCACCGCAGCGGTGCCGTCATCGCCCGCCTGTGGATGGGTCTGGCCGATTACATGACGCGTTATGGCTACGAATACATCGTCGGCTGCGCCAGCATCGGCATGGCGGACGGGGGCCACATCGCAGCCAGCGTGCATCGCCAGCTGGCCGGCCGCCATCTCGCGCCGATCGAATGGCGCGCCACCCCGCGCACCCGCCTCCCGGTCGAATCGCTCGACGACGGCCAGACCGCTCTGCTGCCGCCGCTGATCAAGGGCTACACCCGGCTGGGCGCGATGGTATGCGGCGACCCGGCGTGGGACCCCGACTTCAACACAGCCGATCTCCTGATGCTGTTGCCAATGGCGCAACTCAACCGCAGTTATGCCCGCCGCCTCATCGGCTAAGAGGCTTTCATTGCCGCATGCCGCGTGATGGCCTTCGGGGGGTGCACGTCACGCCGTACAATGCATGGGTGAGCCTTGCCCCTTTCCCCGTTTCCCTGCGCCGCGCCCTCCGCATCGGTCTGCTGATGCTGCACCTCGCGTGGGGGGTCGCGCTGGCGGGACTGCTCTTCCCCCTGCTCGACCCCGCGCAACGCGACCGCCGCATCATGGCCTGGGCCCGCCACCTGCTGCGCGTACTCGGCGTGCGGCTGCAGGCGGACGCGGCACCCAGCCTGCCGGGCGGGGCATTGCTGGTGTGCAACCACGTGTCGTGGCTGGACATTTACCTGATCTACGCGGCCCAGCGGGTGCACTTCGTCTCCAAGGCCGAAGTGCGCGGCTGGCCGGTGGCGGGCTGGCTGGCGCACAAGACCGGCACGCTGTTCATCGAACGCGGGCGTCGTGCCGACACCGCCCGCATCAACGCCGAAATGCGGGCGCTGATGCAGTCCGGCGCCTGGGTGGCCGTGTTTCCCGAGGGCACCACCAGCGACGGGCGCGGGCTGCGCCGTTTCATGCCGTCGCTGCTGCAGCCCGCGGTCGAGCTGAATTGCCCGATCGTGCCGGCGGCCCTGCGCTATCGCTCGCTGGACGGCGAATACACCGCGGCGCCCGCCTACATCGACAACCTCAGCATGTGGCAGAGCCTGAAACAGATCGTCAGCGAACCCGGCCTCATCGCCGAACTGCACTTCGGCGCGCCGATCCTGCCCAATGGCCACCGGCGTGATCTGGCGGCGCAGGCGGAAGCCGCGACGGCTAGGCTTTTGGGTGTCGAACCTGCGGGCACTGCACCGCAAACACCTGCCGGTCCTCCAGCCTGACTGCGGTCAGCCTGCCGCCCCACAGGCAGCCGGTATCCAGCGCGATCAGGTCCTGGCGGTTGATCAGCCCGAGCGTCGACCAGTGGCCGATGACGACCGTCGCCTCGGCGCTCCTGCGCCCCGGTATCTCGAACCACGGCAGCCAGCCGGCCGGCTGCGTGCCGGGCGCCCCCTTGTGGTGGAACTCCATCTCGCCCGCCGCCGAACAGTAGCGCAGCCGGGTGAAGGCGTTGACGATCACCCGCAGGCGCTCGACGCCCTTCAGGCCGTCATCCCAGGCGACCGGCGCATTGCCGTACATCTGCGCGAAGAAATCACGGTAATGCGGTCCCCGCAGGACCGCCTCGGCTTCCGCTGCCCGCTCCATCGTATCGTCGGCCGTCCAGCTTGGCAGCACGCCCGCATGCACCATGAGAACCTCGCCGTCGCGCCACGCCAGTCTCTGCCGCCGCAGCCAGGCCAGCAGTTCGTCGCGATCCGGCGCATTCAGAACCTCGTCGAGCGTGTCGCCCTTGTGCGCGCGTCCGAAGCCCTCGGCCAGCGCCAGCAGGTGCAGATCGTGGTTGCCGAGCACGCTGATGGCGGCGTCACCCAGTTTTTTGACGGTGCGCAGCACGTCCAGCGAGGCCGGTCCACGATTGACCAGATCGCCGACGAGCCACAGCCGGTCGGCTGCCGGGTCGAACCGGATCTCATCCAGCAAATGCAGCAGGGACGTGTGGCAGCCCTGAAGATCGCCAATGGCATAGGTAGGCATATAAAATACGGGTTCTTCGCGTGCTATGTTGCCCCGCATCATAGCGCGCCCGCCTGAACCTCCTGTGACGCCCGCGCCATGAAACCCCTGATCCGCCTGTTTTTCCGTACCCTGCGCCTCATCCTCGCCCCCTTCATGCTGCTGGGCTACTGGCTGACACGGCCGAAAGGCATCGTGCGTCCCGCTGCCGCGCAAGAGGCCGTCGACGCGCGCACGCGCACGCTGGCGCTGTACCACTACCCCACCTGCCCCTTCTGCCTGAAGACCCGGCGGGTGATCCAGCGCCTGTCGCTCAAGATCGAGCTGCGCGACGCCCAGCATGACGAGGCGCACCGCGCTGCGCTCATCGCCGGCGGCGGCAAGCCGCAGGTGCCTTGCCTGCTGATCACCGACGATCAGGGCAAGCAGACCTGGATGTACGAATCGGACGACATCAACGCCTGGCTGAACCGCGAATTCGGCGCGGCATGAGCCTGCTCGCCGCGCTCAATCCGCCGCAGCGCGAGGCGGCGAAGTATCTCGACGGCCCCCTGCTGGTGCTGGCCGGCGCCGGCTCGGGCAAGACGCGGGTGATCACCCACAAGATCGCCTACCTGATCGGCGAGTGCGGCTACAAGCCGGGTTCGATCGCCGCCATCACGTTCACCAACAAGGCCGCGAGAGAGATGCAGGAACGCGCCGCCAAGCTGACGCAGGGCGATGCCTTTAATAAAATCAGTACCAAGGGCCTCATCGTCACCACCTTCCACTCGATGGGCCTGCGCATGCTGCGCGAGGACGCGAAGTTCGCCGAGCTGAAGCCGGCGTTTTCCAT
>JAJXTE010000034.1 GCA_021784115.1 Pseudomonadota bacterium | reverse complement strand
CCTAACCCTGCAACACCCTGAACTCCGCCGCCGCCAGTCCGTCGGCGGCGCCGCGCAGCACCAGCACATCGCTCACCTGTATCCGGGTGTCGGGCTGCGGGTCGACGCCCTTGATTCCCTGGCGGCGGATCGCCACCACGTCCACCAGCAAATCGTCGAGCGCCAGTTCTTCCAGCGTATGCCCCGCCGCCGCCGCGCCCTGCGTGACCAGCACGGTATGGAGGCGTGGCTGGGTTTCCTGGTCGAGTTCGTCGTCGGCATCGCTGGCGCCACGGAAAAAACCGCGCATCATGGCGTAGCGCGTCTCGCGCACCTCGCGGATCCGCTTCAGCACCTGGCTCAAGGGCACACCCAGCAACATCAGCGCGTGCGAGGCCAGCATCAGCGACCCCTCCATCACTTCGGACACCACTTCGGCCGCGCCTGCCGCTTTCAGCGCGTCGATGTGGGTGTCGTCGATGGTGCGCACCACCACCGGCAGTTCCGGCCGCAGGTCGCGGACGTGGCGCAGGATGGCCATGCTTGAATGCACGTCGGCATACGTCACCACCACGGCCTGCGCGCGGCTGAGGCCGGCCGCGACCAGGACTTCGCGGCGGCTGGCATCGCCGTAGACGACGCTGACGCCGGACGCGGCCACCGCGCGGATGCGCTCGGGGTCGGCGTCGAGTGCGATGAAGGTAATGCCCTCCGCCTCCAGCAGGCGGGACAGGTTCTGACCGCTGCGGCCGTAGCCGCAGACGATCACGTGCTGGGCCTTGCCGAAGGTCTTCACCGCAATGTCGTGCACCTCCTTGGCACGGCCGGCCCATTCGCTGCCCGCAATCAGCCGGGTCAGCACGTCCATGCGGTTGATCAGGAAGGGCGCGATCAGCATCGACAACACCATCGCCGCCAGCACAGGCTGGGTGATGGCGGCCCCGAGCAAATTCAGGTCGGCCGCCTGCGCCAGCAGCACAAAGCCGAATTCGCCCGCCTGCGCCAGTCCGAGCGCGGTGCGCACCGCGGTGGGGCGGGTACTGCCGAAGGCCATGGCCAGGCCGGCGACCAGAAGCCCCTTGCCGACGACGATCGCGACCACCAGCAGCAACACGTCGCTCCAGTCCAGCATGACCTGCGCGAGGTCGAGCCGCATGCCGATGGTGACGAAAAACAGGCCCAGCAGGACGTCGCGGAAAGGCTTGATGTCGTCTTCCACCTGATAGCGGTATTCGGTTTCGGACACCAGCATGCCGGCCAGGAACGCGCCGAGCGCCAGAGACAGGCCGGCACTCTCGGTCAGGAACGCCAGCCCCAGCGTGAACAGCAGCAGATTGAGCGTGAACAGTTCGGGCGACTTGCGCCCCGCCACCCACTGGAACCACGGGCGCATGATCCGTTGCCCGACGAACAGCAGAAAGCCCAGCACCACGACCGCCTTGAACACGGCCAGCCCCAGGGTGATGGCCATGGTGTCGGATTCTTTCGCAAACGCGGGAATCAGGATCAGCAGCGGCACCACCGCCAGATCCTGGAACAGCAACGCACCGAAAATCTGGCGGCCGTGCGGCGTCTGGATTTCCAGCCGCTCGGCCAGCAGCTTGGACACGATGGCCGTGGACGACATCGACATGATGCCGCCCAGCGCCAGCGCCGCGAGCAGCGGCAAATGCAGCAGCCAGGCGATCACCGCGGTCAGCGCGATGGTCAGCACGACCTGCGCACCGCCAAAGCCGAATACCGTCATGCGCATGGTCATCAGGCGGGCCAGGCTGAATTCCAGGCCGATCGAAAACATCAGGAACACCACGCCGAACTCGGCCAGGTAACGCGCTTCTGCGCTGTCCGGAATCCAGCCCAGGGCAAACGGGCCAATGGCAACGCCGGTCACCAGATAACCGAGCATGGTGGGCAGGCGCAAGGCACGCGCAGCTGCAGCCACCAGCACGGCGACCGCAAGCAGAATCAGGACAAGCTGGAGGCTGCTGTGCATAGGTATTTCGTAGGCTTCAGCCCATATTTTCTGTCGGAGTCATCGTGCCGAAACCGCAGCGAAATCGCGGTCGGGCAGGCAGGCTTTAGTATACTTGCCGACCATGCGACCCCAACCCACCTCCAACGAACATTTGCTTGCACTTGCACGCCAGGTGCTCGACATCGAAGCCGACGCCCTGCGTGCGCTGTCCACCCGCATCGACGCCGGCTTCGCCGACGCCGTGCACCTGATTCTGGCGTGTACGGGTCGCGTGGTGGTGTCGGGCATGGGCAAGTCGGGGCACGTCGGCAGCAAGATCGCCGCCACCCTCGCCTCCACCGGCACCCCGGCCTTCTTCATGCACCCGGGCGAAGCCAGCCATGGCGACCTCGGCATGATCACGCACAACGACGTGGTGCTGGCGCTGTCGAACTCCGGCGAGAGCAACGAGATCGTCAGCATCGTGCCGCTCATCAAGCGGCGTGGTGCCAAGCTCATTGCGATGACCGGCAACCCCGGATCGACCATGGCGCGGGAAGCCGATGTGCACCTCAACGCCGCGGTCGACAAGGAAGCCTGCCCGCTCAACCTGGCGCCCACCGCCAGCACCACCGCGGCGCTCGCGCTGGGCGATGCGCTGGCAGTGGCGCTGCTGGATGCGCGCGGCTTCTCGGCCGACGATTTCGCCCGCACGCACCCCGGCGGCAGCCTGGGACGGCGGCTGCTCATTCACGTACGCGACGTCATGCACAGCGGCGCTGCGCTGCCCAGGGTGGACCGCGACGCCACGCTGAAAGCTGCATTGTTCGAAATGACGCAGAAGGGACTCGGCATGACCGCCGTGGTCGACGCCGACGGCAAGGTGGCCGGCCTGTTCACCGACGGCGACCTGCGCCGCGCGCTGGAGCATCCGCTCGACCTGCAGCAGGCGAAGATCGACGACCTCATGACCCGAAACCCGAAGACGATCCGCGCGGACGAACTGGCCGTAGCGGCGGTGGAAAAAATGGACACGCTGAAAATCAATGGCCTGCTGGTGGTCGACGCCGACAATAGCCTGGTGGGCGCACTCAACATGCACGACCTGCTCAAGGCGGGGGTGGTGTGATGACCACCGATGTAATGAATGCAGACCTCATCGCCCGCGCGCGGAAAGTCCGGCTGATCGCATTCGACGTCGACGGCGTGATGACCGACGGCACCCTGTTCCTCGCCGACGACGGGCAGGAATACAAGGGCTTCAATTCGCTCGACGGCCACGGTCTGAAAATGCTCAAGGCGAGCGGCGTCGAGCTCGCCATCATCACCGGGCGCAGCTCGCGGGTAGTGGAGCACCGGGCACGGAATCTCGGCATCGACATCATTCACCAGGGCGCGCACGACAAGCTGGTCGTGTACGAAGCGCTCTGCCGCAATCTGAACATCGACTGCGAAGCCACCGCCTACATGGGCGACGACGTGGTCGATCTGCCGGTGATGCGCCGCGCCGGGCTGGCGATCACCGTGCCCGCCGCGCCCGAACTCGTGAAGGCCTACAGCCATTACACCACCACGCGCGAAGCGGGACGCGGCGCGGTCCGCGAGGCCTGCGAGTTCCTGATGCGCGCGCAGGGCACGCTGGACGCGGCGCTGGCGCCCTATCTGAAATGACCGTTCACACACGGCGCGCCACGAACCCCGCCCGTTCGAGGTCGGCATGATTACGCGGGGGGGGCCATTGTGGCTGCCGCTGACCATTTTGCTGGTGCTCGCCGCGCTCAGTTTCTGGATCGAGCGCATGGTGGAAATACCGGCCAACGGCAGTTCGTCGCCCACCCGCACCGATCCGGAAGGCATCATGGAAAACTTCGATGCGATGCGCACCGATGTGACGGGCAAGCCGCAGTACCGCCTGTCCGCCAAAAGGCTGAAACATTATTCAGGCAGCAAATTGACCGAGATGGAATCACCCCGCTTCACCCAGATGGACGCGCAGTCCGGCGACGTCGTCGCCGTGGCGAAGCAGGCGACGGTGTCATCCGACGGCCATGAAGTGGACCTGGTCGGCAACGTGGCCGTGGAGCGCGCCGCGCGCCCGGGCCAGTCTGCCATGACCCTGCGCTCGGCGCGGCTGCTGGTTTTCCCTGACCGCAACCAGCTGCGTTCACCGGGCCCGGTGGAGATTCAGGATGCCACCTTGAATGCGCGCGCGGACGCAATGGAATACGACGCCAAGCGACGCGTCGTCAAACTGACAGGGCGGGTGCATGCCCGCTACATTTCCGGAAAAGGCTAGCGCCATGAAGATCATGAACACGAGATTGCTTGCATTGCTGTGCGCCGCCCTGCTGGCGACGCCCGCCCATGCCGAAAAGGCGGACCGCGACAAGCCGGTCAACCTTGAAGCGGACACCGTCACGCTCGACGACATCAATAAAGTCAGCGTCTACCAGGGCAATGTGGTGTTGAGCCAGGGCACGCTGTTGCTGCGCGCCGACCGCGTGCAGGTGACCCAGAATGAAAACGGGCTCGACAAGGTCAGCGCCACCGGCAGGCCCGTGGCGTTCCGCCAGAAGCTCGACGGCCGCGAGGAATTCATCGAGGGCTACGCGGACCGCATCGAATATGACGGCGTCAACAGCCAACTCGAACTGATCGGCCAGGCCCGGCTGCGGCGCGGCAGCGATGAACTGCGCGGCGCACGGATTTCCTACAATGCCAACACCGAGTTCTACAAGGTCGTCGGCGAGCCCGGCGCCCAGACCCCGAGCGGGCGCGTGCGTGCCGTCATCCGCCCGAAACCGCGCACCCCCGAACAACCTGCCGCCAAACCATGAGCCAGATTTCCGCCCAGGGCCTGCGCAAGACGTACGGCAAACGCACGGTGGTGCACGACGTCTCCTTTGAAGTCAAAAGCGGCGAAGTGGTCGGCCTGCTCGGCCCCAACGGCGCCGGCAAGACAACCTGCTTCTACATGGTGGTGGGGCTGGTCGCCGCGGACGGCGGCAGCGTGCAGATGGATACGCACGACCTCACCCACATGGCCATCCACCAGCGCGCGCGACTGGGACTGTCCTACCTGCCGCAGGAGCCGTCGATCTTCCGCAAGATGACGGTGGAGGAGAACATCCGCGCCATCCTCGAACTCAAGCCCTATGGCAAATCCGAGCGTCAGGAGCACCTCGACAACCTGCTGGAAGACCTGCACATCGCCCACCTGCGCGAGGCCTCCGCGGTCAGCCTGTCCGGCGGCGAGCGCCGCCGCGTGGAAATCGCGCGCGCGCTGGCGATCAACCCGCGCTTCATCCTGCTCGACGAGCCGTTCGCCGGGGTCGACCCGATTGCGGTGCTCGACATCCAGAAGCTGGTGCATTTCCTCATCGAGCGCGACATCGGCGTGCTGATCACCGACCACAACGTGCGCGAAACCCTCGGCATCTGCGACCGCGCCTACATCATCAACGAGGGCCGCGTGCTGATCGCCGGCACGCCCGACCTCATCATCCAGGACGACAACGCCCGCAAGGTCTACCTCGGCGAAAATTTCCGCCTGTAATTAACAGTCCCCCCTGCACCGGAATCGCGTTACACTTGATTCAAGTCGGCACGATTTTTGCCGTAGTCAAGATTCATGAAACACAGTCTCCAACTCAAGCTCGGACAACACCTCACGTTGACACCGCAGCTGCAGCAGTCGATCCGGCTGCTGCAGCTGTCGACGCTCGAGCTGAACCAGGAACTGGAGCAGATGCTGCAGGACAACCCCCTCCTGGAACGCGAGGACGAGGAGGAAGGCAGCTACGCGACGGCGGATGCGCCCGCCCATACGGCCGAGGCCGAGGCGCAGAGCACGGAAACGGCCCAGCCCGACCACGCCGAGTCGGAGCCGGCCACCTCGCTGGATGACGCCGACTGGAACGACTACAGTGCGTCCAGCGGCGACGACGAAGACAACGATTACACCCACGGCTCGATATCGGGCGCGACCCTGCGCGAGCACCTGCTGAACCAGTTGATCGTCAGCCCGCTCACCTTGCGTGACCGCACCCTGGTCGCCGCGCTGATCGACGACCTGGACGATTCGGGTTTCCTGACCCAGCCTCTGGAAGACATCACCGCCAGTCTGCAGACCGAACTCGATGAACTCGAGCACGAAGAGCTGGAGACCGCGCTCAAGCACCTGCAGAACATGGATCCGACCGGGGTCGGCGCACGCAACCTGGCCGAATGCCTGACCCTGCAGTTGCGCGCCCTGCCTCCGGACACGCCTGCACGCGACGCCGCCATGCGGCTCACCACGCATTACCTGGATCTGCTCGCCGCCCGCGATGTCGGCAAGCTGAAAAGGATGCTCGGCATCGACGACGCCACGCTGCGCGCCGCGCGCACCCTGATCCTGTCCCTGAATCCGCGCCCGGGCGCAGCCTTCGGCGCGGACGACACGCATTACGTGATTCCCGACGTCTACGTGCGCAAGGTCAAGGGCATGTGGATCGCCAGCCTCAACGCCGACGCCATGCCCAAGCTGCGCGTCAATCGCGTCTATGCCGACATCCTGGCGCGGCATCGGGAGTCGGGCGGGGGCCAGCTCGCCAGCCAGCTGCAGGAGGCACGCTGGCTGATCAAGAACGTGCAGCAACGGTTCGACACGATCCTGCGGGTTTCGCAGGCCATCGTCGACCGCCAGAAGCAGTTCTTCGAGCATGGCGAGGTGGCAATGCGCCCGCTGGTGCTGCGCGAAATCGCCGACGCGGTGGAACTGCACGAATCGACCATTTCGCGCGTCACCACGCAGAAGTACATGATGACGCCGCGCGGCCTGTACGAGCTCAAGTATTTCTTCGGCAGTCACGTCTCCACCGACAGCGGCGGCGCCTGTTCCTCGACTGCCATCCGCGCACTCATCAAGCAGCTGGTGGCCGCCGAAAGCGCCAAGAAGCCGTTGTCCGACGGTCAGCTTGCCGAGGTGCTGGGCCAGCAGGGCATCGTGGTGGCGCGCCGCACGGTCGCCAAGTATCGCGAGTCGCTGCAGATTCCGCCCGCCAACATGCGCCGCGCACTCTGATCACAAAGGCTTTTCCAGTCACGCCTGCCTGAAAGAAGGTGCCGCGCTTGAATGTGCCGGCCTTTCGTCCCACAATGAAATCGAGCATAACGGTTGCTCCCGTAAGCGCAGCAGCATGCCGGCTTTCGGTTATTTCAAGCAGAATCAGGAGGCTCTATGAATTTGACAATTTCCGGTCATCACCTGGAAGTGACCCCAGCCATCCGCGACTACGTTTCCGAGAAACTTGACCGCGTCAAACGCCATTTCGACCACGTCATCAATGTGACCGTGATCATGCAGGTGGAGAAGCTGGTGCACAGAGTTGAAGCCACCCTGCACGTCAAGGGCCACGATTTTCACGCCCACAGCACGGATGGCAACATGTATGCCGCGATCGACCTGCTGGCGGACAAGCTGGATCGCCAGATCGTCAGGCACAAGGAAAAGACCTCGGACGTCCACCAGGACGGGGGCGGGCTCAAGCATCAACCGACGGAAAGCCCGGCCTGACGGCCCCCTTCACCCGAGATGACCCCTCGCCCGGAGGCTTGAAACGGCCTTCGGGCGTATAATCCGCAGACGCCGGACACTCCTCCCCGGCTGTGCAAAGGCATGAACCTAATCGCCCCCCTCATCACCCCCGACACCACCTTGCTGGACATCAGCTTCACCAGCAAGAAGAAGCTGTTCGAACACGCTGCAGACCTGTTCGCCCTGACGCAGGGGCTCAAGGCGCCCGACGTCTTCACCAGCCTGTTCGAACGGGAACGCCTGGGATCGACTGCACTCGGCCATGGGATCGCCATCCCGCACGGGCGCATCAAGGGCCTGAAGGATGCATGCGGCGCGTTATACCGGCTCAAGGTTCCGCTCGAATTCGACGCCCCCGACAACCTGCCGGTGTCGCTCTGTTTCATCCTGCTGGTTCCCAAGGATGCCAACGAGCGGCATCTGCAGATTCTCGGCGAACTGGCGCACCTGTTCGGCGACGAGGCCATGCGCGCCAGGATGCTGGACGCCGGCACCCCGTCCGACCTGATCGCGCTGCTCGAGTCATGGTCAGGCTGAGTGCGCAGGCCGGCGCATGGACGACCTACTGAGCCACGTTTCGGTCGAGAGCCTGTTCCGCGACCTGGCGGAACAGCTCGACCTGCAGTGGGTGGCCGGACGTGACGGCGGTGGCCGCACCCTGTCCTCCGAAACCATCCAGAAGCCGACGCTGGCCCTCATCGGCCACCTGAATTTCGTTCACCCCAACCGTGTCCAGGTGCTGGGCTGTGCAGAAATGGACTATCTGCGCGGCCTGTCCGAATCCCGCCTGCAGGAAGCCATCGACCACCTGTTCTCGAACGAGCTCGCAGCCATCGTCATTTCCAATGGCGAAGCCGTCCCGCCGGTCTTGCACGACGCCGCCGAACGCACCGGAACGCCCGTCTTCACCTCGTCGCTCGCCAGTCCGATCCTGATGTCCCATCTGGGCCATTACCTGACGCAAAGCCTGGCCGAGATGACCTCGCAGCATGGAGTGTTTCTCGAGGTGCTGGGCATTGGGGTTCTCATCAAGGGCGACGCCGGCGTCGGCAAGAGCGAACTGGCTCTGGAGCTTGTCACGCGCGGCCACCGGCTGGTTGCCGACGACGTCGTCGAACTCAAGCACGTCGCGCCGGAGACGCTCGAAGGCAACTGCCCCCCGCTGCTCCGAGACTTTCTGGAGGTGCGCGGCCTCGGCATTCTCAATATCCGCTTCCTGTTCGGCGAAACGGCGGTCAAGCACCAGAAGAACCTCAAGCTGGTCGTCGAACTGGTGCATCCGCAGGAAATCGGCGAGGTCGGGCTCAACCGCCTCGACATGGTGGCCTCGACCGAAAGCATCCTCGGCGTCGCCATCCCCAAGGTGCGCATTCCGGTCGCAGCCGGTCGCAACCTTGCCGTGCTGGTCGAAGTGGCCGTTCGCAACCACATCCTCAAGAGCCGCGGCATCAATCCGGTCGAGCAGTTCATCAAGCGGCAGCAGGCCGCCATCGACGGAGACAGTTGAGTGCAAATCGTTCTGGTATCCGGCTTGTCTGGTTCGGGAAAAAGCATCGCCATCGCGGTTCTGGAGGACATCGGCTACTACTGCGTCGACAACTTGCCGCTTGCCATGCTGCAGCCGCTGGTCGAGTACCTGAAGCAGGAAGGCCACGAACGCATCGCCATCGCCATCGATGCGCGCAGCAGCGCGAGCTTTGCGCAGCTGCCCACGATTGCCGAGGCCCTGCGTGGGCAGGGCGCCGACCTGCGGGTCATCTTCCTCGAGGCGAAGACGCTGACGCTGGTGAAGCGCTTTTCCGAGACGCGGCGGCGCCATCCGCTGTCCAGCGACAGTGTGTCGCTGCAGGAGGCCATCCAGCTCGAACGCGACATGCTCGGCGACATCGCGCTGCTGGCGCACCGCATCGACACCAGCGACCTGTCCGCCGCGGCCCTGCGGCTGTGGATCAAGGACCTGGTGGGGCAGGACCGCTCGCGCATCACGCTGCTGTTCGAATCCTTCGGTTTCAAGCACGGCATTCCACTCGACGCCGATCTGGTGTTCGACGTGCGCTGCCTGCCCAACCCGCACTATGTTGCCGAGCTCAAGCCGCTCACCGGTCGCGACCAGCCGGTGAAGGACTACATCGAATCCAGCCCCAACGCCATGGCGCTGCTGGCCGACATCCGCGGCTTCGTCGAGAACTGGCTGCCCTGCTTCATCCGCGACCATCGCGCCTACCTGACGGTCGCCATCGGCTGCACCGGCGGCCAGCACCGCAGTGTGTATTTCGCAGAGACACTGGCGGCCGCCTTCCGCGAACGCGAGCAGGTGCTGGTGCGGCACCGCGAACTGTCATGATGGAAAGCTTGCGCGCCGGCGATGTAGGCGTGCTGCTGGCAGGGGGTGGCCTCGTCGTCACGCTCACGGTGTGGGCGTGGGGCGGCGACCGCGGCGACACGGTCGTGATCCGCGCCGCAGGCAAGGTCGTGGAAACCACTTCGCTCGCGCGGACCCGGACCGTCGCCGTCAACGGCCCGCTCGGCACGACACAGATCGAGATCGAACCCGGCCGAGCCCGCATCGCGCGCGATCCGTCGCCGCGCCAGCTGTGCGTCAAGCAAGGCTGGCTCACGCAGTCCGGCCAGGCGGCGCTGTGCCTGCCCAATCAGGTCAGCCTCGAAATCCGCGGACGAACCACCGCCTATGACACGCTCGGTTATTGAACTGCCGGTCAGTGCCGACGACCGCCGCATCGCGCGGCTGGCGGCGCTGGCGATCGGCCTCACCCTCGCGGAAGCGGCGCTGCCGAGTCCGGTTCCCGGGGTGAAGCCGGGACTCGCCAACATCGTCATCCTGCTGGTGCTGCTGCAATACGGCTGGCGCGCGGCAGCCTGGGTGTCGGGCCTGCGCGTGCTGGCCGGCGGCCTGCTGCTGGGCAGCCTGTTTGCGCCGGGTTTCTGGCTGTCGTCCGCCGGCGCGCTCGTCAGCCTGTCGGTGCTGGCTCTGGCGCGCCACCTGCCCAGCCGCCATTTCGGCCCGGTCAGCCTGTCGGTGCTGGCCGCATTCGGACACATCGGCGGGCAGCTCGCCCTGGTGGGCGTGTGGCTGTTGCCGAGTGCCGCACTGATCAAGCTGCTTCCAGTATTCGCCGCCGCCGCGCTGGTTTTTGGCGCGGTAAACGGCCTGATCGTGACGCGCATGCTTGCCGCTCCTGCATCATCCGGGCGACAATCGGCGCCATGCATCCTCCCCTGAATACCGTCACCCTCGCGCTGTCCGGCGCCTCCGGCATGGCCTATGGCCTGCGTCTGCTCGAATGCCTGCTGGCGGCCGACCTGGAGGTCTATCTGCTGGTCTCGCAGGCCGCGCACATCGTCGCCAAGCAGGAACTCGGCGTGGCACTGCCCGCGCGCGCGGGCGACCTCGAAAAGCAGTTGTCCGAAGGCCTTCAGGCACGCGACGGCCAGCTGCGCGTGTTCGGCCGCGAGGACTGGAACGCGCCGGTCGCGTCGGGCTCCAATCCAGCCGATGCGATGGTGGTCTGCCCGTGTTCGATGGGCACGCTCGCCGCCATCGCCCACGGCCTGTCCGACAACCTGATCGAGCGGGCCGCCGACGTGATGCTGAAGGAGCAGAGGAAGCTGATCCTCGTTCCCCGCGAGGCCCCATTTTCCACCCTGCACCTGGAAAACATGCTGGCGCTGTCCAGGATGAACGCGGTCATCCTGCCAGCAAACCCGGGCTTCTATCATCAGCCGCAAAGCGTCGAGGACATCATCGACTTCATCGTCGCGCGCATCCTCGACCAGCTGGGCATTGGCCACGCGCTGACGGCGCGTTGGGGCGACGATCGGTGAGCGCCACCCCCAAACCGGCCGGCCTGCCGCTATTCCCGCTCAATACGGTGGTGTTCCCCGGCGGACGGCTTCCGCTGCGAATCTTCGAGCAGCGCTATCTCGACATGGTCAAGCAGGCCATCGCCGACAACACGCCGTTCGGCATCTGCGCCATCCGCGAAGGCACGGAGACCGGCACGCCGGCTACGCCGTACTCCGTTGGCACGCAGGTGCAGGTCACCGGATGGGACATGCCGGAAACCGGCATCCTGCATATCGAGACCCATGCCCAAGAACGTTTCGTCATCCGTCATACGCGTACCGAACCCAATGGCCTGCTGATTGGCACGGTCGACACCGTCAGCGCCGAACCCGCCGTGGCGGTCCCGCGTGACCTCGAACTGGCCGTCGAAATCCTGCGCCATATCATCGACGAATACGGCGATGCGCATTTCCCCGTGCCACACGATTTCGGCGATGCCGTGTGGGTGGGCTACCGCTTGTCGGAAGTGTTGCCGCTCAAGCTCTCCATCAGGCAGAACCTGCTGGAGATGAACGACAGCGTGACGCGCCTGCGCATCCTCACCGGCTTCATCAGGAAGCAGATCAACTGATGGCGCGCTTCTATCCAGCGCTCGAAGACAAGCACCGCGCCTTCATCGGTGCGCAGAAGATTTTTTTCACCGCCACCGGCACGGCCGACAGCCGCCTCAACCTGTCGCCCAAGGGCATGGACAGCCTGCGCGTTCTCTCCGACCGCTGCGTCGCCTACCTCGACCTCACCGGCAGCGGCAACGAGACCGCGGCCCACCTGGCGCACGATGGCCGCATGACAATGATGTGGTGCAGCTTCGACGCCGACCCGCTGATCCTGCGCGTGTATGGACGCGGCCGCGCCGTCCGCCGGCAGGATCACGAATGGAGCGTGTTGCGCCGCCACTTTCCCGACCTCCCGGCCGAGCGGCAGCTTGTCGTGCTCGACATCGAGTCGGTGCAGACCTCGTGCGGCTATGCCGTGCCGAGATACCGCTACACCGGCGAGCGTGACACCCTCGCGCGCTGGGCCGAGAAGAAAGGGCCAACGGGTTTGCTGGAGTACTGGCGCGAGAAAAACCAGGTCAGCATCGACGGCCTGCCGACCCGATTACTGGAGGATGCAAAATGAAATGGACCCTGCTCCCGCTTGTGCTGATGCTGGCCGCATGCGACCGCACGCCGCCCCCGCCGGAGCCTGAAACCGCGCGCAAACCCAACCCGGTATTCGAAACGCAGATCCAGGCGGTGGAAAGGGCGCGCGCGGTCGAAGGTCAGGTCAGGGACGCCACCGAGGCGCAGCGCAAGCAGATGGACGACGCGACGCAGCAGTAGCCACCCGAACCCGGAGCCGGCTCAGGGCTGGATCAGCCGCTGCACCACTGCGCCCGCCAGCATCAGGCCGAACAGCGGCGGCATGTAGCTGATCGTGCCGTTGACGGCGCGGTCGCGACCGCGCCCTTCGACGGGCTGCGGCGGCAGGGGCGCGCGCCCCGCCTCGTCGGAAAAAACGGTGAGCACGCCTTTGGGAATGCCGCGTTTCCTGAGCCGCTTGCGCATCACCGAGGCGAGCGGACACATCTCGGTCTTCGAAATGTCGGCAATCCGAATGCGGGTCGGGTCGAGCTTGTTGCCCGCCCCCATGCTGGACGCGACGTTGAGGCCGCGCTCAAAACTGGTCGCCACCAGCGCAACCTTGCAGTTGAGCGAGTCGATGCAGTCGATGACGAAGTCGACGTCGGCCGGCACCATGTCGGCCACGGTCTCGGGAATCAGGAATTCGCGGATCACGGTGAGTTCGCACGCCGGATTGATGTCGCGGATGCGCGCGGCCATCAGTTCGGCTTTCGGCTGCCCCACGGTGGACAGCAGCGCGGGCAGCTGGCGGTTGATGTTCGACACGGCGACCACATCGTGGTCGATGAGGGTCAGCCGCCCCACTCCCGCACGCGCCAGCGCCTCGGCACAGTACGAGCCGACGCCGCCGAGCCCGGCCACCAGCACGTGCGCGCGCGTGAGCCGCACCTGTTCGTCGTGGTCGAGCAGAATGCGGGTGCGTTCAAACTGCGGCGGCAGATCTGCGTCCATACGATCTTTCACGGGATTCATCCCGTAGAAAGTCGGGGTCTCCTGGTGAGGCATCGGCTAAAATCCCTTCATGGTGAAATGGCTGGTCACACTCGTTCTGGCGTTATTGGTGCTGGGCCTGCTCACGCCCTGGCTCAACCGCCTCGGGCTGGGCCGGCTGCCGGGCGACGTTCAGGTCCGGCATAAGCGGGGGGTATTCTACTTCCCCTTCACCAGCGTCATCCTGATGTCGCTGGTGCTCTCGCTGCTTGTCCATCTGTTCGGCCGATGAACAAGGCGCCTGCCCAAAGGTTGCTCGATCCAAAATGAATAAAGCATTCGTCAAGGAAACCGACGCAGCGGATGACGACGAGGACGATCTCGCCGCGCCGGCGTTGCCTGCCGGTTCGAAGAATTACATGACCCCCGCGGGCTACGCCCAGCTCGACGCCGAGTTCAACCAGTTGTGGAAGGTCGAGCGGCCCAAGCTGGTGGAAACCATCTCCTGGGCGGCAAGCAATGGCGACCGCTCGGAAAACGGCGACTACATCTACGGCAAGAAGCGCCTGCGCGAAGTCGATCGGCGCATCCGCTTTTTGTCCAAGCGCCTGGAACACGCCGAGGTCGTCGACCCCGCCACCCGCGAGGGCACCGACCAGGTGTTCTTCGGCGCCACCGTCACCGTCGCGGATGAAGACAACCACGAATCCACCTACGCCATCGTCGGCATCGACGAAGCCGACGCGGGGCGTGGCCGCATCGCCTGGATCTCGCCGATGGCGCGCGCGCTGCTGAGGGCACGCGAGGGTGACACCGTCAGCGTGCAGACGCCCGACGGCCGCCGCGAGGTGGACGTCATCGCGGTGCGCTACCAGGCCATCGATTGAATTGACATGACGAAATCAGAACCAGCCGACATCAGCGCCCCCGCCCAGGACGCATCATGGTGATGCAGCGCTCCCCATTCGTCCCAACAAATTCACGAGGTCACGATGAAACTCGTCTCGCTTGCCACGATCCTGTTTCTGCTTGCCGCGCTTGGCGCCTGTGGAGAGGCCACACCTCCCGGCGGTAAACGTGCGTCCCAGGCCGCAACGCGTGGTCCGGATCCTTCCGAGATCGTGGCGGCGCTGCCGCCCGATGCCCAGCCTTACGGACTGGATGTCTACACCGCAAAATGCGTGAGCTGCCACGGTGCCCTTGGACAGGGGGTCGACGCGAATCCCGCGCTCGGCGAACTGAAGCGCGCCGCGATGTTCCAGAGACTGCTGGATTACCGCGCCGGCAAGCCCCAGGGCGAACGCGTGGCCGTCATGGCACAGGCAGTGGCGGGCATGAGCGATGCCGAGCTCGCTGCAGCGTCGATCTACGCCGGGGAATAGGGCAAAGAAACGGGCGCACTCAAGCACGGCGCATGGATGCCGGAACGCTCAGTTAAGCGCGCTCGCCAGCAGGCGCCGATAGCGGGTCACCAGTTCGCCGCCGCCGAGGAGATTGAATACCGACAGCAGCGTCTTGCGGCCGACGTCGTCCTCGAAGCCGCGATCACGGCGGACAATTTCCAGCAGCTGGTCCATCCCCGCTTCGTATTGCGCTTGCGCGACATACAGGTTGGCGAGCTTGAGGCGGGCCTCCAGATCGTCTCCGTTCGCTGCCACCCGCGCGCTCAGCGCAGCCTCGTCCTCGCCGGCCGTTCCCATGAACTGCAGGCGCGCCTTGAGCTGCGGCACGCGCGGATCGGTGTCGTCTGGCATGCTCCCGATCAGGCGACGGGCTTCGTCGGCCTCGTTCAGATCCAGCATGATTTCCGCCGCGTCGAGCCGCACGCCGATGTGGCCGGGATCAATTTTCGACGCTTCGGCGAGCAATTGAAGCGCGCCGGACAGATCGCCTGCCATGCGCGCGTCGGCCGCCTGCAGGCGCACTTCATCGGCCGGCCCGGGAACCAGGCGATCGAGGAAGGCCCGCACCTCGCCCTCCGGCAACGCGCCGGAAAACTCGTCGAACTGCTCGCCGTCGATGAAGGCCTTGACGCTGGGAATCCCGCGCACGCCGTAGCGCGCCGCGAGTTCCTGGTTCTCGTCCGCGTTGATCTTGGCGAGCAGGAACTTGCCGCCATACTCGGCAGCGAGCTTTTCCAGGATGGGTTTCAGCGCTTTGCACGGGCCGCACCAGGGTGCCCAGAAATCGACCACCACCGGGCGATGCTTCGACTCTTCGAGGACGTGTTGCGGGAAGTCGGCGAGGCCGACATCCAGGGCATGTTCGGACATGGAAACTCCGCGTCAGTTTGCCGGGCCGATGCGCCCCGGCCTAAATCTGTCTGGCCAGTTCGGCCGCCTTTCCCGTATATGAAGCCGGTGTCAGCGTTTTCAAGCGGGCCTTCTCGGCCTCGGGGATCGCCAGCCCGTCGATGAATACGTGCAGCGTCTCGCGCGTCATGCCGGCCTTGCCGCGCGTCAGTTCCTTCAGCTGCTCGTAGGGATTCGCCACGCCGTAGCGGCGCATGACGGTCTGGATCGGCTCCGCCAGGACTTCCCAGTTGGCGTCGAGATCGGCCGCCAGCGCGGCCGGGTTGGCCTCGAGCTTGGACAGGCCGCGCAGGCAGGATTCGTAGGCCAGGAGGCTGTAGCCGAAGCCGACGCCCATGTTCCTGAGCACGGTGGAATCGGTGAGGTCGCGCTGCCAGCGCGAGACCGGCAGCTTTTCCGCCAGGTGACGCAGGACCGCATTGGCGAGCCCGAGGTTGCCCTCGCTGTTTTCGAAATCGATGGGATTGACCTTGTGCGGCATGGTGCTGGAGCCGACCTCGCCTGCCTTCACCTTCTGTTTGAAATAGCCGACCGAAATGTAGCCCCAGGCGTCGCGATTGAGGTCGATGAGGATGGTGTTGGTGCGCGCGATGGCGTCGTACAGCTCGGCCATCGCATCGTGCGGCTCGATCTGGATGGTGTAGGGGTTGAAGGTCAGGCCGAGATGCATCACGAATTCGCGCGCGAAATCTTCCCAGTCGAGCTCGGGATAGGCCGACAGGTGCGCGTTGTAGTTGCCGACCGCACCGTTGATCTTACCCATCAGGTCGGTCGCGCCGATGGCATCCCACGCACGGCGCAGGCGATAGACGACGTTGGCGAGTTCCTTGCCCACCGTGGTCGGCGACGCCGGCTGGCCGTGGGTGCGCGACAGCATCGGCAGCTCGGCGAGGTCGTGCGCCAGATCGGTCAGGCGCGCGATGACTTTTTCCAGCGCGGGCAGCAGCACGGCATCGCGCGCGCCCTTGAGCATCAGCGCATGCGACAGGTTGTTGATGTCTTCCGAGGTGCAGGCGAAGTGGATGAACTCGGACACCGCCGCGATTTCCGCATTCGTCCTGGTCTTTTCCTTGAGGAAATACTCGACCGCCTTGACGTCGTGGTTGGTGGTCGCCTCGATCACCTTCACGCGCTCGGCATCCGCCGCCGAAAAGTGGTCGGCGATGCCGTCGAGCAAGGCGATGGCGTCGGCCGAGAACGCCGGCACCTCGGCGATGGCAGGCTCCGCTGCCAGTGCCTTCAGCCATTCGATCTCGACGATGACGCGGTACTTGATCAGCGCATATTCGCTGAAGAAATCGCGCAGCGGCGCGGTCTTGCTGCCGTAGCGGCCATCGAGGGGGGACAGGGCAGTCAGTGCGGTCAGGTCCATCGTGTCATCCGATTTGTGTGTCTATTCAGTTAAACAGTACGCGGTCACGCCACATCAACCGTTACGCCTGTCGCGTCATGTCAAACGGCGCGCCGATCGCGCACGGCCTGCGCGAGCGTGCCGCTGTCGACATATTCCAGTTCGCCGCCGACCGGCACGCCGCGCGCCAGCCGGCTCACTTTCAGGCCGCGCGCCTTCAGCAGTTCGCCGATGGTGTGTGCAGTGGCCTCGCCTTCCGGCGTGAAGTTGGTCGCCAGAATCACTTCCTCGACCACGCCATCGAGCGCGCGACTGATCAGGCGATCAAGATGTATTTCGCGCGGGCCGATGCCGTCGAGAGGCGAGAGCCGTCCCATCAGCACGAAATAGAGGCCGTTGTAGCTCTGCGTGGCCTCCATCATGTTGAAGTCGGCCGGCATCTCGACGACCGCCAGCAGCCGCCTGTCGCGGCGCGGGCTGGTGCAGACCTCGCACACTTCCGCCTCGGAAAAGTTGTTGCACAGGCGGCAGTGGTGCAGATGCGTCAGCGCATGATGGAGCGCGCCGGCCAGCTGTTCGGCGCCGCGACGATCACGCTGCAGCAAATGGTAGGCCATGCGCGCCGCCGATTTGGGACCGACCCCGGGCAGCACGCGCAGGGCGCCGATCAGGTTTTCCAGCGCGGCGGGTTGCATCTCGCTGTTCCGGCCCGATCAGAAGGGCAGCTTCATCCCCGGCGGAATCGGCAGGCCGGCGGTCACGCTGCCCATCTTTTCCTGCACGGTGGATTCGACCTTGCGCACCGCATCGTTCACCGCGGCGGCCACCAGGTCCTCCAGCATTTCCTTGTCATCCGTCATCAGGCTGGGGTCGATGGTGACGCGGCGCACGTCGTACTTGCAGGTCATCGTCACCTTGACCATGCCGGCGCCGCTCTGACCCTCGATCTCGATTTCGGCCAGCTTGGCCTGCATCTTGGCCATGTTCTCCTGCACCTGCTGGACCTGCTTCATCATGTTGCCGATGCCGCCCTTGATCATGTTGATTCTCCTAATGGCTGTATGGATGTGGTGTCGATCTGGCCGCCAAACTGGTCGACCAGTTCGCGCACGAATGGATCGGACTCGATGGCGGCCACGGCCTCGGCCTGGCGCGCCTCCCGGATGCGCGTGCGGACCTGCTGCGGCGTCTGCTCCGCGGCGGCACCGATCTCGAAGTTGATCCTGAGCGTCGCGCCGTACTTGTCGTGCAATGCCGCGACCAGCTTCTCCTGATAGGTGCGGTCGAGCAGATGTTTGTGCGCCTCGCCCACCCGCAGCGTCACCGCGTCGCCGGACTGCGATACCAGTTCGCAGTGGTCAGCCAGCATCTTGGCCATTCCGCCCAGGCGCAGGGCGGCGACGACGGCGAGCCAGTCCCAGGCACCGCTCGGCGCCGGCTCGCGGGCCGTCAGCGCGGGACCGGGCAGCGCGCCCGGTTCGACTGTCGCGGTCGCCTGGACGGGCACGGCTGCTGCGGCCGGTCCGGCTTCGGCAGTCGGGGCGGGTGCGGGGGCAGCACCGGGCGGCGTCGCCGGTGCGGCCGCCGGCGCTGCGGATGCGGCTCGCGGGGCGGAGGCCGGACGGGCCACCGCCGCCGTCCGTCGCGCACCGCCCCCCGCGCCGGGAGCAAACGCCAGCATGCGCAGCAGCGTCATGCAAAACCCCGAAAACTCGTCCGGCGCATACGGCAGGTCGCGGCGGCCGTTCAAGGCGATCTGGTAATACAGCTGCACGGTCTCGGCGTCGAGCGCTTCAGCAGCCGTCTGCATGCGCTCGGCATCGATGCTGCTTTCCAGCGCGCCCGGCGCATGCAGCATCAGCGCCAGCTGGGTGAGCAGGCTGCCGAGGTCCTGCAGCGCCGCGTCGAAAGCGATGCCGCGTTCGGCCAGCTGCCGCGCCTTCTCCAGCAGCACATCGCCGTCGTGCGCGGCCAGCGCGTCGAGCAGGTCGAACAGGTAGTCGCGCCGCACCGTGCCAAGCATGGCCTCGACCGCGGCCGCCTCCACCCTGCCGCCGCCGTAGGCGATTGCCTGGTCGGTCAGCGACAGCGCATCGCGCATGCTGCCGGCCGCAGAGCGCGCCAGCAGGTTCAGCGCGGCGGGCTCGCAGGCGACATGCTCCTGCTCCAGCAC
>JAJXTE010000134.1 GCA_021784115.1 Pseudomonadota bacterium | reverse complement strand
AAAAGGAAATGGTGCGCTCGATGCTATCCGAATCCCTGCGCGCGGTCATTTCGCAGACGCTGCTGAAGACCAAGGACGGTGCCGGCCGCGTCGCCGCGCACGAAATCATGATCGGCACGCCCGCCATTCGCAACCTGATCCGTGAAAACAAGGTCGCGCAGATGTATTCGGCGATCCAGACCGGCGGCAACATCGGCATGCAGACGCTCGACCAGAACCTGCAGGATCTGGTCAGGCGAAACGTGATCGCGCCGGGCGTGGCGCGCAATGCAGCGCAAAACAAAGATGCATTTCTGGGTTAAGGATTGAAAGATGAACGCTGAAAAAACCGTCCATGATTTATTGCGTCTGATGCTGGCGAAGAACGCGTCCGACCTCTTCATCACCGCCGGCTTCCCTCCGGCCATCAAGGTCGACGGCAAGATTACCCCGGTCTCGAACCAGAGCCTGACACCCGCCCACACCAGCGAGCTCGCGCGTTCGATCATGAACGATCGGCAGTGGAAAGACTTCGAGGCCACCAACGAATCCAACTTCGCGATCAGCCCGCCGGAGATCGGCCGCTTCCGCGTCAACGTATTCGTGCAGCAGGGGCGCGTCGGCATCGTCATGCGGACGATCAACACCAAGATTCCGAAAATGGAAGACCTCAACCTGCCGCCCATCCTGCGCGACGTCGCGATGATCAAGCGCGGCCTGGTCATCTTCGTCGGCGGCACCGGCACCGGCAAGTCGACTTCGCTGGCCGCGATGGTGGGCTACCGCAACGAGAACGCCTGCGACCACATCATCACGGTCGAGGATCCGATCGAATACGTGCACGAGCACCGGAAGTCCATCATCACCCAGCGCGAGGTTGGCATCGACACCGACAACTGGTTCTCCGCGCTGAAGAACACGCTGCGCCAGGCGCCGGACGTCATCCTGATCGGCGAAATCCGCGACCGCGACACAATGGAATACGCCATCGCCTTTGCCGAAACCGGCCACCTGTGCCTGTCGACGCTGCACGCCAACAGTGCCAACCAGGCGCTCGACCGCATCATCAACTTCTTCCCGGAGGAAAAGCGCGACCAGCTGCTGATGGACCTGTCGCTCAACCTGAAGTCCTTCATCTCGCAGCGCCTGCTCCCGCGCAAGGGCAGCGCCGGCCGCGTCGCCGCGGTCGAAATCCTGCTCAATTCACCGCTGATCTCCGACCTCATCTTCAAGGGCCACGTGCACGAGATCAAGGAAATCATGTCGAAGTCGCGCGAACTCGGGATGCAGACCTTCGACCAGGCGCTGTTCGACCTCTATGAAGCCGGACTGGTTTCCTACGAGGATGCGCTCCGGAACGCCGACAGCCTCAACGACCTGCGCCTGCAGATCAAGCTGCATGGCCAGGAAGCCAAGGGGCGCGACATGCTGGCGGGACTGGACCATCTCGACATCGTCTGAGCGAGCCCAGGCGACGCAAAAACAGGGTGCCCGGCACCCTGTTTTTTTTGTCTCACGCCCGCAAGCGCCTGGCTTTCATTCCGGGTTGATCACCACCCGCACCTCCAGCCCCTGATTTCCCGGCAGCGCCTTGATCGCTTCGGTCGCGGCTTTCAGGGCGGCTTCCTCGCCGCCGTATTCGACCGCCAGATGGTCGTCGTCCGGCATCGGCGCACCGAGCGACAGCGGGATGATCGACGACTTGCCGCTAGCGTGCTGTCCGAAATCAGCGACCAGATAGTAGCTGCGGTAGACCTCTGCACCGTCATCGAGGGTGCCGATCAGGCGCAGCGATGCGGTGAGCACAGGCGTCTCAGGATGAACTCGCAGAAGGCTTGGTCGGCCGCATCGTGCCCGCGACAATCCTGTATTGCAGGAAGCGGGTTTCGATCGGGCCGTTGAACAGCGGAATGCGACGGCTGGCCTTGAGTCCGAACAACTTTGGCAGCAAGGGGTCACCCGAGATGATCCACGCTTCCCAGCCACTGAAGTTCTTCTTCAGCCAGTCACCCAGCAGCGGGTACCACTCCGCCAGATCCTCGGCCTCGCCCAGTCGCTCGCCGTAGGGCGGGTTGGTCACGATGGTGCCCACCGGAGTGGGTGCCTTCAGATCGAGCACATCGGATACTTTCAGTTCGATCGCATCCGCATAGCCCGCGGCCTCAAGGTTGTTGCGGGCCTTGTCGAGCACCCAGCGGTCCTGGTCCGCGCCGAAAATGGGCAGGTGCGTCAGTGGCTTCTCCTGCGCCTGCGCCTCAGTCTTGATGCGCTTCCATAAAACGGCATCGAAATCGCGGTAATGCTCGAAGGCGAAATGCCGACCTCGCCCCGGCGCCCGATTCAGCGCCATGTCTGCCGCTTCGAGCAGGATGGTGCCGGCGCCGCACATCGGGTCGAGCAGCGGCGTGCCGGGTTCCCAGCCGGACAGCATCAAGAGGCCGGCGGCGAGGTTCTCCTTGATCGACGCCGCGCTCGCCTCGCGCTTGAAGCCGCGCTTGAACAGGGGCTCGCCGCTGGTGTCGAGGTAGAAGGTCACGGCGTCCGGAGTGAAGAAGGCATATACCGGCACGTCGGGCGCTTCGGTGTCGACGCTCGGACGCTCGCGGGTTTCCTCGCGGAAGCGGTCGCAGATGGCGTCCTTGATCTTCAGCGTGATGAAGTTGAGGCTCTTCAGCGGCGCATTCTGCGCGCCGACCTTCACTGCGATGGTCTTCTTCACGTCGAACCACTCCGGCCACGGCAGATCGAGTGCGGCGCGGTAAATATGCTCTTCCTTGCGGTAGCGGGTGTAGCCGACCTTGCGCAGAATGCGGGTGGCGATGCGCGAGGTCAGATTGGCGCGCATCTCGGCGGCGGCGTCGGCCATGAACAGCACGCCGGCGGGCACCTGGCGCACCACCTGCGCACCAGCGGCGGCGAGTTCGGTCTCAAGCAAGGCCTCCAGGCCGCGCGGGCAGGTGGCGAAATGGCTGGCAGGCGGCAGCGCCTCGCGCTCGGGGCGGGCGGGATGCGGTGTCTTGGTGCGACGGGGTTCAGGCTTCAAAAAGGTCTCTCAAAAATTCTTAAAACGGCTTCAGCACGACGAGCAGCACCACGAGCAGCAGCACGATCACCGGGATTTCATTGAACCAGCGGAACCAAACATGTGATTTCGTGTTCTGTCTGGCTTCGAACGCACGCAGCAGGCTCTTGCAGACATGGTGATAGCCAACCAGCCCGGCGACCAGTGCGAGCTTCACCCACATCCAGTTCATGCTGAGCGGAAAATACGCCAGCCACAGCCAGATGCCGGTAACCAGCGTCAGCCACATGATAGGCGTGACAAACCGATACAATTTGCGCGCCATCAGCAGCAGGCGGTCGTAAGCGGCTTCGTTCGTTTCCATCGCCAGATTGACGAAGATGCGCGGCAGGTAGAACAGGCCGGCGAACCAGCTGACCACCATTACGATATGAAACGATTTCAGCCACAGCATGGATAGACGCGCCTTTGTCAAGAAATGGACACCAAGTCCGCTGACCCTGATTTTACTGGGTTTGATCGCGTACCTGTGGTTTCGGCCACCGGCCGAGGTCAGCGACGAGAATCGCACCGTCGCGCCGTGGCAGGTCATGCTGACCGATGGCCGGCTACTGACAAGCGATGCGCTCAAGGGCAAGGTCGTGCTGGTGAACTTCTGGGCAACCTGGTGCCCGTATTGCCGCAAGGAGAAACCGGTGATCGACGCGTTCTGGCACGACTACCGCGACAAGGGGTTCGAGGTTGTATCGATCAGCGTCGACGACCCGCCGGACAAGATCACCGCCTGGATGAAGGACAAGGGCTACGCCTTCCAGGCCGCGCCGACCAACGCCTCGGTGGCCGCGGTTTTCGGCAACGTGTCCAGCGTGCCGACCTCGTTCATTCTCGACACCGATGGCCACATCCGCCACAAGATCGCCGGGCAGATGCATTATCCCCGGCTGGAAAAACTCGTCGTCCCCCTGCTCCCCCGGGCCAAACAGCCATGAATAATGCGCGCCTCACCGAACTCGAAACCAAGCTCGCCTTCGCCGAAGACCTGCTCGAGACGCTGAACCACACCGTGGTCCGCCAGCAGGCCCAGATCGACCTGTTGCAGGAGCAGCTCCGTCTGCTGCACCGGCAGCTGCAGGACGTGCGGCCGGACGAGGCGCGCACCCCGCGCGACGAGATCCCGCCGCACTACTGATCAGACCGCGATCTTCATCACCACCTTGCGGATCAAGCCCCTGCTCACCAGCGGCGCGTGCGCATCCTCGGGGAAAAACAGGCAGAACGCCCCCGGTGGCGTGGCGATCCAGCTCGATGGCGCATCGTTGAAAAACCGGATGTCGCGCGCGGCATCGTAATCCGTCGCCGGATCCACGCATTCGGCCACCGGCTTCCAGCCCATCGCGTCGACGCCTTCCAGCACCA
>JAJXTE010000133.1 GCA_021784115.1 Pseudomonadota bacterium | reverse complement strand
CCGTGTATTTCCCGGTCAACCTCATCGGCAACCTCTACGTCAGCAACGGCATGTCGGCCGGCAACACGCTGATGGAAGCGCGCACCCAGGCGCTGTCCGAAATCTTCGAGCGTCACATCAAGTTCCGTATCATCGAAGAGGGCCTGTGCCTGCCCGACGTGCCGGAAGCCGTGATCGCCCGCTACCCGCACATTGCCGCCGGCATCCGCGGCCTGCGCGAAGCCGGCTTCGGCATCCTGGTGAAGGACGCCTCGCTCGGCGGCCAGTACCCGGTGATGAACGTCACGCTGCTGCACCCCCACGACCAGGGCTGCTTCGCCAGCTTCGGCGCGCACCCGCGCTTCGAAGTCGCGCTGGAGCGTGCGCTGACCGAACTGCTGCAAGGCCGCGCGCTGGACTCGCTCGCAGGCTTCCCGGCCCCCGGCTTCGACCAGACCGAGATCGCCGACCCGCAGAACCTGGAAATCCACTTCGTCGATTCCAGCGGCGTGATTTCCTGGCAATTCCTGCGCGACACCCCCGATTTCAACTTCGTCGACTGGAATTTCGGCACCACCACGGAAGAGGATTACGCGTGGTCAACCGACGCGCTGCACGCCGAAGGGCACGACCTCTACATCGCCGACTTCACCCACCTCGGCGTCTACGCCTGCCGCATCCTGGTACCCGGCGTGTCGGAGATCTACCCGTTCGAGGAACTCGAATTCGAGAACAACAGCGTCGGCAACCTGATCCGTCCGGCGCTTGCGCGCCTGCCCGAGCTCAGCGACGCCGAATGCGCCGAGTTGCTGGATCGGATCGTCGAACTCGAACTGGCCGACGACCGTCTGGTCACGGTGCTGATCGGCCTCGCCCCCGATCCGGATTCACCGTGGACCGACCTGCGCGTCGGAGAATTGAAACTGCTGCTCGCGCTCGCCCTCGGCGACGACGAAGCCATTCTCGAAGGCTGCACCTGGATCGCCCAGTACGGCCAGCGCAGCGATACGCGCCTCAAGGTCTACCGCTGCATCGCCGACCTCGTGCAGCTCGACGACCCCAATCCCTTCGAATCCGCGCTCGCCCTGATGTACGGCCGCGAGACTCTGGAGCAGGCGTTCGCGCTGTTCAACCAGGACGAACGCTTCTTCGGGCTGACCAGGCTGGGCAGCGACTTCGAGGGCAGCGCGATCCACCAGCGCCTGCTGGAGGCGTACCGCAAGGTGCGCGGCTGATTTATCGGTTTAGTCTCCAATCCAGATCGAACCTCACCACCGTTCGCCCTGAGCCCGTCGAAGGGCCCGGCCGCTCCCCTTAAAACCATGCGGCCACATAGATAAACCCATTCACCATTCATGAAAATCCCCAAACGCCTCGAACCCCTGCTCGAAGACGGCCTGATCGACGGCGTCGTGCGCCAGCTCATGAGCGGCAAGGAAGCCATGGTCTTCGTGGTCCGCTGCGGCGACGAGATCCGCTGCGCCAAGGTCTACAAGGAAGCCAACAAGCGCAGCTTTCGCCAGGCTGTCGACTACACCGAAAACCGCAAGACCAAGAACAGCCGCCAGGCGCGCGCCATGGCCAAGGGCAGCAAGTTCGGCCGCGAGATGCAGGAAGCCGCCTGGCAAAGCGCCGAAGTCGATGCGCTGTACCGGCTCGCTGCCGCCGGCGTGCGCGTGCCCACGCCGTACAACTTCCACGAAGGCGTCCTGCTGATGGAACTGGTGGCCGACGCCGACGGCAATGCCGCGCCCCGGCTCAACGACGTGTCGTTCACCGAAGACGAAGCCCTCGCCCACCACCGCACCCTGATCGGGGAAGTCGTGCGCATGCTGTGCGCCGGCGTCGTCCACGGCGACCTGTCCGAATTCAACATCCTCGTCGGCGCCGACGGCCCGGTGATCATCGACCTGCCGCAGGCGGTCGACGCCGCCGGCAACAATCACGCGCAAGCGATGCTGGCGCGCGATGTGGACAATTTAAAGACATATTTCGGGCAGTTCGCCCCGGCGCTATTGGAAACGCAATACGCCGAGGAGATCTGGGCGCTGTACGAGCACGGTGGCCTGCATCCTGAGGTCGAACTCACCGGCCGGTTCGAATGTGAAATGCCGCCAGTCGATCTGGAGGGGGTGATGCGGGAGATTGACGACGCGCGGGATGAAGAGGCGGCGCGTTTGCTGCGTTTGCAGGAACTAGCGTAAATCGCTGCTGCCCGGTTAGAGCGAAAACATTTTTAGAGCTTCATTACCACCGGCAAAACCAACGTGAAAAACTGTTCTCTGCTCACATTCATCACCTCCTCTGCACTCATAGTTATTGCGTTTTTTTGTTCATTTTGGAAATTGAACAGCGTTTGATGATGTGCAATAAACCACGTTTGATAGAGCCTAAACAGTGGTGGAAACTCACCAGTCAACTTGTAATAAGTGCCGCACGCCTCAAGAATTAAAAACTCGCTTTGTGCTGGATTGAAATTGATAGTGGCCTCATGGTCGCGATCCGCATGCTTAAAAAAATTCTCGGCTGCATTTATGAGATCCCGAACCTCTTTCTCGTGACCTTTCTTGATGTAATCAAGAAACTGGTCTTTTGCAATAAGTGGAGCGCCACCTCGTTTCTTATTGACATCACGAATGACGTTGTACGCAGCTGACGTGAGCGTATGTATAGAAACTGGGTCGCCGTAAACAAAGTACAAGCGAATAACTGTTTCAAGTTCGCGCTTGGCCGCGTCAAGTTTGGAAATCGTGAGCTTCTGCCCTGCAATCATGGCGGAGATTTTGCCTTAACCGCCAATTGAGTGCATAGGCACTCACTCACCGCGCTGCCGCACCGTCTCATACAAACACAGCGCCGCCGACACCGAGACGTTGAGGCTTTCCACGGTGCCACCGATTGGGATGCGCGCGACCTGGTCGCAGCTTTGCTTGACCAGGCGGCGGATGCCCGCACCCTCGGCGCCGAGCACCCAGGCGATGCCGGTCTTGGCGTCGATGCCGGACAGCGGCTGGTCGCCGTCCATGTCGGCGGCGATGACCCAGATGTTGTGTTCCTTGAGGTCTTCGATGGTGCGCGCGAGGTTGGTGACCATGATGTAGGGCACGGTCTCCGCAGCGCCCGAGGCGACCTTTTCCACGGTGGCGTTGATGCCGACGGCGTTGTCCTTCGGCGCGATGACGGCGTGGGCGCCGAAGGCGTCGGCCGAGCGCATGATGGCGCCCAGGTTGTGCGGATCGGTGACGCCGTCGAGGATGACCAGCAGCGGCGGGCCTGAGATGTTTTCCAGAATCTCGTCGAGCGAATGGCTCAGCGCAACCGGCTTGACGCGCGCGACCACGCCCTGGTGCTTGGCGGTCTTGCCGACCAAACGGGTCAGCCGGTCGGCTTCGACCTGGGCCAACTTGACCCCGTTGTCTTTGGCCTGGTGCACCAGGTCACGTGCACGCGCGTCGCGCCGGGTCAGGTCGAGGTAGATTTCGAAGATCCCCGCGGGGTCCTGGCGCAGGCGGGCCAGCACGGGGTGAAAGCCGTAGATAAGTTTTTCTGCGGCGTGTTTGTCGGCGGGCTTCTCGCTCATTTCCGCTTGCCGCCGCTTCTGCTGGCCTTCTTCTTCGGCGCGGCGGTTTCTTCCTGCACCGACTCGATTTCCGTGACCAGGCTGAAATCGATCTTGCTGGTTTCGATGTCGGCGCGCATCACCTTGATGCGCACGCGGTCGCCCAGGCGATATTTTTTCCCCGTCCGTTCGCCGAGCATCATGTGCTTGGCCTGGTCGTAGTGGAAGTAATCCTGGCCGAGTTCGGACACGTGGACGAGGCCTTCGATAAAGATCTCGTCGATCGCGACGAACATGCCGAAGCTGGTCACCGCGCTCACCGTGCCGTTGTATTCGTCGCCGATGCGGTCCTGCATGAAGTAGGTCTTCAGCCAGGCGTCGACGTCGCGGGTGGCGTCGTCGGCGCGGCGCTCGGTCATGGAGCAGTGCAGGCCGATTTCCGCCAGCCCCTTGGCAGGAAGTTTCTCGCCCTGCAGCACGGCCTTGATGCCGCGGTGCACCAGCAGGTCGGGATAGCGACGGATCGGCGAAGTGAAGTGGGTGTAGGCCTCGTACGCCAGGCCGAAGTGGCCCTTGTTGTCGGGGCTGTAGATCGCCTGCCGGAGCGAGCGCAGCATCACGGTCTGCAACAGGCCGTGGTCGGGGCGGTCCTTGATCTTCTCCAGCAGCGCGGCGTAGTCCTTGGCGTGCGGCTTGTCGCCGCCGCCGAGGTCGAGGCCGAATTCGGCGAGGAAGCCGCGCAGCGCGGCGAGCTTCTCCGGCGTCGGGCCTTCGTGCACGCGGAACAGCGCGGGCTGCTTGTTCTCGTGCAGGTAATCGGAGGCGCAGACGTTGGCCGCCAGCATGCATTCCTCGATGATGCGGTGGGCGTCGTTGCGGATCACCGGCACGATCTCCTTGATCTTGCCCTGGTCGTCGAAAATGATCTGCGTCTCGGTCGAGCCGA
>JAJXTE010000132.1 GCA_021784115.1 Pseudomonadota bacterium | reverse complement strand
CATGGCGTGGCCGGTTTCCGAACCGTCCTTGTCCAGCTTCATCAGATCGTGCGGGCAGATGTACATGCAAGCGGTCTTATCCTGACCCTTGCAGCCGTCGCACTTGTCGGTACGAACATAGGTTGGCATTACAGTCTCCTAAAGTTAGCTAACAATCCGCGTACGTCGCGGTCCGCTTAGAACTGAACCCGTCCTTGGCCGGGGCGTATCGCGAATCCGCTTCCGGTAGGCTCGTGTCCTAAAACCCTTGTCCCGTCCGGCATTTCATGCCTGCCGGGATAAACCCGTTCAGCAATATTGCCGTCTGGGAAAATCATGCGGCCGAGTGGCCTTTCAGCTCGACCTTGACGTTCTGCTCGGCGGAGAGGCCCGCGTAGTACTTCTGAAGGACCTTGGCGACTTCGGGACGGCTGAACTCGACCGGCAGATCCTGGCCTTCGGAGAGCATCGAGCGCACCTTGGTGCCGGACAGCAGGATGCGGTCGTCCTTGGTGTGCGGGCAGGTGCGCTGCGAGGCCATGCCACCGCACTTCTTGCACCAGAAGGTCCAGTCGATATTCATGTTCACGGTTTCGAGCGAGCCCTTGGGGATTTCGTCGAAAATCTTCTGGGCGTCGAAGGGACCGTAGTAGTCGCCGACGCCGGCGTGGTCGCGGCCGACGATCAGGTGCGAGCAGCCGTAGTTCTGGCGAAACAGGGCATGCAGCAGGGCTTCGCGCGGACCGGCGTAGCGCATGTCGAGCGGGTAGCCGGCCTGGATCACCGTGTTGGGGGCGAAGTAGTTTTCGACCAGCACGCTGATCGCCTCGGAACGCACCTCGGCGGGGATGTCGCCCGGCTTCAGCGCGCCGAGCAGCGAGTGGACCAGCACACCGTCCATGGTCTCGATGGCGATCTTGGCCAGGTACTCGTGCGAGCGGTGCATCGGGTTGCGGGTCTGGAAGGCGGCGATCTTGCTCCAGCCCATCTGTTCGAACTTGGCGCGGGTCTCGGCCGGCGTCATGAACTGTTCGCCGTATTCTTCCTTGAAGGTGCCGGTGGACAGCACCTTGACGGGGCCGGCCAGGTTGTATTTGCCCTGCGCCATGACCATCTTGACGCCGGGGTGCTCGAGGTCGGTGGTCTTGTAGACCTGCATGCACTCGTGGGCCTTGTCGATGGTGTACTTGTCGGTCACCTTCATGGTGCCCATGATTTCGCCGGACTCGCTGTCGACCAGCGCGATGTCGTCACCGTCCTTGATGGTCTCGTCGTCGGTCGACAGGGTGACGGGGATCGGCCAGAACAGGCCGTTGGCCATCTTGTACCCGTCGCACACGCCCTGCCAGTCGGACCTGGTCATGAAGCCGTCGAGCGGAGTGAAGCCGCCGATTCCCATCATGATGAGGTCGCCGGTCTCGCGGGAACTCATCTTGACTTTGGGCAGCGAGGCGGCGCGGGCTTTTTCGGCGGCGAGTGCGTCGCCCGTCAGCAGCAGGGGTTTGAGTTCACCGCCGCCGTGGGGGCGTACCAGTTTGGACATGCTGTCTCCTCAGACTTGATGGGGGTATTAGAGTCTGGGCAGGATAGCACCGGGGGTGACGCCTGAATAATCCTTTATTTTTATTTGAGGATAAGCGGGTTTGATATTGAAGTGCGCATGTAAAAAGCCCGGGAACCCCGGGCTTTTTTGACTTTAAGAACAATGCCTCACGCGTCGAAGAAGGCCGGCATGTCGGTCTGCTCCGTCTTGATCACGTCGACCCAGGCGGGCTTGGTGTCGGCCCCGGCGGCAGCCAGCTTCTTGGTTTCCTCGTAAAGCATCTTCCAGCGATTGTAGAGACAGTCGCTGACCTTGCGCATCCCGGCGTCGAAATACGAGTTGTGCAGGTCGCCGATGGTGCGGGTGAAGGATTCCATCTGTTCCAGCAGGTTGTGCGGGTAGCCGTGGCGGTTGGGGTCGGCGTATTTGACCATTTCGCGCTTGACTGCCCGGACGAAGACTTTCTGGCCTTCGGTAAGGTCGGATTCGGTGCGGGGCGCGCCACCGAAATTCATCACTTCCTGGATGAAACTGTTGAGGCGTTCGCCGAAATCGAAGTTGGCGTAATCGACGTTTTGCATAAATCCTCCGTTATCACTCGATATAGCTTTTCAGACTGGATTTGACTCCGGTGCCTATCCTACGCCGCGCCACGCGGCTGTCTAGCGGTGTTCCCGGGAGGGCTTCAGGATTGTTTCCTAAGCCCTTGAATCCAGCGGGAATAAATTTTGTCCGCCAGCCGGTGCAGTTGGGCCGTGCGGGCGGACAGATCCGCCTGGATGTCGCCCGGAGATTGCACGCCGGGGCCGTTGTTGGCGGCGATTTCGGCGGCGCCGTTGTCGCACCAGCTGACGATGAGTTCGGGTGTCATTTCGACATGGCACTGCATGCCGATGTGGCGATCGTTCAGCACATAGGCCTGGTTCGCGCAAAAAGCGCTGTCGAGAATGCGGGTGGCGCCGGGCGGCAGGCTGAAGGTTTCGCCGTGCCAGTGAAAGACCCGCATGGGGGCTCGCGTATCACCCAGCCAGGGGCGCGCGGCATCGGTGTCGGTGATGCGGACATCGCCCCAGCCGATTTCCTTGACCGGATTGGCGCTGACGGAGCCGCCCAGCGCCTTCGCCATCAGTTGTCCGCCGAGGCAGTGGCCGATCACCGGAATGTCCGAGGAGACCGCCTGGCGGATCAGCGCGAGAACGGGAGGGATCCAGGGCAGGTCATCGTTCGCGCTCATTGGCCCCCCCATCAAGCAGACACCGGAGATACCGTTAAGGTTGTCAGGCACCGCATCACCGGCGTCGATGCGCACGAGCTTCCAGGGAATGCCGTGCCGATCCAGGAACGTGGTGAAGTAGCCCGGCCCTTCGGTGGGCGAATGACGAAAAATCAGGACAGGATGCATGATGGCCTTCCGGCAAAAAACTTCAGTGCTCTACCCGCAAGGGGCACGCTGTGATTGCGCCCGCGAGGGGCAGGCCGTGGTTGTAAAGACGATGAATCGGCAACAACCACGCTCTAAAGCCGCTAAAGCGGCAACAATCACGCTCATCTTAACGGCAGGTGCGTTCCCCTGCACGACAGCGTGGGCGACCAGCGTGTCGGTGGTGGGCCTCTTCAAGCACAAGGCTATTGTCACGATCGACGGCAGCAAGCCGCGCACGCTGAGCGCAGGGCAGTCGATGGGCGGCGTGAAGCTGCTGGCTGCGGATTCGGACAGCGCCAGCTTCGAAGTCGACGGCAAGCGCCGTACCTTGAGCATGGGGCAGTCGTTCGCGGGGGGCGCGGCAACGGACGCGCGCCGGAGCGTTTCGCTTGCCGCCGATGCGCGCGGACACTTTGCCGCGGCGGGCTCGATCAACGGCTATCCGATGAGCTTTCTGGTCGACACGGGCGCCACGTCGATCGCCATCAACGCGGCAGAGGCCCGCCGCATCGGGCTTGACTACAAGGCCGGCCAAGCCGTCGGTGTCGGTACGGCTGCGGGCATGGTGCCCGCCTGGCGCGTTACGTTCAACACGGTCAAGATTGGCGGCATCAGCGTCAGCCAGGTGGAGGGCCTGGTGGTGGAATCCGGGCTGAATGTGCCGCTCCTCGGGATGAGCTTCTTGAACCGCATGGACATGAAGCGCGACGGGCAAACGATGACGCTGACGCAGCGGTATTGAATGGATGGATACAAAGCAACAGGGCCTGCAATGCAGGCCCTGTTGCTTTGGCGGGGCGGACCTTATTGCTTGGTCTTGTCGCGTTCTATCAGCGCGTACGCGGAATGGTTGTGGATGGACTCGAAATTCTCGGCTTCCACCACGTAGGCATCGATCAGCGGCTCGGCGCTCATCGCGGCGGCGACGTCGCGCACGATGTCCTCGACGAATTTCGGGTTGTCGTAGGCGCGCTCGGTGACGTATTTCTCGTCCGGCCGCTTCAGCAGGCCGAACAGTTCGCACGAGGCCTGGTCTTCCACCTTTCGCACCAGGTCCTCGATCCACAGGAAGCCGTTGGTCTTCGCGCTGACGGTGACGTGCGAGCGCTGGTTGTGGGCGCCGTAGTCGGAGATCTTCTTCGAGCAGGGGCACAGGCTGGTCACCGGCACCAGCACCTTGGTGGTGTGGGTGTATTTGCCGTTCTCGATCTCGCCGATGAACGTGACTTCGTAATCGAGCAGGCTCTGCACGCCGGAGACGGGCGCGGCCTTGTTGACGAAGTAGGGGAAGGTCATCTCGATGTAACCCGATTCCGCCTCCAGGCGTTCGACCATCTGGCGCAGCATGCCCTCGAAGTTCTCGACCGAAATCTCGCGCTCGCGCGTGTTGAGAATTTCGATGAAGCGCGACATGTGGGTGCCCTTGAAGTTGTGCGGCAGGAACACGTACATGTTGAAGGTGGCGATGGTGTGCTGGACGCCGTCGTTCTTGTCAGCGACCCGGATCGGGTGACGAATGCTCTTGATGCCGACCTTGTTGATGGCGATTTGCCG
>JAJXTE010000033.1 GCA_021784115.1 Pseudomonadota bacterium | reverse complement strand
GCCGGCCGAGCCGGGCCAGGATCAGGTCGCTGCCGAATCCGATGATGCCGATGGTCATGATGGCGGCGTAGACGTTGTCGAAATGCTGGTAGCGGGCCTGCTGGGTGATGAACCAGGTGATGCCCGAGCTGGTGCCGATCAGTTCGGCCACGATCAGGTAGGTCCAGGCCCAGCCAAGCAGGATGCGCTGGTCGCGATAGAGGTCGGGCAGGATGCCCGGCACCACCACCTTGGTCAGCAGCTTGAGGTTCCTGCTGCCCAGGGTGCGGGCGGCCTCGATCAGGGTGGTCTCCAGCTTGCGGGTGGTGTTGGCGATGATCAGCACCTGCTGGAACAGCGTGCCGATGACGATGATCGCGATTTTGGGACCGTTGTAGATGCCCAGGATGGCCACTGCCAGGGCGCCGAAGGCGGGCGCCGGCAGGTAGCGGAAGAATTCGATGAATGGCTCGTTCAGGCGGCCCAGGGGGGCGTAGGTGCCGGACAGGACGCCGAGCGGCACGCCGATGACCGACGAGATCAGGAAGCCCCAGAAGATGATCTGGATGCTGTGCCACAGGCTGGCGGGCATCGAGGGCACATCGGTGTTGCTCGGCGGATTGACGAAACCGTTGTAGAAGGCCTTCGCCACGTCGTCGGGCGCCGGCAGGTAAATCGGGTTGGACGGCCGGCCCTGGGGCAGGGCAAGGTGCGCCTGCTGCATGTTGGCGACCTCTTCCTTGAACATGGCCTTGTCCACCAGCATGTCGACCTGGAAGTAATCCACGCCGCCCGCATCGGTGACGAGCACCTTGGGATGCCAGATGAACGGGGTGTAGCTGATGAGGCACCAGGCCAGCAACGGCAACACGAACGAGCCGATCCCGAGCAGCGTGCGCTTGCGCGCTTCAACATCCGCGCCGCGACCGAAAAGTCTGGAAATCATGCTTGTCTCTGCTCCGTTGTCAGGCTGGACCCGTCAGCACGTCACTTGGCGTTGGTGAAGGACGGGTCGATATAGCTGTCGACGTCCTGGTGCGCCTTGTAGACACCGTTGGCGACGTTGAAGTCGTCGGCCACCTTGGACGATCCATAGAGCGAGCCGAAGCCGGCAGCCTTGACGTAGACCTTCCTGCCGTCTTCCAGGCTCAACAGATGCGTGCCCTTGAGCAGGGGCAGGTAGACCTGCGGCGTGACGCCGACCCGGGCCGCCATGATCTTGACCGCGTCGGGCTGGGTCTTGGGATCGTTGATGTACTTCACGACGCGGTCCCACACCTTGACCACCTTCAGCCATTCGGCCTTGTGCTGCTTGGCGCTGGCCGGGTTGACCGCGAGCACGTCGTAGATCAGGCCGGGTTCGTTGGCCGAGGTATAGACCGGGCGCGAGCCGGGCACGGACTTCATGGCCTGGCCGGCGATCGGCTGCCACGCGCCGACCGCGGCGACGTCGCCGGAGGCCAGGACCTGCGGCATCTCGTTGGTCTTGGCGTTGACCAGGGTCACGTCCGATTCCTTCATGCCGGCCTTCTTCAGGCCATTGAGCAGCAGCAGGTGCTCGACCAGACCTTGTTCGACGGCGACCTTCTTGCCCTTGAGTTCCTTCAGCGACTTGATGCCGGGCTTGGCGACGATCATGTCGTTGCCGTTGGAGTAGTCGGTCAGCATGATCATGACGCTCTTGCCGCCGGCCGCGCCGGTCACCAGGGTATCGCCGTTGGTCATGGTCACGGCGTCGATCTTGCCGGCCGAGAAGGCGTCCATGGAGGCGGAATAATCGAACCACTCGAAGTCGACTGCGACCCCGGCTTCCTTGAACCAGCCCTTGTCGATCGCCACCTGCCAGGCCACCCAGCCCGGCCAGTCGCTGTAACCGATCTTGAGGGGCTGGGCGGCATGGGCCGAAATGGACATGGCCGCGGCGGCAGGGATTACCAGCCGGGTGAACAGCGTCTTCAGGGTGCTTCTGATGTGCTTCACATTCATGGTGGGCTCCTTGGTTAAGGGGTATTACTGAAGTGAATATTCGTAATATTCAATGAACACTTAGCAACCCCCATGCCATGGCTTGAGCGTCAATCTATCCACATGAATACAAAGCATTAATCAAAAACCAACCTCTGTTTTTCCAGCGTACAGCGGGCATTCTTTTAGTGCGAAATGTGTGGGCACATGCACCGTTTTGGCCTACATGAAAGGAGGGGGGACCGGCACGGGAATTCATCAAGAGCGGTTGTCCCCAATCTGAACGAGAGCAGGCTCTGCTATAAGCGGACGGCATGGGTGAACACATCAAAAACCTTGCCGGGGCATTGAGCGGCGGCGTGAATGTGGGTTGATCGCCAACAAAAAGGGCGCCCCGCAGGGCGCCCCAAACTTCCGCAGGAAAAAGGAAGGCTTACATCGAGTAGGCGCGCTCGCCATGCTGGGTGGTATCCAGCCCTTCGCGCTCCTGCTCTTCCGGCACACGCAGGCCGATGGTGATATCCACCAGCTTGTAGCAGATGAACGCCACCACACCCGACCAGACCAGCGCAGTCAGAACGGCTTGCGCCTGGATCCAGAGCTGACCCGCCATATCGGTGTTGACCACGGTGTTGTTCACATAGTCAACGATGCCCGTGCCGCCGAGGCTCCAGTTGTTGAACACACCCGTCAGCAGTGCGCCGAGGATGCCGCCGATGCCGTGCACGCCGAACACGTCCAGCGAATCGTCAGCACCCAGCAGTTTCTTCAGCCCGGTGACACCCCACAGGCATACCACACCTGCCAGCGCACCGATGGCCAGCGCGCCGCCCACGCCAACCCAGCCGCAGGCCGGGGTGATGGCGACCAGACCGGCCACTGCACCTGACGCCGCACCCAGCATGGAGGGCTTGCCCTTGAGCAGCCATTCAGCAAAGCTCCAGGTCAAGGCAGCCGCTGCAGTCGCATTCAGCGTATTGATGAACGCCAGTGCAGCCGTGCCGCCCGCTTCCAGCGCAGAACCTGCGTTGAAACCGAACCAGCCCACCCACAGCAGCGAGGCACCGACCATGGTCATGGTGAGGCTGTGCGGCGTCATCGATTCCTTGCCGTAGCCGATGCGCTTGCCCACCACGAACGCACCGACCAGACCCGCGATCGCGGCATTGATGTGCACGACCGTGCCGCCGGCGAAGTCGAGCGCACCTTTCTGGAACAGCCAGCCCGCTTTCGCCGTTTCCGTCGCCAGGCTGGCGGCATCCGTGATCGCATCCGGACCGGTCCAGAACCACACCATGTGCGCCATGGGGATGTAGGAGAACGTGAACCACAGCGCGGAGAACAGCAGCACCGCCGAGAACTTCATGCGCTCGGCAAACGAGCCGACGACCAGCGCAACCGTGATGGCCGCGAACGTGGCCTGGAAGGCGACAAAGGCAAACTCCGGAATCACCACGCCCTTGCTGAAGGTTGCCGCATTCGCCACGCTGCCGTCAGCCGAATTGAAGATGCCCTTCAGCAACAACCGGTCGAAGCCGCCGAAGAAGGCATTGCCCTCGGTGAATGCCAGCGAATAACCATAGATCGCCCACAGGACCACGATGAGCGAGAAGATGGAAAACACCTGCATCAGCACCGACAGCATGTTCTTGCTGCGCACCAGGCCGCCGTAGAACAGCGCGAGTCCGGGGATCGACATCATGATGACCAGGACCGTCGACAGCAGCATCCAGGACGTATCGCCCTTGTTGGGCGTCGGTGCGGCCGCAGGGGCGGCAGGTGCAGCCGCAGGGGCCGCAGCGGCAGGCGCCGGAGCGGCCTCTGTCGCCGTAGCGGCAGCCGGCGCGGCCTGGCTTTCGGTCGCCTGCGCTGCGGGGGCAACGGGGGCGTCCTCAGCCAGGACCAGATTGGGAGACAGCAGGGCAAACATCAGGCCCAACGAAGCGAATAGCTTTTTCATGTTTATGCTCCTCACAGGGCGTCGGGGCCGGATTCGCCCGTGCGGATGCGCACGACCTGCTCCAGGCTGGTGACAAAAATCTTGCCGTCGCCGATCTTGCCGGTGTTGGCCGCCTTCTCGATCGCCTCGATCACGCGCTCCAGCAACTCGGCCTTGATGGCCACTTCAATCTTCACTTTGGGCAGAAAATCGACCACGTATTCCGCGCCGCGATACAGCTCGGTATGGCCCTTCTGCCGCCCAAACCCCTTCACTTCCGTAACCGTCAAGCCAGTGACGCCGATGGCGGACAACGCCTCGCGCACTTCGTCCAGCTTGAACGGCTTGATGATTGCCGTTACGAATTTCATGTCGTCTCCCAGAATTTTGACGAGGGAAAAAGGAGCGGGCGCTTGCACCGCTCCGATGGGTCAGCTAATTAAAACGCCTTGGAAATCCACACGGTGGTCGCAGCCTTGCCCAGATACTTGCCGTTTGCGTCAGTCCAGAAACCCTTCTCGGCATTGGTGTCGGTGTACGCGACGCCCAGGGTCATACCGGTCGTCTGCTTGGCCAGCTTGCCCAGGTCATACGTTGCGCTGACCTTCCAGTCCTTGTAGTCCGGCGTCACGGCAGCATATTGAGAATCGTTCTTGAAGTTGAAGGTCCCCCAATGCGCACCCAGGGTCAGGCCGGTGTCTGCGACGGGCAGGCTGCCGGAAATATCCAGGTAGCCGGAACCATTGGCATTCGGACCGACGCCAAACACCGAGTCGCTCAGGTAGTAGGAATATTTGGCGGTGAACCATTTCCAACCTAAAGAGGCATAAGCCTCCGAGGTCCAGGCACCAGGAAGCGTCCCGCCATTCTTACTGCCTGGGTACATGTAGCGGATCGCCCCCACGTCATAACTGACAGGTCCGACGCTATTGCGGTAGCCGCCGTAAAGGTCGAGTTCCATGCTGCCGCTGGTGTAACCCTGGAATCCAGTAAGCCAGCTTACGTTGGAGCCCCAGGTGCCAAGGTAGAGACCGCTGGCGTGCGTATAGTCAAAGCCACCCTGAATGGCAGGCTTGCCGCCGGTTTGCGAAATGCCGCGGAAGACGTAGTTGCTGGTGAGGCCGATGTTGGCGGTCAGCGTGTGCGGCGAAGCCGGCTCGTCAGCCATGGCGAAGGCGGGCACGCCCACCAGACCGGTCAGAACCAAAGCGTGTACAAGTTTTTTCATGAATTTCTCCTGTTTCAATGAGGGCGCGCAAAATCGCACTTCTCGTTGAGCATAAGCTATGCCAGCTTTTTAGTTGTTAAAAAACAGATGGTTAAACTCACGGCATGGATGAAAGCCGAATAGACGGCACTCCCATGGTGCGCCACGGAAACGCCATGCACACTCTTTGTGCCGTATGACGCAGCGCATGCCTGTGCTGCATCACATGTCCAGTGCTTGCTACACTCTCGCAATCACTGGAGGCTGTCATGAATCCGAATTTCCCCAACCCCGCATTCATCAACGATCTGGTCAACAAGCTGGGGGACCTGCTCAAGCAATCGCCCGCCAAGGACATTGAACAGAATCTCAAGGCCGGGGTGACCTCGATGCTCGGCAAGCTCGACATGGTGAGCCGCGAGGAATTCGACGTGCAGACCGAGGTGCTGGCGCGCACGCGCGAGAAGCTGGCGCAACTGGAAGCGCGCCTGGCCGAACTGGAAAAGCAGCAGCGCGAAACCGAAGACTGAACACGTGGCTGTCGCCGTCGTCAAAAGCCGGGCGTTGAACGGCATGCATGCGCCCGAGGTGGTGGTCGAGGCGCATCTCGCCAACGGGCTGCCGGCCTTCACGCTGGTCGGGCTGCCGGAAACCGAGGTGAAGGAAGCGCGTGACCGCGTGCGTGCGGCGATCCAGAACGCGCGCTACGAATTCCCGGCGCGACGAATCACCGTCAACCTCGCGCCGGCCGACCTGCCCAAGGAATCCGGACGCTTCGACCTGCCGATCGCGCTGGCGATCCTCGCCGCCTCCGGGCAGGTACCCGCTGACAAGCTCAAACATGCCGAATTCGCCGGCGAGCTGGCGCTGACCGGCGAGTTGCGCCCGGTGCGCGGCGCCCTGGCAATGGCGCTGGCGACGCGTACCGCCGGCCACAAACTGGTGCTGCCGGCCGCCTCGGCGAGCGAAGCCGCGCTCGCCAGCGGCGTCGAGACCCACGGGGCGACGAGCCTGCTCGAGGTCTGCGCCTGGCTCGCGGGTCAAGGCACGCTCCTTGAACCCGTGTCGGACCCGAGCCCTGCGACGCCGGATTATCCCGACTTTGCCGACGTCAAGGGCCAGGCCGCCGCCCGGCGCGCGCTCGAAGTCGCCGCCGCCGGCGGCCATTCGGTTCTGATGGCGGGACCGCCCGGCACCGGCAAGTCGATGCTGGCCGCGCGCTTTCCCGGCATCCTGCCGCCGATGGAGGAGACCGAGGCGCTGGAAGCGGCCGCGGTCGCTTCGCTCAACGGCGGCTTTCGACACGAACACTGGCAGCGCCGCCCGTTCCGCGCACCGCACCACACCGCCTCGGCGGTGGCGCTCGTGGGTGGCGGCGGCAACCCGCGGCCAGGCGAGATCTCGCTGGCGCACCACGGCGTGCTGTTCCTCGACGAACTGCCGGAGTTTTCGCGGCAGGTGCTGGAAGTGCTGCGCGAACCGCTGGAAACCGGACGCATCACGATTTCGCGCGCGGCGCGGCAGGCCGATTTCCCCGCCCGTTTCCAGCTGGTCGCCGCGATGAACCCCTGTCCCTGCGGCTATCTCGGCCACCCCACCCAGGCCTGCCGCGACACGCCGGATCAGATTGCACGCTACCGCGCACGCATTTCGGGCCCGCTGCTCGACCGCATCGACATCCAGATCCATGTGCCGGCTCTGACGCAGGATGAACTGATGCAGGCCGGCGCAGGTGAGCCCAGCGCCGCGATACGCGACCGCGTCCACGCGGCGCGCGCGCGGCAGATGCAACGGCAGGGCAAGCCCAATGCCGCGCTCGGCACGCAGGAGGTGGAAAAGTTCTGCCGGGTGGATGCGGCAGGGGAAACCCTGCTCAAGCAGGCGATCACCCGCTTGAACCTGTCGGCGCGCGCCTACCATCGCGTGCTCAAGCTGGCGCGCAGCGTGGCCGATCTGGCGGACAGCGACGTGATCATGCCGGCGCATCTCGCCGAAGCCATTCAATACCGGAGGCAGCCCGCATGAGCGATCCCTACGAATCCTGGCAGGAGGAAAAGCAGTCGGCGTGGCTTTACCGCGTGGTGGCCGAGTGCGAGCGCGGCACGCCCCGCGAAGCACTGTTCAACGAACTGGCGCAGGCGGCCGACGATCAGGCCGGAATCTGGCTGGCCCTCATCGCGAAAAAAGGAGCCTCGCCGCCGAAGGACTTCCGCCCCGACCTGCGCGCCCGGGTGGTGGCTAAGCTCACCCGCGTGTTCAAGCCGCGCGCGATGCGTGGCGTGCTGGCAGCGATGAAGGTGCGCGGCATGGCGCTCTACACGCAGAACGCGCCACACCCCATGCCGACCCGCGTCGACGACATCGGCAAACGCCACCAGAACGGCGCGGCCGGCAACGCCCTGCGCGCCGGCGTGTTCGGCATCAACGACGGCCTGGTCTCGAACGCGGCGCTGATCTACGGCGTGGCCGGCGCCGCGCCCGAACCGTCCATCATCGTGCTGACCGGCGTGGCTGGCCTGCTGGCGGGCGCGTTCTCGATGGCGTCGGGCGAGTATGTGTCGGTGCGTTCGCAGCGCGAAATGTTCGAATACCAGATCGGACTCGAACGCGACGAGTTGGAAGAGTATCCGCAGGAAGAGGCCGCCGAACTGGCGCTGATCTATGCCGCCAAGGGCATGGACCCAACCGAGGCGCGGCGCCTGGCCGATACCCTGATGCAGGATCCCGAGCACGCCCTCGACACGCTGGCGCGCGAGGAACTCGGACTCAACCCCGACGAGCTCGGTTCGCCGTGGGTGGCGGCAATTTCGTCTTTTGCCGCGTTCACCGCCGGCGCGGCCTTGCCGCTGCTGCCGTTCCTGTTCGGCTCCGGCCAGGCGCTCACCGTCTCGATCGGGCTGACGACGTTAGGCCTGTTCGCCGTCGGCGCCAGCATGAGCCTGTTCACCGGCCGCCGCGCCGTCCTCTCCGGCCTGCGCATGCTGGGCATCGGTGGCGCAGCCGGACTGGCAACCTATTTCATCGGTGCGTGGCTTGGGGTGTCGCTGGGCTGAAAATCCCCGTCACGTCTGTTCCCACGGCAGCCCATCGAACCGCCAGCCGTTCTTTGTGCTGCGGTGCCGCGTCTCGTCCATGTCGCCCTCGAAACCGTGCTTGACGTTGTATACCTCGGGGAAACCGTATTTCTCGAGATAGCGTCCGGCGTCGACCGAACGCCGTCCCGAGCGGCAGATCAGCACCACGGGACGATTGGCCGACGCCGCCTTGCGCGCGTGGCCGAGAAAATCCGGGTTGACGTCCCAGTCGGGCCCGTCCTGCCAGGCAATGTGGATGGCGCCCGCCGGATGACCGACAAACAGGTATTCGATTTCCGAACGGCAGTCGATGAAGACGGCCTCGGGGTGCGCCTGTAGAAAGGCTTGGGCTTCGGCAGGTTCCAGATGTTTCATGGCAGGCACCGTTTAGACTCGATGCTTGCACCATAGCATCACCGGCGAGCCCGGCGCCAACCGATATAATGCGCAATTGCCCAGCCGATTACCTGCCATGTCCCGCACCGACCTGCTGCATTCCCTGCTCCCCCAGCGCATCCTCGTCCTCGACGGCGCGATGGGCACGATGGTCCAGTCGTACAAGCTGGGCGAGGCGGACTATCGCGGCGAGCGCTTCGCCGACTTTGCGCACGACCTGAAGGGCAACAACGACCTCTTGTGCCTGACGCAGCCGCAGATCATCAAGGAAATCCACGCCAAGTATTTGGCCGCCGGCGCCGACATCCTCGAGACCAACAGCTTCAACGCCACCTCGATTTCCATGGCGGACTACCACATGGAATTCCTGGTACCGGAACTCAACTTCGCTGCCGCGAGGCTGGCGCGCGAGGCCGCCGACGAGGCGACTGCGCAGAACCCGGACAAGCCACGTTTCGTTGCCGGCGTGCTGGGCCCCACCTCGCGCACCGCGACCATTTCGCCCGACGTCAACGATCCGGGCTTCCGCAACGTCACCTTCGACCAGCTGCGCGTCGCCTACCTCGAGGCGATCGACGGCCTGGTCAAGGGCGGCGCCGACGTCCTGATGGTCGAGACGATCTTCGACACGCTCAACGCCAAGGCGGCGCTGTTCGCGATCGAGGAGTACTTCGAGACCAACAAGCTGCGGCTGCCGGTGATGATCTCCGGCACCATCACCGACGCCTCCGGCCGCACCCTGTCGGGCCAGACCGGCGAGGCCTTCTGGAATTCGGTGCGCCACGCCCGGCCGCTGTCGATTGGCCTCAACTGCGCGCTCGGCCCCGATCTCTTGCGCCAGTACGTCGAGGAACTCTCCAACAAGGCCGACGCCTTCGTCTCCGCCCACCCCAACGCCGGACTGCCGAACGCATTCGGCGAATACGACATGGGCGGTGACGAGATGGCGACCCACATCGGCGAATGGGCGCGCGCGGGCCTGTTGAACATCGTCGGCGGCTGCTGCGGTACCACGCCTGCGCATATTGCAGCCATCGCCAAGGCGGTCGAAGGCGTCGCCCCGCGCAAGCCACCCAAGCTGGAACCGGCGATGCGCCTGTCGGGCCTCGAACCGTTCAACGTCGGCAAGGACAGCCTGTTCGTCAACGTCGGCGAGCGCACCAACGTCACCGGCTCGAAAGCCTTCGCCCGCATGATCCTCGAAGGCCGCTACGACGACGCGCTGTCGGTGGCGCGCCAGCAGGTTGAAAACGGCGCCCAGATCATCGACATCAACATGGACGAGGGCATGCTCGACGCCGAAGCGGCGATGGTGCGCTTCCTCCATCTGATCGCCTCCGAGCCCGACATCGCGCGGGTACCGATCATGATCGACTCGTCGAAGTGGAGCGTCATCGAGGCCGGCCTCAAGTGCATCCAGGGCAAGGGCATCGTCAATTCGATCTCGATGAAGGAAGGCGAGGCCGAGTTCATCGAACGGGCCAAGCTGTGCCTGCGCTACGGCGCGGCGGTGATCGTGATGGCCTTCGACGAAACGGGCCAGGCGGACACCTACGCGCGCAAGACCGAAATCTGCGCGCGCGCCTACAAGCTCTTGACCGAGACCGTCGGCTTCCCGGCCGAGGACATCATCTTCGACCCCAACATCTTTGCGGTCGCCACCGGCATCGAGGAACACGCCAACTACGCGGTGGACTTCATCGAGGCCACCCGCTGGATTCGCCAGAACCTGCCGCACGCGCACATCTCGGGCGGGGTGTCGAACGTGAGCTTCTCGTTCCGCGGCAACGACGCGGTGCGCGAGGCGATCCACACCGCCTTTCTCTATCACGCGATCCAGGCCGGGATGGACATGGGCATCGTCAACGCCGGCCAGTTGGGCGTGTACGCCAACCTCGACCCCGCGCTGAAGGAGCGCGTCGAGGACGTGCTGCTGAACCGCCGCGCCGATTCGACCGAGCGGCTGGTCGCCTTTGCCGAGAACGTCAAGGGTGGCGCGAAGGAAAAGGTCGAGGACCTGGCCTGGCGCAGCCTGCCGGTCAACGAGCGACTGAGCCACGCGCTGGTCCAGGGCATCACGCAGTTCATCGTCGAGGACACCGAGGCGGCGCGACTCGCGGCCGCGCGCCCCCTGCACGTGATCGAAGGCCCGCTGATGGCCGGCATGAACGTGGTTGGCGACCTGTTCGGCGCCGGCAAGATGTTCCTGCCGCAGGTGGTGAAGTCCGCCCGCGTGATGAAGCAGGCGGTGGCCCACCTGATCCCCTACATCGAGGCCGACAAGCGCGCCGGCGACGCGCAGAGCGCAGGCAAGATCGTCATGGCCACGGTCAAGGGCGACGTCCACGACATCGGCAAGAACATCGTCGGCGTGGTGCTCGGCTGCAACGGCTACGACATCGTCGATCTCGGCGTGATGGTGCCGGCGCAGAAGATCCTCGATGCCGCTAAAGAACACAAGGCCGACATCATCGGCCTGTCCGGCCTGATCACGCCCTCGCTCGAGGAAATGGCGCACGTGGCGAAGGAAATGCAGCGCCAGGGCTTCACCATTCCGCTCCTGATCGGCGGCGCGACAACGTCGATGGCCCACACCGCGGTGAAGATCGAGCCGAACTACGAACACCCGGTGGTGCACGTGAAGGACGCCTCGCGCGCGGTCGGCGTGTGCACCCAGCTGCTGTCAAACGACCTGCGCGACGCCTTCGCCGCCGAAATCAAGGCGGACTACGCCAACACGCGCGAACGGCATCTGAAGAACAAGTCCGACACCGTGCGCTTGCCCCTGGCCGAGGCGCGCGCCAACAAGTTCAAGATCGACTGGGCCCACTACACGCCGCCGGTGCCAAAGGAGCCCGGCGTGCACGTGCTGAAGGCCTACGATCTGGCGAAACTGGTCGAGGTGATCGACTGGACGCCGTTCTTCGCGTCGTGGGAGCTGCACGGCAAATTTCCCAAAATCCTCGACGACGCGGTGGTCGGACCCGAGGCGACCAAGCTCTACCACGACGCCCAGGCGATGCTGAACAAGATGATCGCGGAAAGCTGGGTGGAGGCGCGCGCGGTGTTCGGCCTGTTCCCGGCCAACACGGTGAACGACGACGACATCGAGGTGTACGCGGACGAATCGCGCTCGAAAGTGCTGATGACCTGGCACAACCTGCGCCAGCAGATGAAAAAACCGGAAGGCCGCGCCAACCTGTGCATCGCCGACTTCGTTGCACCCAAGGCCAGTGGCTTGAAGGACTATCTCGGCGCCTTCGTCGTCACCGCAGGCATCGGCGAGGACGAGCGCGCCAAGGCGTTTGAGGCCGCGCACGATGACTACTCGGCCATCCTCTTCAAGTCGCTGTGCGACCGTCTCGCCGAAGCCTTCGCCGAACACCTGCATCTGCGCGTACGCAAGGAATACTGGCTCTATGCCAGCGAGGAAGCGCTCACCAATGACGAGCTGGTCGCGGAGAAATACCAGGGCATCCGCCCTGCTCCGGGCTACCCCGCCTGCCCCGAGCACAGCGAAAAGGCCGGCCTCTTCGACGTGCTCGACGCGACGAACGAAATCGGCGTGGTGCTGACCGAGAACTTCGCCATGTGGCCGGGCGCGGCGGTGTCGGGCTTCTACCTGTCGCACCGCGACAGCCAGTACTTCGCGGTGGCGAAGATCGAGCGCGACCAGGTCGAGGACTACGCGCGCCGCAAGGGCTGGACCCTAGCGGAAGCGGAACGCTGGCTGGCGCCGAATCTGGCCTACACGCCGGCGTAAGCCGGACCGGAGTCAGTTCCGTCGCGGCAACCGGGCGACGAGGCCTGCCAGGGCGCCGAGGACGAAGCCTGCGGGGCCGGTGACGAAGATACCCAGCAACGGGCCCTGGTTCGCTTCCGGCGCCCAGACCATCGGGCCGAAAAACCCAATCCCGAACCCCGCACCGCCGAGGATTGCCGCACCGAGCGCCATGCTCACGAATACGCCGGTCGGTGGCGCGTCGTCCACTCGCAGCCACACCCGGCGCGCGGCCCAGGCGGCAAGCACCAGCGCCACCAGCCCCAGCAGCCATTCAGCTGCAGCAGGCAACTCAAGGATCCGCCCCGCGAGGAAAATGCCCAGCCACACGCTGAAGAAAACGCAAACCGCAATAAGGAGCCGGGCAGCCTTGGGCATCGGATACCTCACCAGCCCTGCTGCAACATCTTCTCCAACCAGAACAGCCCGATCACGGTCTTGGTCTCGCAGATGCGGCCGTCCTTGACCCACTGCATCGCCTCGGCGAAGGGCAGGCGGAAAATTTCGAGGAATTCGTCGTGGTCGCGGCCGTGGTTGCCTTCCGTGAGGCCGCGCGCCAGATAGAACGCCAGCCGTTCATCCGAATAGCCGATGCAGGGATAGATGGTGGTGACCTCGCGCCACTCGGCGGCGGTGTAGCCGGTTTCCTCTTCCAGTTCGCGCTGCGCGCAGGTCAGGTCGTCCTCGCCGGGGTCGATCTTGCCCGCCGGCAGTTCGACGAAGTCGCGGCGCAGCGGGTAGCGATGCTGACGCTCAAGCAGCAGGTCGCCGTTGTCGAACACGGGGATGACCACGACCGCACCGGGATGGACGATGTACTCGCGCGTCGACTCCTTGCCGTTTGGCAGGCGCACGCGATCGCACTTGACGTGCATCAACCGCCCCTTGAAGACGGTTTCGCTGGCCAGTTCGGTTTCGGTGAACGTGGATGTTGACCCTTCGGCGTTTTGACAACCACGGCCTGCCCCGTGCGGGTCCTGGTCTGGGATCTCGGTTTTCATGGGCACCATGATACCGAGCGCGGCAAAAAAATGCCGGGCTCTTGCGAACCCGGCAGAATTGAGGAGACACGTTCCTCATTGCGGAGAACTTCTGCTTGCCGCGGAACAGCAAGCCCGGTCATCCTACGAAGCGGAACGCAAACTGGCTATACAACTTTAGTTGTAGGCGAGACTTAAGGCGCTGATAAAAAAGGAATTTATTTTCCGATTCCACCCGGAAACCCCGCTTCCCGGGCCGTCCCTCCCGCCTCGCGGCTCACATCGCGGCTGCCCGGCCGAGGATGCCGTTCCCGTCAAATGGATCTGAGGGTCTCCCGCAGGGCGGAGTATTGGCGCCGGCTGACCATCAGGCGTTCGTCCAGCCCGTCCAGGCGCAGGAAATGTCCGTCATCCTCGCCGGCCGATTTTCCGATTTCGCGAACGCGGGTGCGCGCCACCAGGCAGTTGCGATGAATTCGCAGGAAGGTGTCGCCAAACTCGGCTTCAAGATTCGTGAGCGATTCCTCGATGAGAAACTCGCGTGCCGCGGTGCGCACCGTAACGTACTTGAGTTCCGCCTTGAGATAAAGGATGTCTGCCACCGGAATCAGCACAATCCTGCCTTTCTCGTTGACCGACAGATGGGTGCGCGCTTTCGGGTGTGCCTCCCGCAAATGATCAAGCACCGCTGCATTCAACCGGTGCGCCCGCGAAAGGGCACGCACCAGGCGGTCGGCGCGTACCGGTTTCAGCAGGTAGTCGACCGCGTTCAGATCGAATGCCTGACAGGCATAGGCATCGTAGGCGGTGCTGAAAATGATGGCGGGTGGCGACGTCAGGCGGTTGAGATGGGCGGCGCACTCCAGGCCATCCATGCCGGGCATGCGGATGTCGAGCAGGACCGCATCGACCGGCTGCTGCTGCACCCGATCCAGCGCATCCAGCCCGTTGTCGGCCTCGCCGACGACATCGACCCGCAACTGATCTGCGCAATCTGCCAGCACGTCGAGCAAGCGGCGGCGTGCGGGCGCCTCGTCATCGACGATGAGGACGCGCAGGGGCAGGTTGGGTGCGTTCACGGGTGTAGGGAATCACGATGTGCACCTGATAAACGGCGCCCAGCGGCTCCAACTTGAGCTGGGCGTCGAGATCGAAGTGCAGCAACAGGCGCTCGCGGATGTTGGCCAGTGCAATGCGGTTGCCCTTGTGGTGACTGGCATCCTGTCCGATCGGATTGCGCACCAGGATGTGCACCTTGTCGGCGCTGCGATAGATGTTCAGGCTGATTTCGCCGCCGCCCGCCAGCGGCTCGATGCCATGGTAGACCGCATTCTCCACCAGCGGCTGGATCACCAGCGGCGGTATCAGGGCGTCCCCCGGCATTTTATTGATGTGCCAGGAGACCTGCAGGCGGTCGCCGAGGCGCAGCTGCTCGAGCTCCAGATAGGCGCGGCTGAGCGCGACCTCGTCTTCCAGCGGCGCCAGATGGCTGGCATTGCCCATCAGCGCACGGAACAGGTCAGCCATGTTTTCCAGTGCATGCTCGGCGCGGCGCGGGTCGCTGCGCACCAGCGACAAGACGGCGTTCAGGGTGTTGAACAGGAAATGGGGGCGAATGCGCGCCTGCAAGGCCTGCAGACGCGCCTCTGTGATGGCGGGCGACAGCGCGCGGGCGCGCAGGTTGAAATAGGCCAGCAGACCGGCACCGACCAGCAAGGCAAACAGCCCCACCGCGGCGGGCGGATACGCATCCATCCCTGCCAGCAGCGGATTCAGCCACAGCGTCACCAGCACCGGCACCGCCGCCCCCAGTGCCAGCGTGAACCCCGCGCCGAGGCGATAGGGCAGTGCGCGCAGCCAGCGACCCGCTACGCACAAGACCAGCAGGGTCAGCAACAGCGCCGGCTGCGCCAGCGCCGACAGCGCGATGAACTCCGCCCAGAACGCCGGGGCGTCCGGCGCACGCGCCACCACGCCGGCGACCAGCGCCGCCTCCACCGTCAGCGCGATGCGCAGGTTCACCCCCAGGTGACAGAAGTTCGGCAATTCGACCTGCCGGTTGTTATGATTCTTTCTTTTCATCCCCGTCTTTGCCCCATGAGCACGTCATCGACGCCGCCGGCCGGCGCACCCGCCGCCTGGTCCGGCCGCTTTTCCGAGCCGGTTTCCGAAATCGTCAAACGCTATACCGCGTCGATTCCCTTCGATTATCGGCTGGCCGAGTTCGATATTCAGGGTTCGCTGGCGCACGCCGCCATGTTGCACCACGTCGGCGTCCTGTCCAAGGATGACCTCGAGGCTATCCGGCACGGCATGGCTGAACTGCTGGCCGAGATTCGCGCCGGCCAGTTCAGCTGGTCGCTGGACAAGGAGGACGTCCACCTCAACATCGAGGCTGCGCTGACGGCGAAGATCGGCGACGCCGGCAAGCGCCTGCACACCGGCCGCTCCCGCAACGACCAGGTGGCGACCGACATCCGTCTCTACCTGCGCGAGGGCATCGACCGCATCCTGGCCGGGCTCCGGGCCTGCCAGACCTCGCTGGTCGACCTCGCCGAACAGCACGCCGACACGGTCATGCCGGGCTTCACCCACCTGCAGGTGGCGCAGCCGGTGACCTTCGGCCACCACCTGCTGGCCTATTTCGAGATGCTGGCGCGTGACGCCGAGCGCATGGCCGACTGCCGCCACCGCGTCAACCGGCTGCCTTTGGGCGCCGCCGCGCTGGCCGGCACCAGCTATCCGATCGACCGCCAGTTTGTCGCCGACCAGCTCGGCTTCGAGGCGGTGTGCGAGAACTCGCTCGACGCCGTGTCCGACCGCGACTTCGCCATCGAGTTTGCCGCCGCCGCCGCGCTCGTGATGACCCACCTGTCGCGGCTGTCGGAGGAACTGATCCTGTGGATGAGCCCGCGCTTCGGCTTCATCGACCTCGCCGACCGCTTCTGCACCGGGTCGTCGATCATGCCGCAGAAGAAGAATCCCGACGTGCCCGAACTGGTGCGCGGCAAGACCGGGCGGGTAAACGGTCATCTGGTCGCCCTGCTGACGCTGATGAAGGGCCAGCCGCTGGCGTACAACAAGGACAACCAGGAAGACAAGGAGCCGCTGTTCGACACCGTCGACACGCTGACCGACACGCTGGCGATCTACGCCGACATGCTGCGCGGCGTGACGGTGAAGCCGGACGCCATGCGTGCCGCGGTGATGCAAGGTTTCGCCACCGCCACCGACCTGGCCGACTACCTGGTGAAGAAAGGGGTTCCCTTCCGCGATGCGCACGAAATCGTGGCGCGCGCGGTGCGGGCCGCGGAAACGTCCGGCCGCGATCTGGCCGACCTGCCGCTCGCCGAATTGCAGGCGTTCAGCCCAGAGATCACGGACGACGTCTACGCCGTGCTGACGCTGGAAGGCTCGCTTGCCGCCCGCGACCATCTCGGCGGCACCGCACCGACGCAAGTGCGCGCGGCGATCGCCCGCGCGCGCAGCCGCATCTAGGTCGACTCCACCAGCGCGACCGGAGGCGCGTGCTCGCGGCAGATCCGACGCACCTCCGGACTGGACAGTTTTTCCTGCATCAGCGCGCAGAAATAGGTGCGCGGACCCAGCCGCTGGTTGTGGCGGCAGGTGGCGCACACGCCGAAGCTGCGTTTTCCGCTTTGCGCCTGCACCTGCGCCAGCACCTGCCGCAGCACCACCATCGCCGACGTCACCCGCGCCGGACTCGCCGTCTGCACGATATCGCGCCAGGCACCCCCGGCGCTCAGCGTCTTCAGCAAGTTGGTTCCGCCTTCGGTCAGGATCAGCCGCACCACCCGGCCGTCGCGGGGATCGGCGTAACGGGAGATCAGCCGGCGCCGCGCGAGCACCAGCACCGTCTGCGACACCGTGCCCTTGGTCAGCCCGAGGTACTCGGTGAGCGCCTGCGGCGTGTTGCTGAAGCGGTTCGCCTGGTTCAGATAGAACAGAACCTGCAGGTGCACCGGCTGCAGGCCCTGCGCCGCGCCCGCCTGCCGCAGGTCGGCCCGGGTCAGCAGCGACAGCCGCTCGACCAGATCGAACAGGGTGAGCGCCTGGCTTTTCAAGTGTTTTTCAGAAGCGGACCATGACGCCGCCTTGCGCGGCGATCAGCGCGGCCAGCTTGTCGTAGAGCGGCTCGCCGCTCTTGGTGTCGAACCAGCCGGCGTCCAGCGGCTTGAAGTGGAAGCCGCCCGAGCGCGCCGCCACCCAGATTTCGCGCGCCACGCCGTGGCGGTTGATGATGATCTTGCTGCCGTCGTCGAACTCGACCTCGATGATGCCGTCGGCCGGCGTTTCGAAATCCAGGTCGGCGTCTTCCAGCGCCTGTTCGATACGGGCCAGGGTGGTGCCGGCGGCCTGGTTGAATTCGGCCTCGCTCGATTCGCTTTTCGTCATGATGTCCCGTGCTAACATTTCGCGCATGAAACTGCGCACCTTATATATAGTGTCCCTGTTGCTGTGCGGGCTCGGTCTGACGGCCTGCGGCTCCAAGGGTGACCTGTATCTTCCTGAAAATCCTCCCGCACCGCAACGGACTTCCAATTGAATACCCTGAATCGCATCGACGGCCGCCTCCATCTCGAGGACGTGGCGCTGGACACGCTTGCCGAACGTTTCGGCACCCCGCTCTACGTCTACTCCCGGCGGGCGCTTGAGGAGGCCTACCAGGCCTATGCCCAGGCGTTTGGGGAGACACCGCATCTGATCTGCTATGCGGTCAAGGCCAATTCCAGTCTGGCGATCCTCAACCTGTTCGCGCGGCTCGGTGCCGGTTTCGACATCGTCTCGGGTGGCGAGCTTGCCCGCGTGCTGGCGGCCGGCGGTGATCCCGGCAAGGTCGTGTTCTCCGGCGTCGGCAAAACCTCGGACGAAATGCGCGCCGCGCTCGACGCTGGCATCCTCTGCTTCAACGTCGAGTCGGAAAGCGAACTCCACCGGCTCGACCGCGTGGCCGGCGAGATGGGCAAGGTCGCGCCGGTATCGTTCCGCGTCAACCCGGACGTCGACCCCAAGACCCATCCCTACATCTCCACCGGGCTCAAAGAGAACAAGTTCGGCGTGCCGATCGCCGACGCGCCGGCGCTGTATCGCCTGGCTGCCGGCCTGCCCAACCTGAAGATCACCGGCATCGACTGCCATATCGGCTCGCAGCTGACCGACCTGTCGCCGCTGGCCGATGCCGCCGACCGCGTGCTGGCACTGGTCGACGCGTTGGCCGCCGACGGCATCACGCTGCATCACATCGACCTTGGCGGCGGCGTCGGCATCCGCTACCGCGACGAGGCCCCGCCCGACCTTGCTGCCTATGGCCGCGCGCTGGCGGCACGCTTTGCCGGCCGCCGCGAGAGGCTGCTGCTGGAACCGGGCCGCTCGCTCGTCGGCAACGCCGGCCTGCTGCTCACCCGCGTGGAGTACCTGAAGCCCGGCGAAGACAAGAACTTCGCCATCGTCGACGCCGCGATGAACGATCTGATGCGTCCCGCACTGTACGAGGCGTATCACGAAATCGTTTCCGCCAACGAGCGCAAGGCTCCGCCCAAGCGTTACGACGTCGTGGGTCCGATCTGCGAGACTGGCGATTTTCTTGGCTTTGCGCGCGATCTGGCGATCGAGGAAGGTGATCTTCTGGCACTTCTTTCAGCGGGCGCATACGGGATGAGCATGGCATCGAACTACAATTCGCGCCCGCGGGCAGCCGAAATCCTCGTCGACAAGAACGAAATCAACCTGATCCGCGAGCGCGAAACGCAAGACAGCCTGTTTGCCGGAGAACGGCTTGTTTATTGACTTTCCGCCACACGCCTCAAACCCTGGTTAACCCGGCTTTTAGTGTCGTGTCGATACATTTTGCTTGACTGCTACATTTTTTTTCGATTTATATTCCCGGGTCCTTGACTATTCATTGAACCCCTTGAAAAAGTAACTAGAATGAGGCTCACCAAGCGGAGCCTCGGTATCGCCCGTTTCAAGCGGGTTTCGGGCAAGTCTGTCGCCTGTCGGTACCACGCTTTGGAAGTGCAAATTCTGACTGCACGTGGCATCAAGCTGTAGTGGTAAGTGAATGTGTTCAACTTCTAAGGAGTGTTAAATGGCAACAGCAAAGAAACCCGCCGCCAAGCCGGCAGCCAAGAAGGCAGCACCGGCCAAAAAGGTCGCAGCCAAGAAGCCCGTAGCCAAGAAGGCAGCACCGGCCAAAAAGGTCGCAGCCAAGAAGCCGGCAGCCAAGAAGGCAGCACCGGCCAAAAAGGTCGCAGCCAAGAAGCCCGTAGCCAAGAAGGCAGCACCGGCCAAAAAGGTCGCAGCCAAGAAGCCGGCAGCCAAGAAGGCAGCACCGGCCA
>JAJXTE010000131.1 GCA_021784115.1 Pseudomonadota bacterium | reverse complement strand
TTGATAACGCTGCTCACCCACCCGCTGACCCGCCGGTTCGGCGCCGCGTACGCCGGCCTGCAGGGCGGCCTCATCGGTTCCCTGCCGCGCCTGTCCGGCGTGCTGGCGGTGACGGTGCTGGCCGCCGTCGCGACGCCGCCCTTCCCCGGTTTCTTCGCCTTGCTACGTGTGTTGCATGCGCTCGACTGGACGGGCGCCGTGGGCGGGCTGGCGATCTGGCTGGTCTGGGGCTGGGCCGCGACGAAGCTGTTGCAGGGTTTCATCTTCGGCGCCGACCGCGCGGCGCCCAGCGCCGACATCGGACGCACCCCGACGCTGGCTTTTACCGGCGTGCTGGGCATCTTCGTCGTGGCCGGCCTGTACCTGACCGGAGGGGGACTATGAAGCTTACACTCGGACGACGCCTGAAGATTCGCGCCATGGTCCATGTGGCCGGGGAACCCATTCCCTTTTTCTGGCCCATGCGCACCTTCATCCACCACAACCCGCTCTACGGGCTGGAACACCTGCCGTTCGAACAGGCGGTCGGCGAGGGGGAGCGCCTGTTCCGCGCGCGCGGCTTCCTGCCACGACGCATCCAGCAGCGCCATCTGGCGTCGGGCAAGGTCGATCTCGCCGCGCTGGAGAATCAGGTGGAACGCTTCCTCGCCGTGCAGCCGCACGTCACCAACCTCGACCTGCGCCGGTTGGTGATGACGCTGCTGACGGAAATCGAGGAGCCGATCGGCGCACCGCCTTCGCTCGCCGATGCCGCCGACGTTCACGCCGCACTGAACGGCTATGCCGTCCCGGCACGGAAGATCAGCGGCGCGGCGCTCGCGGCCCAGGTCGGCGCCGACATGCCTCCGGGCCGCCCGCTCTACGCCATCGTGGACATGCTCTTCGGCACCGAGATCGGCGCAACCCTGAACGAACTCGTGATCAAGAGCTGCCTCGATTTCTTCGACGAGGGCCAGTCCGTATGGCAGATGCCGGGGCGCGAGAAGGGCCTGTTCGCCGCGTGGAGCGCAGTGGCGCGGCGCAACCTGCGCCTGTTCATCCGCGGCCTGCACATCAAGCGCATCCTCGCCGTCGACGATACCCCGGAGGGCATCATCAGCCACGTCATGGACGAGTTGGGCGTGCCCGAGGACGACTGGATGAGCCATTTCACCTGCGAACTGACGCGGCTGCATGGCTGGGCCGGCTTCATTCGCTGGCGCGCGGGCGCCAAGCACTACCACTGGAGCCGCCACTATCCGGCCGATCTGGTTGACTACCTCGCGATCCGCCTGGTGCTCGGCCTGGCGCTGCTGCGCGAGCACGGGCAGCGCAAGGGCACGCCGGCCAACCTCGCCGACCTGTCGCGCTTCGTCGAATCACATCCGGCGGAAGCCTATCTGCGGCGCGAGCTTCACGGCGGTCACGTGCAGCCGGACATGGCGCACGCCGTCGAAGACGCAATCAGCGCAGGGCGGCCTGCGCGCATCGACCGCCTGCTTCCGGAATATCTGGGGCGCAAGCGCGAGCAGGAAGCGCGGCGCCACGCCACGGCCCTGCGCACGCTCGCATCGAAGGCCGGGCAGACCGACGCTCTGCAACACCTCGCTCCGGACGATGTTGCCCGGCTGACCACCACGCTGTCCCGCTTCGAGCGGGAAGAAGGCCGCATGTGGCTGAACGCCCAGGAGGCCCACTACATGGGGCGCTTGCTGTGCGGACTGAACCTCACCCATCCCGCGCCGCGCGAAAAACGTCCGTTTGCGCAGGTGATGTTCTGCATCGACGTCCGTTCGGAACGCATCCGGCGCCATCTGGAGAAGGTCGGCGACTACCAGACCTTCGGCATCGCCGGCTTCTTCGGCGTGCCGGTGAGCTTCATCGGCCTCGACAAGGGCAGCGAAACCCATCTTTGCCCGGTGGTGGCGACCCCGAAGAACGTGGTGCTGGAGCTCGCCATCACGCGCAGCGCCGACGACCAGGCCTTCATGTCGTCGCTCGAGCAGGTGTTCCACGAACTGAAGGCCTCGGTGCTCTCGCCCTTCATCACGGTCGAGGCCATCGGCCTCCTGTTCGGGCTGGACATGTTCGGCAAAAGCCTGGCGCCGCTCGCCTACAACCGCTGGCGCCAGCGGCTGCATCCCGGCAAGCCGGACAGCCGGCTGCTGCTGGACAAGCTGTCGCGCGAGCAGGCCGATTCCATCATCCGCTCGCTGCAGCGCGCCATGATCGTCAAGGCGGTCGGGCGCGAACTCGGTATCCAGCGCGAAGCCATCACCGACGAGATGGTCCGCGAACTGCGCGAGACGGCGCTGGGCAATCATGCCGGTCTCACGGATTTCGCGCGCGCGTTCAAGCTCGACGTCCAGGCCGAGGCGCGTTTCATCGAGCGCCTGCGCAGCGTGTATCGCATCAACCGCGGTTATGCGCAGATCCAGCTCGAGCGGCTGGGGCGCATCGGATTCACCCTCGACGAACAGGTGCATTTCGTCAGCCAGGCGTTGCGCTCGATCGGCCTGACCGGGGACTTCTCGCGCTTCGTGCTGCTGGCCGGCCACGGCAGCACGTCCGAGAACAATCCCTACGAATCCGCCCTCGACTGCGGCGCCTGCGGCGGCAATCACGGCATCACCAACGCCCGCGTGCTGGCCCAGATCGCCAACAAGCCCGCAATCCGCGCTCGCCTGCGCGAGCAGGGCATCGCGGTTCCCGACGACACCTGGTTCGTCCCGGCCTTCCACAACACCACTACCGACGAGTTGCGCCTGTTCGACCTCGACCTGCTGCCGTCCAGCCACCTCGTGTACACCGAGCGCCTCAGCAACGGCCTGCAGGCGGCGTCGCGCCTGTGCGCGGCGGAACGCATCGGCACGCTGGAGGAAGCGACAGGCAAGGACAGCGACCCGGCGAGCGCCTACCGGCTGGCGCGGCGCAATGCCATGGACTGGTCACAGGTGCGACCGGAATGGGGACTCGCACGCAATGCGGCCTTCGTCATCGGGGGGCGCCACGTCACCGGCCAACTCGACCTCGAAGGCCGCGTGTTCCTGCACTCCTACGACTATCGCTGCGACCCCAGGGGGCGCCTGCTGGAGAACATCCTCGCGGGCCCCCTGGTGGTGGGGCAGTGGATCAACATGGAGCACTATTTCTCGGCGGTGGACAACGATCACTACGGCAGTGGCAGCAAGGTCTATCACAACATAGCCGGGCGCTTCGGCGTCATGACCGGCAACCTTTCCGACCTGCGCACCGGCCTGCCGGCGCAGACCGTGCTCAAGGACGGCGCGCCCTACCATGACCCGCTGCGCCTGCTCACCGTGATCGAGGCGCCGTTCGCCCACGCGCGGGCGGCCATCGAAGGCGTGGTCAAGATCCGCAACCTGGTGCACAACGGATGGCTGCGCATGGCCGTGGCAGACCCGGAAACCCGCGACGTTTACGTATTTGAGGACGGCGCGTGGCGGCAGCGTTCGCTGCATGCCGCCGCCGACGCCGTCGAAGAAAAGGAACCTGCCCTATGAACCACCTCAACCTCAGCCCCTTGAAGAAGATCGAGATCATTCTCGAGGGGGCCCACCAGGAATTCGCCACCGACCTGCTCGACCGTGCCGGCGTCACCGGCTACACCATCGTCGGCAACCTCTCCGGCAAAGGCCGGCACGGCTTCCACGAAGGCCACCTCATGTTCAACGAGGATGCGGTGCTGATCATGATCATCGTCGCCGTGCCGAGCGAACTGGTCGAGCCGATCCTCGAGGGCTTTTCGCCCTTCTTCAACAGCCACACCGGCGTGATGTTCATCTCCGACATCCAGGTGAGCCGGCTGGTGAAGTTCAAGAGCTGAGCGCCATGGCGTTCCGCAGTCCGGCTATGACCGGGTCACCCGCCGGCGCGAGCGCGTCACCGGCTTGGGCTGCGGCAGCTTCATGATGCGGTCCGCCTCGTTCAGCACGAACTCGTGAAAAGCCTGTGCGATGGGCGACATGCGCTTGCCGCTGCGGTGGACCATGTACCACTCCTTCATGATCGGGAAGCCCTCGACGCTGAGGATGGCGACGCGGCCCAGCGCCAGCTCGAACTCCAGCGTGTGCAGCGACACGATGCCGAGGCCCAGCCCGGCCATTACCGCGTGCTTGATCGCCTCGTTGCGGCTCATCTCCATCGAGGTGTTGAGCTTGACGCCGCGCTGCTGGAAGAAGCGCTCGACCGCGTTGCGCGTGCCGGAGCCGCGCTCGCGCAGGATGAAGTTCTCCTCCATCAGGCGGCTCAGCGGCACGCGGCTCACGCCGACGAGCGGATGATCCGGCGGCGCGATGATCACCAGCGGATTCTGCATGAAGGCCTGCGACTGCAGTTCGATATTGTCGGGCGGCGTGCCCATGATGGCCATGTCCGGCGTGTTGTCGTGCAGCTGCTGCACGACTTCCTCGCGGTTGGTGACCTCGAGATGCACCTGGGTGCCGGGGTGACGCTTGAGGAACGCCGCCAGCAGGTAGGGCGCGAAATACTTCCCGGTGCTGGTGACGGTGAGCGCCAGGGTGCCGCGCTTCACGCCCTTCATGTCGTCGAGCACGGATTCGATGTCGCGGAACTGCTGGGCGATGGCGCGGCTGAAGGCGTAGACCTCCTTGCCGACCTCGGTGAG
>JAJXTE010000130.1 GCA_021784115.1 Pseudomonadota bacterium | reverse complement strand
TCCGAGGTGGATTCCAGTATCTGCCGATAAGCCGGCGCCAGACGACGGACATCGCGTCCGGCCGCGGCCATGCGCGCGGAAATCTGGCGGGCCAGTGACGGCATGCCCGGCTGGGCCAGGCCCGCCGACGGCAGGCTGTCCAGGGCAATCAGCAATTCGCGCAGGCTGGTTTCCGGCAAGTCGGTGGCATCCGCCCTGGCCGCGGCAGGCCGAAGCGCCTCCGAATCGCGCTCGGCCAGCTGGCGGGCCGTCTGCTGCAGACGCCCCACCACCTCAAGCATGTCGGGCCGCGGGGCAGCCAATCCTGGCACGACACCGCCCTGACCACCGAAGCGCCCTGGAGACGTCCCCGACACGCCGCCCGCCACGCCTCGCGGAGCCCGGTTGAGGGTCGCGAGGATGCGATCCAGACTGTATTCGACGCTTTCCGGGGTCTGGGCGATGCCGGCGGCCTGATCCTGCTTGCACAGGGTGTTCAGGGTCTTGGCGATTTCGACCAGATCGAGCCCGGGCTGCGTGGGCACACGCTTCGCCCCAGCCGCAGATTCGCGATCGGGCGCGGGCGGCTCGAGAGGCTGCAGGGACGCGAGTTCCTGGTTGAGTTGCCGGTAAAGCGCCGGGGCGTGCAGCGAGATTGCCTGTCCAAGCGCCTTGTAGAGAACCGCCCGGATGGCGTTGGGCAAATCCAGCCCCTGGATGACGCTCTGGAACGTGCGGCAGATGATTTCCGGGCCGAAGGGGTTGCTCTTCCTGTCGAGCGGCATGCCGACCAGCCGACCATAGCGCTGCCCCATTTCGTGGAGCAGCCCCGTGCCCCCCTCTTCGATCTGGTTGATGCTGGCGGACAGATTCAGCCAGTCCTCGAATTCGTCCTCTTCGACGAGAGCCAGCCTGTTTTCGCCGGGTGCGCCGCCGAGCCGCATGGGCGACCCCGGCTGCAGAATGCGGTGACGCATCGCAGCGAAAAATTCACGCGCGATGCGGCTGCGCTGCTGTCGCAGTTCCTCTATGGCGTTGTCATAGCGGGAGCGCTCCAGAAAAGTCGGCTCGTCCTGGCTCGCCTCGCCCAGTCGCTCCACCGCCTGCAGGAAAAAATCCTGCATCACGGCGTCGAGGAACCCGCGGAACCGGCTGATGCACTCCATCTGCAGCACCTGGGCCTGTTGTGGGCTCAGGTTAGCCAGCCGAGCGGAATCCGGCCGGGAGACTCGTCCGCCCGCCGCCCGCAAGGCCTCCAACGCCCCGTCGGGCATGGCGGAGACGAACACGCCCACCCCGCCAGGGGAGACGTGCGCGACCCGGCCGTTGAGGCGCAAGACGCCGGAATCGCCCCCCCCAAATGCCACCTCAACGGAGGTACCGATCAGGGCCGGGATGGCGCCATCGGGTGTGTCCTCACCTAGAAAGGCCACGTACAGACCGGTCGGGCAATAGTCCCGGATTTCGGAAAGAATGACCGCGCCTTCGCCAAAACGAATGCGTGCAATCTGCAACGTTGCCTGCCGCGCGGCTTGCCGCAGTTCCTTGCTCTCCACACCGGGAAAAAGGGATGTCATAGCCGTCGTTGGTTGAGTTTGGCTAAAAAGCCATGGCTTGCGCCGGCAGGCAAGCACCCGCAAGGACGAGTCCGCACGGACTGATCCACGGGCACAATGCAAAACGGCCACAAACCGCTATTCCCAAATAACGGATAAAAGGCGGGAGGCTTTACCTTGGCTGCCGCCAGACGGGTTCGTTCGCCCCACTCTGCTCGTTAAAACGCCCGAGAGCCAGGCACCGGCAGCCGCCGTGTCGCGCCATACCGCATTTCCTCGCAATGTCGGGCAACCGCTCCGGCAGCGGCCCTGCTGGCCGCCGTCGACGAAAATTCCGGAGAGGTGCTGCCCCAGATTCGACATCATCGTTTCGACGCGCTCGGTCATCGAGGCTGGCAAAGGAGCAGCCGCCATTCCGTGTGGTTGAAGGCCGGGGGACGGCTGCCGTGCACGTCAGCCCGCCAGCCTCGTCACGTCGACGCAGATTCTGGAGTCGCCCGTCGAGACACCCGGTCAGGCATTCAGCCTTGGAGCCAGTTTTCGATCTTCTTGCGATCCGGCACGCCGCCGGCATGCACCATCTTGCCATCGATCACCACGCCCGGGGTGGACATGACGCCGTAGCCCAGTATGGCCGCCATGTCCTCGACCTTCTCCAGCTTGACGGCCACGCCGCGCGCCTGGGCGACTTCCTCGATGAGCGTCAGCGTGGTCTTGCAGTTGGCGCAACCGCTGCCCAATACCTTGATGTCTTTCATGGGATTCTCCTCGTCAGCAACACGATTTCCCGGAGGGTGTGGGGGTGCAGCAGGCAGTACCCGACTCCACCACGGCAATGCTCGCCAAAGGATCGGCCGGCTTCATGCAGGCCGCGTAGGCCTCATCGAGCTTCGCGTCCATCTTCTGCGCCGCCTCGTCGCGGATATGGCGGACGATCTCGATCACCGTGTCGATCTGTTCGCGGGACACGCCATAGCCTTTCAGACGGTCTATCCGGCACAAGCCCTGGCCAGGATGATTGGACGCGACATTGGCCGCCAGCGAAACCAGCGCCACGATGGACGGGTGCAATTCAGTGCTCATAACCCCCTTCAGAAGATTGAACAGCAGCCCGACGATGACGAAGGCCAGGGTAAGATAAGCCGCGAACAGCGCCAGCAGCGGGACTTTCACCACCTTTTTCAGGATGATCATTTCCGGCAGCGACAGCGCGGTCACCGCCATCATGAACGCCAGCACCGTGCCAATGGGCACCCCCTTGTCCAGCAGCACTTCGGCGATGGGAATGATGCCCACCGCGTCGGAATACAGGGGCACGCCGACCAGCACGGCACCGATGACCGAGAGCACACCGCCGTCGCCGGCGATGCGGGAAACGAAGTCGCCGGGCACGTAGCCGTGGATGAAAGCACCGACGCCCACGCCGATGAGGATGAATTTCCAGATGCGGGCGACGATTTCCTTCACCTGGCCGACCGCATAGTCGTGGCGGGCGCGCAGAGAGGTGTCCTCTTCCGCCTGGTTGCCTTCGCCCATGCGGATTTTCCACACGTAGTCCTCGACCCAGCGCTCGGGCTTGAAGCTCTCCAGCACGAAGCCGCCGATCAGCGCCACGGCGAGCCCGCTCACCACATACAGCACCGTGAATTTCCAGCCGATCACCGACGCCAGCACCACCACGGCCACGTCGTTGATCATCGGGCTGGCGATCAGGAACGACAGCGTCACGCCGAGCGGGATGCCGGCTTCGACGAAGCCGATGAAGAGCGGAATCGACGAGCACGAGCAGAACGGCGTCACCGCGCCCAGCCCCACCGCCATGAAGCGGCTTTGCACGTTGCCGCGGTCGCGGATGAATTCGCGCACCTTTTCGGGCCTGAGCAAGGCACGCAGCAAGCCCATCACGTAGATCACCAGCGTGAGCAGCACCAGAATCTTCGTCACGTCCATGACGAAGAAATGCAGCGCCGCGCCCAGCGGGGTGTCCGGCGTCAGGCCGGCGAGATCGAAGACCAGCAGGCTGGCGAAAGCGTCGAACATTACTGCGACTCGAATTCCGTGAAGGCGCGGTTCATGTTGGCCCGGTGCAGGCTTTCGTAGTTCTCCAGATTCCTGAACTCAGGCAGATCGGCGTAGCGGTCGAGCGTTGCATCCATCGGTTCCATGTCCCTCGCTGCGGCGCCCACCTTGCCGGCGAGGAAATCGTAGTAATCGCCGGTTTCGCGCCGCGCCTGCGCCAGGTCGCACAGCCGGCCGTGGCCGGGGACGATGTGCGCAGGCTTGAGCGCAGCCATCTCATGAAACGCCTTCTGGCCGTTCTTTACGCTGGACCAGGGCAGCACGCCCAGCAAGCGGTCGACGAAAACCAGATCACCGCTGAACATCACGCCACGCTTCGGCAGCCAGACCCAGGCGTCGCCGGGGAAATGGGCATCGGTGTAGGTCACCACCAGAGTTTCGCCGCCCAGTTGCAGCGTGGCCGAATCGCCAGCCAGCGTTTTGGGTGCGGACAGCGGCTTCGTCCCCTGCATGCGCACGCCGAGAAAGCGTTTCATTGCGTCCATGTGCTGTGCCGCGAATTCGGCCTGGGTGGCAGCGGTGCCGGCAAGCGCGGTGACCTCGGCGCCCTTGCCGGCGAAGTAGTCGTTGCCCAGCCAGCGATGGTCCTGGCTGCCTGTGTTGATGACCCAGCGCACCGGTTGTTCCGTCACCTTGCCGATGGCGGCGGCGATCTTTTCGGCGCCCAGGCGGCTGGCGCCGGAGTCGATCAGGATCACCCCCTCGGGCGTGACGATGAAGCCGAAATTGGCGTTGAGGCCGTCGTTGTCGACGCTGCGCTGTCCCAGCGGGCCGATCAGGGCATAGACGTTTTCGACGACCTTTTCGGCGCGGGGCTGATAGTCAGCGCGTGCGGTCAGGGTGACCAGACCCGCCATGGCGGCAAACAGAAGAAGTGCGTAGCGTTTCAGCATGATGTTCCCTTATCGGGAAACCAGACCTGCTTCGTACCATCCCTTGCTGCGGTTGACGATCTTCACCACCAGCAGCATCACCGGCACCTCGATCAGCACGCCCACCACCGTGGCCAGCGCCGCGCCCGACTGGAAGCCGAACAGCGCAATCGCTGCCGCCACCGCCAGCTCGAAGAAGTTCGACGCGCCGATCAGCGCCGACGGGCAGGCCACGCTGTGCTGCTCGCCGACCTTGAGA
>JAJXTE010000129.1 GCA_021784115.1 Pseudomonadota bacterium | reverse complement strand
CATTTCTGCTATCACAAGAAGCTGTCGATCGCCGCCAACTGCCGCATGTGTCTGGTGCAGGTGGAGAAGGCGCCCAAGCCCTTGCCGGCCTGCGCCACGCCGGTGACCGACGGCATGAAGGTCTACACGCGTTCGGAATACGCCATCAACGCGCAGAAGAGCGTGATGGAATTCCTGCTCATCAACCATCCGCTGGATTGTCCGATCTGCGACCAGGGGGGCGAATGCACCCTGCAGGATCTGGCAGTGGGTTATGGCGGTTCATCGTCGCGCTACCAGGAAGTCAAGCGCGTGGTGCGAGACAAGAATCTTGGTCCGTTGATCGCCACCGACATGACGCGTTGCATCCATTGCAGCCGTTGCGTGCGCTTCGGCCAGGAGATCGCCGGCGTGATGGAGTTGGGCATGCCCGGCCGCGGTGAACATACCGAAGTGATGCCGTTCCTTGAAAGCCAGGTGGCGTCCGAGCTGTCAGGCAATGTCATCGATCTGTGCCCGGTCGGCGCGCTCACAAGCAAGCCCTTCCGCTATACCGCCCGCACCTGGGAACTGTCGCGCCGTGCCTCGATCAGCCCGCACGACAGTCTGGGCTCCAACCTCGAAGTCCACGTCAAGGACAACAAGGTGATGCGCGTGCTGCCGCGCGAGAACGAGGACGTCAACGAGTGCTGGCTGGCCGACCGCGACCGCTTCTCCTACGAAGGCCTCAACACCGCCGAGCGCCTGACCCAGCCGATGGTCAAGCACAACGGCCAGTGGATGGAAACGACCTGGCAGGCGGCCCTTGAATTTGTCGCGGATAAACTGAAAGCCCTCCCCGCCGATCAAATCGGCGCGCTGTCGACGCCGTATCGCCCGGCTGAAGAATTGTTCCTGCTGCAGAAGCTGATGCGTGGCATGGGCAGCGGCAACGTCGATCACCGCCTGCGCCAGTCCGATTTTTCGCTCGACGACAAGGCGCACGGCGGCTTCTGGCTCGGCATGCCGGTGACCTACATGTCGCGCCTCAACCGCATGCTGGTGGTGGGCGCCAACCTGCGCAAGGACCACCCATTGATGGCGCACCGCATCCGCGAGTCGGTGCGCTGGTATGGCGAACTCAACCTGATCAACGCGCATGAGGATGAATTCCTTGGCAAGGTGCATGCAAAGCGCATCGTCGCGCCTTCGCAGCTTGCCGCTGCGCTCGCTGGCGTATGCCGCGCGCTGGCCGAACTGAAGAACCTGCCGGTACCGGATATCGCCGCGCGCGGCGTGGCCGACGACACCGCGCGCAGGATGGCCGAGAGTATTGCGGGCGGCGGCCAAGGTTCTTCAGGCGGAGAAGCGCGTGCGGTGTTCCTCGGCAACATGGCGCAGCATCATCCCGGTTATTCGCAGATTCATGCGCTGGCGCAGGAAGTGGCGCGACTCTCTGGCGCCAGTTTCGGTGTGCTGGGCGAGGCGGCCAACAGTGTCGGCGCGGTGGCGGTCGGTGCGATTCCGGGGCGCGGCGCGCTGGGCCAGCCTGCCGTGAAGGGCCTGAATGCGCAACAGATGCTGGCCCAGCCCCTGCGCGCGTATATGCTGCTGGGCGTGGAGGCCGAACTCGATACCCATGACCCGGTGACGGCGATGGCCAGCATCAACGCAGCAGAGTTTGTCGTGGTGATGTCGCCCTACAAGGGCAAGTCGCTCGACTACGCCGACGTGCTGCTGCCGATTGCGCCGTGGACCGAAACCTCGGGTACCTTCGTCAATACCGAGGGCCGTGTGCAGAGCTTCAGCGCCGTCGTGAAACCACTCGGCGAAACGCGCCCGGCGTGGAAGGTGCTGCGCGTGCTCGGCAATCTGCTGGGGCTGACCGGATTCGACCACAACGATTCCAGAGAGGTGTTGCGCGACGCACTCGGCGACACGCCCATCGGCTCGGTGCAGGCTTTCCTCACAAACGAAGTCAGCGGCGTAAGGGTAGCGCCGCCCCAGCCGGTCGACGGACTTGAGCGCGTCGCCGAGGTGCCGATCTACCAGACCGACGCCGTGGTGCGCCGTTCACCTTCACTGCAGATGACGCTGGATGCGTCGCTCCCGGTGGCGCGCATGCACAGCCGACTGATCGCGAAGCTGGGGCTCACGGAAAACGGCCGCGTCTCGGTGCGCCAGACGGCCAGCGCGCTCACCCTGAAAGTGCAGCGTGACGATCTGTTGCCCGACAACTGCGTGCGCATTCCCAGTGGCCATCCGCTGACGGCGGGGCTGGGTCCGATGTTCGGACCGATCACGGCGGAGCCGGTCTGATGGAGAGCGCAGGCATGGACTGGACCGCCATTCAAGCCGTCGTCTGGACGCTGGTCAAAATTTTCGCGCTCGTGGTGCCGCTGATGCTGGGTGTTGCGTACCTCACCTATGCCGAGCGCAAAATCATCGGCTGGATGCAGGTGCGCATCGGCCCCAACCGCGTTGGCTTCCAGGGACTGCTGCAGCCGATCGCCGACGCGGTGAAACTGCTGATGAAGGAAATCATCATTCCCGCCGGTGCCAGCCGCGGGCTGTTCATCCTCGGCCCCATCCTCGCCATCGCGCCGGCGCTGGCGGCCTGGGCGGTGATTCCGTTCACCGATACGCTCGTGCTCGCCAATATCAACGCGGGGCTGTTGTATGTGATGGCGATCACCTCGATGGGTGTGTACGGCGTCATCATCGCGGGGTGGGCGTCCAATTCCAAGTACGCCTTCCTCGGCGCCATGCGCTCGGCGGCGCAGATCGTGTCGTATGAAATCGCCATGGGCTTCGCGCTGGTGGGTGTGCTGATGGCGGCGCAGTCGCTCAATCTCACCGACATCGTGCAGGGGCAGGCTGGCGGTCTGCATCACTGGTATTTCATCCCCCTGTTCCCCCTGTTCCTCGTCTATCTGATTTCCGGCGTGGCCGAAACCAATCGCGCGCCGTTCGACGTCGCCGAGGGCGAATCCGAAATCGTTGCGGGTTTCCATGTGGAGTATTCCGGCATGGCGTTCGCGGTGTTCTTCCTCGCCGAATACGCCAACATGATCCTGATCGCCGCGCTCACCACGCTGATGTTCCTCGGTGGCTGGCTGTCGCCAGTGACGTTCCTGCCCGACGGCATCGTCTGGTGGCTGGCGAAGACCGCCTTCGTGCTGTTCCTGTTCCTGTGGTTCCGCGCCACTTTCCCGCGCTATCGCTACGACCAGATCATGCGTCTGGGCTGGAAAGTGTTCATTCCCATCACCATTGTCTGGATCGTCGTCGTCGGCGGCATGATGCAGACGCCGTATGGCTATCTTTTCCACTGAGCGGCCATGAGACGGATCACCCACTTCTTCGGCAGTCTGTTCCTGATCGAACTCCTGCGCGGCATGATGCTCACCGGACGCCACCTGTTCGCTCGCAAGATCACGGTACAGTACCCGGAAGAGAAGACCCCGCAAAGCCCCCGTTTCCGCGGCCTGCACGCGCTGCGTCGCTACCCCAACGGCGAGGAGCGCTGCATCGCCTGCAAACTGTGCGAAGCGGTGTGCCCGGCGCTGGCGATCACCATCGAATCGGAGAAACGCGTCGACGGCACGCGCCGCACCACGCGTTACGACATCGACCTGACCAAGTGCATCTTCTGCGGCTTCTGCGAGGAATCCTGCCCGGTCGATTCGATCGTGGAAACGCGCATCCTCGAGTACCACGGCGAAAAACGCGGTGACCTCTATTACACCAAGCCCATGCTGCTGGCGATTGGCGACAATTACGAGGAGCAGATAGCGAAGGACCGCGCTGCCGATGCCAAATATCGCTAACGAATCGACATGACCTACACGACCGCGATTTTCTATTTCTTTGCCGCCATCCTGGTGTTTGCCGGCTTGCGCGTGATCACCGCACGCAACCCGGTACATGCGGCGCTGTATCTGGTGCTGGCGTTCTTCACCGCGGCCGGACTGTGGATGCTGCTGGAAGCCGAATTTCTCGCCATTACCCTGGTGCTGGTCTACGTCGGCGCGGTGATGGTGCTGTTCCTGTTCGTGGTGATGATGCTCGACATCAACCTGGAAAAATTGCGCGAAGGTTTCTGGGATTACCTCCCGCTGGCGGGCTTTGTCGCCGTGCTGCTGGTGATCGAAATGGCACTGATCCTCGGCAGCCGCCACTTCGGCCTCGATGTGATGGGCACGCCCGCACCGCATGCCGCCGATTACAGCAACACCAAGGAACTCGGGCGGGTGTTGTACACGGAGTACGTCTATGCGTTCGAACTCGCGGCGGTGATCCTGCTGGTGGCGATCGTCGCAGCCATCGCGCTGACGCTGCGCCGCCGCAAGGACAGCAAGTACATCGACCCCGCCGAACAGGTGAAGGTCAAGCGCAACGACCGTCTGCGCATCGTGAAAATGCAGGCCACGCAGAAGCCGGGCGCAGGGGAGGGCGGCACATGATTTCCTTATCGCATTACCTGGTGCTCGGCGGCATCCTGTTCGCCATCAGCGTGCTGGGCATCTTCCTCAACCGCAAGAACGTGATCATCCTCTTGATGGCAATCGAACTGATGCTGCTCGCGGTGAACATGAACTTCATCGCGTTTTCGCATTACCTCGGCGACATCCACGGGCAGATCTTCGTCTTCTTCATCCTCACCGTCGCCGCGGCGGAATCGGCCATCGGCCTGGCGATCCTGGTGGTGCTGTTCCGCAATCTCCACACGATCAACGTCGATGACCTCGACCACCTGAAAGGCTGATGCGCGTGGACATGCAGACGCTCTATCTCGTTGTGCCGCTGGCGCCGCTGTTCGGCGCGATCGTCGCCGGCCTGTTCGG
>JAJXTE010000032.1 GCA_021784115.1 Pseudomonadota bacterium | reverse complement strand
AGATCGACCATCACCGGCGCGGGATGCCGGGTCTGCCATGACACGCCGAATACCAGCAGCAGGACGAACAGCCCATGCACCCCCAGCGCCAGCGCGGCAGCAAGAAGATTGGGAACAGGACGCGAGGCGGGCGGCGCGTCTGCAGTGACGATCATGGGGCCGGGCGGGCAAGCAGGCCGATGCGCGTGATCCGTGCCTCTTGCAGGAGCGTCATCGTGTGCATGACTTCCTCGTAGCGGACGTTCTTGTCCGCCGCGATGACCACCGGCTGGTCCGGCAGGGTGCGATGCTGCGCCGCGATTTCGGCGGCCAGCGCCGATTTCGCCACCGCCCGTTCGCTGCCCCCGGCCGCGCGGTCGCGCAACAGGTATTCACCGGATTCCCGGATGATGATCTCGAGCGGCTTCTGCGGCGTCTGCGAAGTCTTGCCGACGCTCGGCAGTTCGACCTGGGCCGGGTTGATGAACGGCGCAGTCACCATGAAGATCACCAGCAGCACCAGCATCACGTCGATCATCGGCACGACGTTGATCTGGGCGACCTGTTTGCGGGTCCGCGCCATGGCTCAAGCCGCCTTGGAGGTCACCTGCCGCTGCAGGATGTTGGAGAACTCCTCCATGAAGCTCTCCATGCGGTTGGCCAGGCGGTCGATGTCGTGGGTATAGCGGTTGTAGCCGACGACCGCGGGAATCGCCGCGAACAGGCCCATTGCGGTGGCGATCAGGGCCTCGGCAATGCCCGGTGCGACCTGGGCCAGCGTGGCCTGCGCCACGCTCGACAGCCCCATGAAGGCGATCATGATGCCCCACACCGTGCCGAACAGGCCGACGTAGGGCGACACCGATCCGACCGTGGCGAGAAAGGACAGATGCGACTCGAGGCCGTCGAGTTCGCGCTGGTAGGTCGCGCGCATCGCGCGGCGGGTGCCGTCGATGATGACGTTGAGCGACAGTCCGGCCTGGTGCCGCAGTTTCATGAATTCGCTAAAGCCCGCCGCAAAGATGCGCTCCATTTCGCCCGCGCCTTCGCGTTCGCCGGCCACCCGCTGATAGATGGCGTTGATGTCGCCGCCGCCCCAGAATTCGCGCTCGAAGCTGTCGGTCATGCGCAGGGCGCGTTTGAGGGCGAACATCTTGATGAAGATGAACCACCACGACATCAGCGATGCGCCCAGCAACAGGGCCAGGACGATCTGGACCGGCAGCGAGGCGTGGACAATGAGATGGAACAGCGAGAGGTCTTGACCGATTTCAGGATTCACGTGCGGGGGCCAATGCTTGTAGGAGGGGCTCAGGTATTTTAACGGGTTTGAAACGCACCGCATCGACGCAGGCGAGCGTCACGACCGCTTCTGCCAGACGGTCGGCGGTGCGCATAAGTTCCTGCTTCACGCTGAGGCTGGCACGCCCGGCTTCATGCAACCGGACCGTCACCTCGAGTTGCTCGTTGAAGCGCGCCGGCGACAGGTAATCGATTTCAACCCGCCGCACCACGAAGACGATGCCCCCCTCATCGCGCAGGACATCCTGCTCGAACCCCAGTGCACGCAGCCATTCGCTGCGCGCGCGTTCCATGAATTTGAGGTAGTTGGCGTAATACACCACGCCGCCCGCGTCGGTGTCTTCCCAGTACACCCGGACCGGCCAGACAAACGCCATCAGAACAGATCCGCGTTCGGTTCGGCGGGCGCGGCAAAGCCGAGGTGGCGGTACGCCAGCGGAGTGGCGATGCGGCCGCGCGGGGTACGCTGCAGGTAGCCTTGCTGGATCAGGAAGGGCTCGAGCACGTCCTCGATAGTGTCGCGCTCCTCGCCGATCGCGGCGGCGAGATTGTCCAGTCCCACCGGACCGCCCATGAACTTTTCGACCACCGCCGACAGCAGCTTGCGGTCCATCACGTCGAGCCCGGCACGGTCCACATCCAGCATCACCAGCGCCGCGTCGGCCACCGCGCCGGTGGCCTGCCCCTCGGCCTTCACGTCGGCGTAGTCGCGCACCCGCCGCAGCAGGCGGTTGGCAATTCGCGGGGTGCCCCGCGAACGGCGAGCGATTTCCAGCGCGCCGGCCTCGTCAAGGTTCATCTGCAGCAACCCAGCCGAGCGATGGACGATGAAGCCGAGCTCCTCCGCCGAATAGAACTCCAGCCGGGCGACGATGCCGAAACGGTCGCGCAGCGGGTTGGTGAGCATGCCCGCACGCGTGGTGGCGCCGACCAGCGTGAACGGCGGCAGGTCGAGCTTGACCGAGCGCGCCGCCGGACCTTCACCGATCATGATGTCGATCTGGAAATCCTCCAGCGCGGGATACAGCACTTCTTCGACCACCGGGGAGAGGCGATGAATTTCGTCGATGAACAGCACGTCGTGCGGTTCAAGGTTGGTCAGGAGCGCCGCCAGGTCGCCGGCGCGTTCCAGCACCGGCCCCGAGGTCTGGCGCAGGTTGACGCCCATCTCGCGCGCGATGATGTGCGCCAGCGTGGTCTTGCCAAGCCCCGGCGGGCCGAACAGCAGGACGTGGTCGAGCGCCTCGCTGCGCTTTCTTGCCGCGTGGATGAAGATTTCGAGCTGCTCGCGCGCCTTCGCCTGGCCGACATACTCGGCGAGCGAGCGTGGCCGCAGCGCGCGTTCGATCTGCTCCTCAACGGGACTGGCGGCGGCGGGGGCGATGAGGCGGTCGGTTTCGATCATTGAACCAGGCTGGGATGCATTACGTCCGGATTCTACCCCGCGCCGCCGCCCGGCCGCTCGACATGCGGAACCAACCGTCCACGACCCTGCGCCTTGGCCTGATACAGCGCATGGTCGGCCCGCATCAGCGCATCGTCGATCGAATCGCGGGATGACGCGCCCAACCAGGTCTGCCCGGCGCTGAGTCCGGTCTGCAAATCGAGACCGAACGCATTCAGTTCGTTCCTGAAGCGGTCGGCCAGGCGCTGGTACCACGCGTGCACCCCGCCTGCATCGAGATCCGACAGCAGCACGACGAATTCGTCCCCGGCCAGCCGCGCCGCCAGATCGGCGCGACGGGTCAGATCTTTCAGGGATTGCGCCAGCGCCAGCAGGACCTGGTCGCCGACCCCGTGACCAAAGCGGTCGTTGACCCCCTTGAAGTAATCGATGTCGATCAGAACGAGTGAGACGGGATGTTGCCTTTCGGCCAGCCCCTGCGCCTGTGGGAACCTCGTCTCGAAAGCGCGGCGGTTGGGCAGCCCCGTCAGCGGATCGGTCAGGCTCAGGTGTTCGAGTCGTGCACGCTGCTCCTGCAGATGCAGGGCAATCCGGTTGATGTCCTGCGCGGCCGCCTCGAACTCGGCGTAGTGCGGAACGATCGATGGAACCGGTTCGTCGTGTGCCAGCGCAGTCAGGGCATCGCGCGTGGACACGATGTCGTTCAGCATCGCGTGACGCACACGAAGCAGGCTGATCGCCAGCAGCAACAACACGGCTCCCAGGGTCACGAGCCCGGCCAACACCTGCATCTTGCCGCTCAGGGTGAACCACTGTACCGGCGACCGGGCAATCAGGGTCCAGCCCGTAGCGGGAATGTCCAGCCGGATTTCCGTCCGTTTCCCGGTGACCTCGCCCCGGCGCGCGATGGTATTGCCTGCCGCGTCGAGGATGATGAGCGCATGTCCGGGATGGATGCTGTCGTCGATCACGCGCTGCAACTGGCTCAGACGCACGCTCAGGAAGACGCCGCCCAGCACTTCGCCGCCCGTGTCGTGCACTTCCTCCACGAGATCGAAGTGTTCCGCCCCTTTTACCTCGCGATGCAGCAAGGGGCGGACATCCCGCAGGGTATCCGCGCGGCGCATGTCCTGCTGGCAGCGTGGCCCCACCCGCAGCGACAGGGCATCGCCCAGCACTTCGCCGTGCGGATTGACCAGCGCCACCCCCAGCAGATCGGGGAGCAGCCGCTGCCGCGAAACCGCCCATGCCTGCTGTTCCTCGATGGTGCCGACACGCATCAGGTCGATCAGATCAGGATCGAGCGCTGCCTTGTCGAGCATCAGGTGGTAATAGTCGAGCAGCCGGATCACGCTGATGCGGGTCTGGGCCGCTTCGAGCCGAAGCAGGTTCTGCTGTTCGTGGCTGCCGGCCCGCAGACTGAACCAGATGCTGAGCGCAATGCCGGATGCGAACATCCCCACCACGCCCAGCAGCAGCCACCAGATATGGCGATGCAGGGAGGCCGGGGCGCGCACGGGGCGCGGCGATGTGCCCAAGCCCTAGCCCCTCGACAAGGCCCGCAGGGCCTGCCGGATCGCCTCGCCCACGGGCAGATCGGGCGGCAGCTGGCGCACCGCCTCGGTTGTCTCGCGCTCGTTGTAGCCCAGCGCCAGCAGCGCCTGGCGCACGTCGTCCGAGACGCCGGCCGACTCCGTGCTGGCGATCGCGCCCGCGAACACCGGCTTGCCCTTGAGCTCGAGCAGCAGACGCTCAGCGGTTTTCTTGCCGATGCCGGGTACCTTGACGATGCGGCCGATCTCCTGCGCCGCGATCGCCGCCGACAGGTCGTTGACCGACAGACCCGACAGCACCGACAAGGCGGTCTTGGCGCCGATGCCGGAGACTTTCAGCAACTCGCGAAATGCCGCGCGCTCGACCTCGCTGCCAAAGCCGTACAGCAGGTGCGCATCCTCGCGTATCGCCAGGTGCGTGAGCAGGCTGATCTTTTCGCCGATCGCGGGGAGGGTGTAGAACGTGCTCATCGGCACGTCGATTTCATAGCCGACGCCGTTCACGTCCACCAGGACATGCGGCGGCTGCTTGGCAGCGAGGGTGCCGGTGATGCGCCCGATCATGGGGCGTACCCCTTCAATGCAGCGCGCCCGATCATCCTGCACATCCATCCACAAACAGCGTTGCCTGTCATCTGAAATCCTTGTTCATACGAGGCGTCCGCCCTTGACGCGATAGCCCGCGGTGGACTGCGTGCCGAGCCGGCTGCCGTGCGCGTGGGTGATCGCGCAGGCCAGCGCATCGGCGGCGTCCGCGGTCGGCGCGACCGGAAGCGCGAGCAGGCGCTTGACCATTTCCTGTACCTGTTCCTTGGCGGCCTTGCCGTGGCCGACCACGGCCTGCTTGATCTGCAGCGCGGTGTATTCGGCCACCCGCAGTTCATTGGACACCGCCGCGCAGATTGCCGCGCCGCGCGCCTGCCCGAGTAGCAGCGTGGATTGCGGGTTGACGTTGACGAAGACGATTTCCACCGCGCAGGTATCGGGCTGGTAGGTGCCGATCACTTCGTTCAGCCCCGCGAACAGAATGCCCAGGCGCTGCGGCAGGCTGCCCTCGCCGCTCTTGATCACGCCGCTGGCGACGTAGGCCAGCTTCTGGCCGCTCTGTTCGATCACGCCGAAACCGGTGAGTCGCAGGCCGGGATCAATGCCGAGGATGCGCAAGGGGGAATTACTCCGGCAGCACGGCGTTAGTGTAGACCTCCTGCACGTCGTCGAGGCTTTCGAGCGCGTCCAGTATCTTCTGCATCTTCACCGCGTCGTCGCCGGCGAGTTCCGTTTCCACTTCGGGGCGCATGGTGATCTCGGCGACCGCGGGCTTGAAGCCGGCTTTTTCCAGCGCCTCCTTCACCGCCTCGAAGGCCTTGGGATCAGGCGAGGTCAGCACTTCGATCGAGCCGTCCTCGTTGGGGAGGATGTCGTCGGCCCCGGCATCGAGCGCGACTTCCATCACCGCGTCCTCGCTCGCGCCCGGCTCCAGAATGATCTGGCCGCAGTGCTTGAACTGAAACGCGACGCAGCCGTCGGTGCCCATGTTGCCGCCGTGCTTGACGAAGGCGTGGCGGACGTCCGCGACGGTGCGGACCTTGTTGTCGGTGAGGCAGTCGACCATCACCGCGACGCCGCCGATGCCGTAGCCTTCGTAGCGCGCTTCCTCATAGTTCACGCCTTCGAGCTGGCCGGTGCCGCGCTTGATCGCACTCTCGATGTTGTCCTTCGGCAGCGATTCAGCCTTGCCCTTCTCGATCGCCAGCCGCAGGCGCGGGTTCATCGCGGGATCGCCGCCGCCCATTTTGGCGGCCACGGTGATTTCCTTGATAAGCTTGGTGAATATCTTGCCGCGCTTCGCATCCTGGCGTCCCTTGCGGTGCTGGATGTTGGCCCACTTCGAATGTCCTGCCATGTTGATTCCAACGCAAATTGAATAGCCGGAGATTTTACACCGTGGCACCCACTCTACGTTTCGGCATCGACCTCGGCGGCACCAAAATCGAACTCGTCGCGCTCGACGCCGACGGCCGGGAAATCCTGCGCCGCCGCGTGCCGACCCCGCAGGACGACTATCTCGCCACGGTGGCGGCGGTCGCGGCGCTGGTGCATCAGGCTGAATTCGAACTCGGACCGTCCGGCAGCATCGGCGTCGGCACGCCGGGCGCCGTCTCGCCTGCCAGCGGCCTGATGAAGAACTGCAACTCGACCTGCCTCAACGGCCGGCCGCTGCAGGAAGACCTTGAACGTGCGCTGAACCGCGAAGTGCGGCTCGCCAACGATGCCGACTGCTTCGCGCTGTCGGAAGCCGTCGATGGCTCGGCCGCCGGCGCCGACAGCGTGTTCGGCGTGATCCTCGGCACCGGCGTCGGCGGCGGCGTGGTGGTGCGCGGCCGCCTGCTCAGAGGCGCGAACGCGATCGCCGGCGAATGGGGGCACTCGCCCCTGCCCTACTTCCAGTTCGCCCACACACAGGCCGACCGCGAAAGCACCGGCCAGCATCCCGCTACCGGCGAGGCGATCCTGCACCCGTGGCCAAGCCGGCGCGAACTCGACGCCGCGCCGGCCTGCTATTGCGGCAAGAAGGGCTGCATCGAAACCTGGCTCTCAGGCCCCGCGTTGGCGGCCGACCACGTCCGCTACGGTGGCGAGGAGCTGCCTGCGCACGAGATCGTGCAGCTTGCGAGCGCGGGCTACGGGCCATGCAGCGCGACGCTGGCGCGTTACGAAGAACGCCTGGCCCGCGCACTCGCCAGCGTCATCAACCTCATCGACCCCGACGTGATCGTACTGGGTGGCGGACTCTCCAACATCGCCCGCCTGTACGACACCGTACCGCGGCTGTGGTCGCGCTATGTGTTTTCCGACCGCGTCGACACCAAACTGGTGCCGCCGACATACGGCGACTCGAGCGGGGTACGCGGTGCCGCCTGGCTGTGGAGCGTGGTTGTTGCCGATTAATCGGCTTTAGCGCGTGGTTGTTGACGCTTCAGCGGCTATACAACCACGGCCTCCCCTTTGCGGGGGCAACCACGGCCTGCCCCTTGCGGGTAGAACGACTAGCCGAAGCCTAGTGCAGCTTGATCCGCGCCCGTGTCGGCGTGCTGATGAAATGCGCGTAGGTCGTGAGCGAGGTCTTGAACCAGCCGTGCAGCGCGATTTCGTGCATCTTGTGCAGCGACCAGTACACCAGCCGCGCGATCGCGCCCTCGATCATGATGCTGCCGCCGGTGAGCCCGCCCATCAGGTTGCCGACGGTAGAGAAGCGGCCGAGCGCGACGAGCGAGCCGTAGTCGCGGTACACATACTCGGGCAACGACCTGCCGCGGAAGCGGCGGCAGATCGACTTCACCAGCATCGACGCCTGCTGGTGCGCGGCCTGCGCGCGCGGCGGCACGTAGCCCTTGCCGTCGGGAAGCGGACAGGCGGCGCAATCGCCGAACGCGAAGATGTTGTCGTCGCGCGTGGTCTGCAGCGTCGGGCGCACCATTAATTGATTGATCCGGTTGGTCTCGAGGCCGTCGATGTCCTTCAGGAAATCCGGCGCCTTGATGCCGGCCGACCACACCATCATGCTGGCCGGGATGAACTTTCCTTCTGCGGTCAGCATGCCGTCGGCGCGCACCTCGACCACCCGCTCGCGGGTATGCACTTCCACCCCGAGCTCGGCGAGACGGTCGGCGGCCGCTGCCGACAGCCGCGGCGGCAGCCCTGGCAGGATGCGGTCGGACGCCTCGACGATCAGGAGCTTGAGGCTCTTCTCGGGCTCGATGTGGTCCATGCCGTAGGACGACAGTTCGCGCGTGGTGTCATGCAATTCGGCGGCGAGTTCGACCCCGGTCGCGCCGGCGCCGACGATGCCGACGGTGAGCTGGCCGGGCGCGACCGCCGCGGTCTGGGTGTTGGCGCGCAGGCAGGCGTTGATGTGGCGGCGATGGAATTCGCGCGCCTGCTCCGGGGTGTCGAGCATGATGCAATGCTCCTTCACGCCCGCCACGCCGAAGTCGTTGCCGACCGAGCCGACCGCGATGATCAGCGTGTCGTAATGGAAAGCGCGGCGCGGGATGATCTCGATGCCGTTCTCGTCCAGCGTCGGCGCGACGCTGACTTCCTGGCGTTTGCGGTCGAGGCCGTCCATGCGGCCGAGGCGGAATGTGAAACCGTGCCAGTGTCCCTGCGCCAGGTATTCCAGCCGCTCGGCGTAGGAGTCGAGGCTGCCCGCGGCGACTTCGTACAGCAGCGGCTTCCACAAGTGCGAGGGGGAGGCGTCGATCAGCGTGATGTTCGCGCGCTTTTTTCTCCCGAGCTTGTCGCCCAGGCGGGTCGCCAGTTCCAGTCCGCCCGCGCCGCCGCCGACGATGACGATTTCATGCACCTGCTGTTCCATTGCCACAAATAGCCTTCCGTTTTATTGATAACGCGATGATACCCGGAACATTAGCAAATGCTTCTATACATCGCCTGATACACGCCGCCATCGAACTCGCTAGAATCCCAGCATCCATGACCCGGGAACCGCCATGACCGAACCGCTGCTCATCGCCAAGAACGCCGCCACCGACCTCTTCCTGCTGCCGCAGATGGCCAACCGCCACGGCCTCGTCACCGGCGCCACCGGCACCGGCAAGACCGTCACCCTGCAGACGCTGGCCGAACACTTCTCCAGCATCGGCGTGCCGTGTTTCATGTCCGACGTGAAGGGCGACCTCTCAGGCGTGTCGCAGCCCGGCGGGAGCAATGCCAAGGTGGCCGAGCGGGTCGAAACGCTCAAGCTCGAAGGTTTCTCCTACCAGGGCTACCCGGTCACGCTCTGGGACCCGTTCGGCGAGGCCGGCCATCCGGTGCGCGCCACCGTGTCGGACATGGGCCCGCTTCTGCTCGGGCGCATGCTCGACCTCAACGAGACCCAGAGCGGCGTGCTCAATCTGGTGTTCAAGGTGGCGGACGACAATGGTCTGCTGCTGCTCGATCTGAAGGACCTGCGCGCGATGCTCGCCTTCGTCGGCGACAACGCCAAGGATTTCACCACCGAATACGGAAACGTCTCCTCCGCCTCCATCGGCGCCATCCAGCGCGGCCTGCTGGCGCTGGAATCGCAGGGCGGAGCCCAGATCTTCGGCGAGCCGATGCTGAACATCGCCGACCTCATCCAGACCGACCGCGGGCGCGGCGTCGTCAACATCCTGGCGGCCGACCGCCTGATGCAGTCACCCAAGATGTATGCCACGCTGCTGTTGTGGCTGCTGTCCGAACTGTACGAGAACCTGCCGGAAGCCGGCGACCTCGACAAGCCGAAGCTGGTGTTCTTCTTCGACGAAGCGCACCTGCTGTTCACCGACGCGCCCGATGCGCTGGTGGAAAAGATCGAGCAGGTGGTGCGACTGATCCGCTCCAAGGGCGTCGGCGTGTATTTCGTCACCCAGAACCCGGCCGACGTGCCCGACAAGGTGCTGTCGCAGCTCGGCAACCGCGTGCAGCATGCGCTGCGCGCGTTCTCGCCGCGCGACCAGAAGGCGGTCAAGGCCGCGGCAGAAACCATGCGCGACAACCCGGCACTGGACGAGGCCACGGTCATCACCGAACTCGGCGTGGGCGAGGCGCTGGTGTCCTTCCTCGACGCCAAGGGTCGCCCCGGCGTCGTCGAGCGTGCCTTCATCGTGCCGCCGCAGGGGCAGATCGGCCCGATTACCGCAGCCCAGCGGCAGCAACTGATGCAGACCTCACTGGTTGCAGGCGTCTACGACAAGGCCGTCGACCGCGAATCCGCCTACGAAACGCTGAAGGCGCGCGCCGAGAAGGCGGTGCAAGCAGCGGCCGCGCAGCAAGAGGCTGAACAGCAGGCCAAGGCCGCCGCGCAGCCTGCAGCGGGCGGCGGCATGGGTGGCGTACTTGGGGACATTCTGGGCGGGCGCGGCGGGCGCCGCGAGGGCGCCGCCGAAGCGCTGGCCAAATCGGCCGCCCGCGCCATCGGCAGCCAGGTCGGCCGCTCCATCATTCGCGGCGTGCTGGGCAGCCTGTTCGGCGGCAAGCGTTGACGCGCGTCAAGCGCTGCGCGATCAGGCGACGAGACGCGCGAGTTCGGCGCCGGGATCGTCGGCGCGCATGAACGCCTCGCCGACCAGAAAGGCGTTGACCTGATGCCCGCGCATCTTCGCGACGTCGGCCGGCGCGAGGATTCCCGATTCGGTGATGACGATGCGGTCATTGCCGATTCTGGGCAGCAGCGCCAGCGTGGTGTCGAGGCTGACCTCAAAGGTGCGCAGGTTGCGGTTGTTGATCCCCTGCAAAGGCGTTTTTAGCTGCAGGGCGGCACCGAGTTCGTCGGCGTTGTGCGATTCCACCAGTACCGCCATTCCCAGTTCAAACGCCAGCGCTTCCAGCGCCTGCATCGCCGGCAGTTGCAGCGCGGCGACGATCAGCAGGATGCAGTCCGCCCCCATCGCCCGTGCTTCGTAGACCTGGTAGGGGTCGATGATGAAGTCCTTGCGCAACACAGGAAGCGCGCACGCGGCGCGTGCCTGCACCAGGTACTCGGCGCTTCCCTGGAAGTAATCGCGGTCGGTGAGAACCGACAGGCACGCAGCGCCGCCCTTCTCATAACTCGTCGCGATCTCCTCCGGCCGGAAGTCGGGGCGGATCACGCCTTTCGACGGGCTGGCCTTCTTGATCTCGGCGATCACCGCCGGAAGACCGGCGGCCAACTTCGCACGCAGGGCGCCGACGAAATCACGCGGCGGCGCGGCGGCTTCGGCACGTGCGCGCATCTCGGCCAGCGGCACCGTGGCGAGTCCGGTGGCGATTTCGTCACGCTTGGTGGCGAGGATCTTTTCGAGGATATCGGACATCGTGCTCAAGCCCCCGTGGCGCGCTGGGAAAATGCCACCAGTTGCCGCAGCTTTTCCCGCGCCGCGCCGCTCGCGATCGTCGCGCGCGCGCGCTCGATACCCTCGCCCAGGGTGGCAGCGCGGTCCGCCACGTAGATGGCGGCGCCGGCGTTAAGCAGCACGATGTCACGCGCCGGCCCCGGCAGGTCGTCGAGCACGGACAGCAGCATGTCCTTGGCCTGCGTGGCATCCCACACCTTCAACACTTCGTTGCTGCTGGTTTCCAGCCCGAATTCGCGCGGATGGATGGTGTATTCGCTGACCTCGCCGTCCTTCAGTTCGCCGATCATCGTCTCACCGGCCAGCGTGATCTCGTCCATGCCGTCGGAGCCATGCACCACCATGACATGACGACTGCCGAGGCGCTGCAGCACACGCACCAGGATGCCAACCAGATCGGGGTGGAACACGCCCAGCAGCTGGTGCGGCGCGCCGGCCGGGTTGGTGAGCGGACCGAGGATGTTGAACAGCGTGCGTACTCCGAGTTCGCGCCGCACCGGCGCGGCATGCTTCATCGCGCCATGGAAATTCGGCGCGAACATGAAGCCGATGCCGATGGCATCGATGCTTGCGGCCACCTGCTCGGGCGTCAGGTTGAGATTCACGCCCAGCGCTTCCAGCACGTCGGCGCTGCCGCTGGTCGACGAAACCGAGCGCCCGCCGTGCTTGGCGACCCGCGCCCCGGCGGCGGCGGCAACGAAGGCAGCGGTGGTGGAAATATTGAAGGTGTGCGCAGCGTCGCCACCGGTGCCGCAGGTGTCGACCAGATGCGCCTGGTTTTGCGCCGGCACCTTGGCGGCGAACTCGCGCATCACCTGCGCGGCCGCGGCGATCTCGCCGACGGTTTCCTTCTTCACCCGCAAGCCGGTGATGATGCCGGCGATCTGCACCGGCGTGAGTTCACCACTCATGATCTGGCGCATCAGCGACAGCATCTCGTCGTGGAAGATTTCGCGCTGCTCGACCAACCGGGCAAGCGCCTGCTGTGGCGTGATCATCGCGCGCCTTTCAGGAAATTCGCCAGCATGGTGTGGCCATGCTCGGTGAGGATGGACTCGGGATGGAACTGCACGCCTTCGACTGCCAGCGTCCTGTGTCGAACCCCCATGATTTCGCCGTCGTCGGTCCACGCGGTGATTTCCAGGCAATCGGGCAGCGTTTCGCGCTCGATCACCAGCGAGTGGTAGCGGGTCGCGCGGAAGGGATTGGGCAGCCCCTTGAACACGCCCACGTCGAGGTGATGGATCATCGATGTCTTGCCGTGCATCAGTTCCTTCGCGCGCACGATCCTGCCGCCGAAAGCCTGGCCGATGCTCTGATGGCCGAGGCAGACACCGAGGATGGGGATTCTGCCGGCGAATTCCTTGATCAGCGGCACCGACACGCCCGCCTCGTTGGGCGTGCAGGGGCCCGGCGACACCACGATGTGGTCGGGGTGCATGTCGGTGATGCCGGCGAGGTCGATCTCGTCGTTGCGGACGACCTTGACCTCTTCGCCCAGCTCGCCGAAATACTGCACGAGGTTGTAGGTGAAGCTGTCGTAGTTGTCGATCATTAGCAGCATGGGGCAGCTATCCTGTTGATGTGCATCGCCCCTGCTGCTTCGGTCGGAGATGTATAGCCGGCTGGTGGTCCGGTTATTCTGCCGCTGCCGGGGTTGGCATCCTGTAAAAGGTGCATTATCCCCTGCCGGCGCGTGCAGCGACAAGTTCGGGAAGGGTGTCCCAAAGGTGCGGGCGTCCCGATTTCGGCCTAACGATCACGCGCGACCGTCGCTGGGTTCAGCAAAAGGCCAACCGCGTGGTTGCCCTTTTGCTTCATCCAGGACACGCGCGCGCGCAACCCCGTTGACGTCGCGGGGCCGCGTCTAGGTGGGTGAGATTCCCTGGAGGTAGGTGGTCACGGCACGCAGGTCCGACGACGTCAGGCCATGGACCAGAGGCTTCATCATCGCGCCCGCGGGTCGCTGGTTGGTTTCCGACAGGACATGCAGCTGCTTGATCATGTAGTCCGCATGCTGGCCCGCCAGCCGGGGGAAAGTGCCATTGCCCAAGCCGGACGCGCCATGGCACCCCGCGCACGCGGCCACCCCCTTGTCCGGAATGCCGTTCTCGAAAATCGCCTTTCCGGCCGCCGCCGTTGCGCGGTCGCCGGCTACATTGGGCGCGTCCTTTTGCTGCGAAAAGTAGGTGGCCAGTCCCTTGATCTGCTCGTCCGTCAACTTCCTGCTGATCCCCCACATATATTCCGAACCCGCGGGGTCGGAGCGGTTGTGGTCACGGAAGAACTTGAGCTGGGCGATCAGATAGTCTTGCTGCTGTCCGGCCAGCTTGGGAAAACCGGGCGAGGTCGAGTTGCCATCGACACCGTGGCAACTCGAGCAGACCTGCAACGCGAGTGTCCGGCCCGACACGTTCGGGTTGCCGAGATCGCGCGAACGCTCCAGATTGACGCATCCGCTCCCCAGGCTCGCGATGGCTATTGCCAAGATCGTGCACACAGTTCTTTTCATATTGACATCACCTCAGGTCGGAATTAAAGAATGCCTGCCGGGGGCTGTTCGCCCCGTCAGTAGGCACCCCACACATAGACGAACAGCGTGTCGTTGGCGCTGGCACTGCGGCCGAAGCCGTTGTAGTTGCTGCCGGCGCCATTGAATTTCGTGTAATGCCAGTACTGGGCGCCGACGCGGAGATACTGCACGGGGGTCCAGAACACCTCCGGAATCCAGTAGGTTGCGTTCGGGCTTCCGCTCAGGTTGCCCGCCACCTCCTCGGGGTCACCCGCCAGCAAATCGGGCGTGGCATACAGACCTGCATCGGTCGAACCGGAGATCTGGTTGTAGGAGAGGCTGGCGCCGTACTTTGCCTGGTAGACGTAGGCCCCCTTGATCTTGAGTTGCTTGACGGTGTCGCTCGCGTTATCGGCGCCGACTGCCGCCTGGTCGCCCCACTTCACATTTTCATGGAGGTAGCTGATGTGGGCCGTGACCGTGTGCGGGTCGAGGAGGTACTGATATTGCGCGTCCACTCCGATATCCCGGTACCGGTCGGTGGGCAGCGAGTTGTCACTCACCGCGGTGTCGCTGCCCTCGTGAATCTTGGCGACCATGCCGGACGTTCCCACCATGAGGTTATGCGCGCCGAACGCCCTGGTGTAGGCCAGGCGCCAATAGGGTGCCCCGTCCTTTATCCTCGCTATCCCGGAGTTGTCGCCCGGGTGCAAGAACGAGTAAGGGCCATTGGCGGTCCGGTACAGCGAGAATTCGCCATACAGGCTCTGGTTCCAATAGGCATAGACGCCCGCGCCCACCGAGTTCTGTGCCAGGTCCAGCATCGGACCGGCGGCGCCCAGGACAAAAGCCGGCTCGACATACGGATAGCCCCATGCCGGTGTGCTGTTCCAGACATCCTGCATGCTCGGGTTGTTGTTGGCGAATGCGCCGATGATCAGGTCGCGGTCAGGCGAAATGAAGCGGTCCGCATAGCGGAGTTCGGTGTTGTCGGGACTCATGTGCCCCACCCACTCGCCAGTGTCTTCTTTCTGGTGGTCGTAGTGGGCGTAGGTCGCCTGTGCGAACAGCCCCAGGTTGTCGGTGATCTTGCCCGCAAGAAAAATGCTGCCGAAATCGAAGAGCGCCTGCTTCTGCTTCGGGAACGTGCCGGTGTCTTTCACGCCGAGGGAGTCTTTGGTGTTGCGGACGTCGGTGTAGTCGATCACCGCCATGCCCGAGAGCGGGATGGTGCGGCTCCCCATCGTGTAGCCCGTGAGCTTGAACAGTCGCCCGTAGGGGGTCAGTTCAGGGAACTGTCCGCCCGCATGGCAGGCCAGGCAATTTTGTCCGGTCTGGCGGGCAAAGGCCGGTATTGCGTAGCTGGGAGAGGACCACACCCCCAACACGGCAAGTGCAGCCAATGTCCCAAGAATCTCCCGCACCTTCATGATGTGGCGCCATCCTAATTTGGTAGTCAAGAGAACTCTCCCCAAGAAATCGACATTGAGACCCGTTGCCTACTCAGGCAACGACGTGAACCGCCATCATGTTGCAAAATCGAGCAGTGTTGCAAAAGAAAAACCATAAAATAAATAGTGTTGCAAAACTGAACAGTTCATTTTTAGGATGCCGTTGTCTACAAATCAAGTGGCAGCACAGGAAATAAAGCAAAGTTTCTGTTGGGTCGAGGCGCGCACGATCAGGAGGATCAACACGCTGGACACATGGCCCGCCGGATGAGCGACGCCGCCGAGGGCGAACCAGGCCCCAAGCAGGCGGCCGGGCCAGCCAATGCGGGCGACAGCCTTTGCGGTTTTGGCGTCGCGACACCGAACGGCGCGCGCAGCTGCCCCAAGCGCAACGAGATTCAGCCGGCGCCCTGCCCCGCGCACATAAAAAAAGCGCCCGCAGGCGCTTTGAGTCTGATGTTGCCGGGAGGGATTATTTGAGTTTCTTGATACCCATCAGGCCGAGCACGTATTTCTCGTACAGCGGCTCGGTCGAGCCTTTTTTCATCTTGCGCATGAAGTACTTCTCGAATGCGACCTTGGCGAGATGCACCCACTTGCCTTCCTTGAACCAGTTGACGTTGCGCGGCGGGATCTGCGGCAACGCGACAAAGGCGGCACCGGTGTCGCCGAAGTCGGCCAGGCAAATGGCGTTCCAGGTCGCTTTTTCAATAGGCTCGCCGCCGTCGAGCACGGCGCGGATATTGTGTGCCGTGGCGGTCACCATCGATTCGATCATGTAGCCGGTCTTGGGGGTGCCGGTAGGCACCGGGGTGGCTTCCACCGGCGGAATGGCGACGCAAACGCCGACCGAGTAGATGTTCTGGAACTTGGGGTTGCGCTGATAGGGGTCGATGGTGATGAAGCCGCGCGGGTTGGTGAGCCCCTCGACGCCGAACACGGCGTCGATGCCCTTGAACGCGGGCAGCATCATCGAATACGCGAACGGCAGTTCGTGCTCCTTGATGACCTCGCCCTTGTCGTTGTGCTCGGCGACAAACATCTTGCCGGCCTCGACCTTGGTGACCTTGGCGTTGCAGATCCACTTGATGTGCCGATCGCGCATGGCCGATTCGAGCAACCCCTTGGAGTCGCCGACGCCACCCAGCCCCAGATGGCCGATGTAGGGCTCGGCGGTGACGAAAGTCATTGGCACCTTGTCGCGGATCTTGCGCTTCTTCAGGTCGGTGTCCATGATCATGGCGAATTCGTACGCGGGGCCGTAGCACGAGGCGCCCTGCACTGCGCCCACCACGATGGGGCCCGGTTTTTGCACGAAATCGTCCCACGCCCGTGCTGCGGACACGGCGTGCTCGACCTGGCAGATCGACTGGGTATGGCCTTCCGGCCCCAGGCCGGGCACCTCGTCGAAGGCGAGCTTGGGGCCCGTCGCGATGATGAGAAAATCGTAATCCACGACCTGGCCGTCGGTGAGCTCGACCTGGTTCTTTTCGGGATGCACGCGCGCCGCGCCGACCGCGATGAAGTCGATGTTCTTCTTGTTCAGATAGGGCCCGGCCGGGATGGTGATGTCGTCGCGCTTGCGCCAGTTCACCGCGACCCACGGGTTGGATGGGGTGAACTGGAAATACGGCAGATTGGAAATGACGGTGATCTTGTCTTCCGCCCGTGCCGATTCGCGCATTTCATAGGCCATGGTCATGCCCCCCACGCCCGCGCCCAGAATAACGATATGTGCCATGCTCCGCCTCCTTGGTTGATGTTCGCAGACAACTTAGCAACAGGCATGCCAATGAAAAAATCACCTGTTCATGCGGGTTGCCAAAGAGTTGCGTGATTGACATGTTTCATGTGTCATGTCACTTTTCGTAACCGTCATGACAAAGGTGTCGGATGTGGATATCGAACTGCAAAGCCTGATCAATACGCACGAGCAACCGTTTGTGGTGATCGACCGTGCCTACCGCATCGTCGCCGCCAACCAGCGCTACTGCGAAACCTACGGGATGACACCCGAGGCCATCGTCGGCCGGCACTGCCACGCGGTATCGCACCATTCGCAACGCCCGTGCCACGAAAATGGCGAGCATTGCCCCCACCAGGCACTGTTCGCGCGGGGCGAGGCGGTCGAGGTGCTGCACACGCATTTCCACGCCGACGACCAGCCCGAGCGCACCCGCATCCGCGGTCACCGGCTGCGCGGCGCGACCGGCGAACTGTATCTGGGTGAGCAGCTGTTTCCGCTGGAAGCCGAGGCGGGCAGCGAGTGCGATGCCATGCAGATGGTCGGGCAGTCGCCCGCATTTCTTGCCTGCGTCGACAACCTGGCGCGCGTGGCCGAAAGCGAGGCCTCGATCCTGCTGTACGGCGAGAGCGGCGTCGGCAAGGAGCTCGCCGCACGCTTCATCCACGCGCGCTCGAACCGGGCGGGCACCGCGTTCATCGTCATCAATTGCGCGGCCGTACCGGAAAGCCTGTTCGAAAGCGAACTCTTCGGCCACGAACGCGGCGCGTTTTCCGGCAGCAGCGGACAGAAAAAAGGCCTGTTCGAACTCGCCGACGGCGGCACGCTGTTCCTCGATGAAGTCGGCGAAATCCCGCTTGGCCTGCAGGCCAAGCTGCTGCGCGTGCTGGAGACCGGAGAATTCCGGCGCGTGGGCGGTACCCAGACGCTGACCGCCAATGTGCGCGTGGTGTCCGCCACCAACCGCAAGCTGCTCGACGAGGTCGACGCGAAACGGTTCCGGCTCGACCTGTACTACCGCCTGGCCGGCATCGACGTAACGCTGCCGCCGCTGCGCGAACGCGCGGCCGACCTCCCCGCGCTGGCGGCATTCCTTCTGAAACGGCTGACCGGCGGGCAGACAGCGTGCCGGCTCGACCCGGACGCCCTTGCCGCGCTCATGGCGTATGACTTTCCGGGCAATGTGCGCGAACTGCGCAACCTGCTGCAGCATGCGGTGCTCAACTGTCGCGACGGCGTGATCCGCACCAGCGATCTGCGCCTGCCTGCCGCGGCCGCGGCGCCGCAAACGGCCGCCCCCCAGCCTTTGCAGAAACTGGAGCAGCAGCATATCCAGGGGCTCCTCGATACACACCAGGGACACCGCGCCCGCGTTGCCGCCGCGCTCGGCATTACCGAGCGCACGCTGTATCGCAAGCTCAAACGCTATGGCCTGAGCTAGGGCCCGTCACTCGACCAGGGTGGCGAAGCGGGCCTGCGCCAATTCAGCCGCGCGCACCACCGCGCGCGCCTTGTTCAGCGTCTCCGTCCATTCGTTGTCGGGAACCGAGTCGGCGACGATGCCCGCGCCGGCCTGCGCGTACAGCATCCCGTCCTTGACCACCGCGGTGCGGATGGCGATCGCCAGGTCCATATCGCCGTTGAAGCCCAGATAACCGACCGCGCCAGCGTAGATGCCGCGCTTGCTCGGCTCGAGTTCGTCGATGATTTCCATCGCCCGCACCTTGGGTGCACCCGACACCGTGCCGGCCGGGAAACTGGCGCGCAGCACGTCGAGCGCGGACAGCCCGGGCTTCAGCTTGCCTTCGACATTGGAAACGATGTGCATAACGTGCGAGTAGCGCTCGATCTGCATGTTCTCGGTCACCTTGACGCTGCCGGTGACGGCGACGCGGCCGGTATCGTTGCGTCCCAGGTCGAGCAGTTGCAGGTGCTCGGCACATTCCTTGGGGTCGGCCAGCAGTTCCTCGGCCAGCCGCTGGTCATCCTCGCGCGTAAGCCCGCGCGGACGGGTGCCGGCGATGGGGCGCAGGGTGACGAGGTCGCCCTCGAGCCGCAGCAGGATTTCCGGCGACGAGCCCACGATGTGGAAGCCGCCGAGATCGTAGAAGAACATGTAGGGCGAGGGATTCAGGCTGCGCAGCGCGCGGTACAGCGACAGCGGCGAGGCGGCGAACGGCCGCGCCATCCGCTGCGAGAGCACCACCTGCATGACGTCGCCGGCGGCGATGTAGTCCTTGGCCTTCTGCACCGCCGCCTTGAACTCGGCCTCGCCGAACTCGGAGCTCGGCTCGTCTTCCGCCACCGCCGGCTCGGCCGGAAGATGCACCGGTGCGTGCAGCTTGTCGGCCAGTTCGGCGAGACGCAGATGCCCCTGCGCATAGGCATCCGGCTGCATCGGATCGGCGTGGGTGATGAGATAGAGCTTGCCGGCGAGGTTGTCGAACACCGCCAGCTCCTCGGTCAGCATCAGCAGGATGTCCGGCGTGTGCAGCACGTCGTCCTTGCGCTTGTCGGCCAGGCGCTTTTCGATATAGCGGATGGTGTCGTAGCCGAAGTAGCCGGCCAGCCCGCCGGTGAAGCGCGGCAGCCCCGCCACCGGCGCAGCCTTGAGACGTGCCTGGAAGTCGGCGATGAATGCCAGCGGGTCGGGCAGCGAATGTTCCTCGACCACCTGGCCGTCGGTCTCCACCGTCAGCAGATGGGCGCGAACCCGGAGCACCGTGCGCGCAGGCAGTCCGATGAAGGAATAGCGCCCGAAGCGCTCGCCGCCCACCACCGATTCGAGCAGGTAGGCGTAGGGCGCGTTGGCCAGCTTGAGGTACACCGAGAGCGGCGTTTCCAGGTCGCCCGGCAGTTCGCGCACCAGCGGGATGCGGTTGTAGCCCTGGCGGGCAAGATCGAAAAATTCCTGTTCAGTCATGGCAAGTCCGTGAATAAAGTGAATGGCAAAAGGTGAAACGTGCGGATGCGTTCCACTTTCACCATCGCTTGTCGGTCACGGCTTTCTCCATGATCAGTTGGCCTTCACCACCATCTTCGCCGCTTCGGCGAGACTCGGCACCACCGCATCGAGGTCGAGCTCGGCAACCGGCCGCCCGCGGTTGTAGCCGTAGGGCACGCAGAACACCGGGCAGCCGGCGGCGCGCGCGGCCTGGGTGTCGTTGAGCGAATCGCCGATCAGCAGCAGTTCGGCCGGCTGCACCTTGAACACCTCGCAGGCGTGCAGCAGCGGCAGCGGGTCGGGCTTGCGCTTCGGCAGGGTGTCGCCGGACAGGATCAGCTCGAAGTAGTCGAACAACCCGGTGTCTTTCAGCAAAGGATGGGTGAACACGGCGGCCTTGTTGGTGATGCAGGCCACATGCAGCCCCATCGCCTTGAACGCCTGCAGGCCGTCGACCACGCCGGGAAACGGCCGCGAGTGCAGCGACACGTTCGCGCTGTAATGCTTGTTGTACGAGGCGATGGCCGTCTCGAACAGCGCCGCATCCGGCTCGGCGTCCATGTCGCCGGTGAGCACGCGCTTGACCAGGCGCGACACGCCGTTGCCTATGTAGGTGGAGATCGTTTCCAGCGACGGGCAGGGGCGGCCCAGTTCGGCCATCATCAATTCGGCGGCGTAGGCGAGGTCAGGCGCGGTGTTGAGCAGGGTGCCGTCGAGATCGATGACGACGGCTTTTATTTTGAGAGGGAAATTCATATTTGGTGAGCAGTAAGCAGTAAGCAGTGAGCGGTGCGGTCCGCGAATCACTCCGCCCACCGCTTACTGCTCACCCCTTACCGGGTTTCAGACCTTGGCGAGTTCGGCGCGCATCGCGGCGATGATGCTGTTGTAGCGCTGCGGGTCGCTGTCCTTGGCGGCGCCGAACACGGCCGAGCCGGCAACGAAGGTGTCGACGCCGGCGCGCGCGACTTCGGCGATATT
>JAJXTE010000031.1 GCA_021784115.1 Pseudomonadota bacterium | reverse complement strand
CGGCGTCTCTTGGGCGCGGCGGTCGAGCACGCCAAGGCGCATGGGGCGGAAGCGGTGCTGCACTGCGGCGACGTGGTCGCGCCGACCACGCTGCGGGTGTTGCAGAAGTACGAACTGCCGGTGCATGTCATCCATGGCAACAACACCGGCGACCTCTACAACATGACGCGGCTGGCCGCCGAGCCCAACAGCGTGATCCGCTACCACGGCCAGGACGCGGCGTTGACGCTGGCCGACCGCAATCTCTTCCTGGTGCACTATCCGCACTATGCCCAGGCGCTCGCCTGCACCGGCGACTACGACCTGGTGTGCTGCGGCCACGACCACAAATCCAGCATTTCGCAGGTGGCAACCGTCAAGGGCGGCGACACCTGGCTGATCAACCCCGGCACCGTCGGTGGCGTCGGTGCGCCGCCCACCTACATCATGGCCGATCTCGCCACCATGCAGTTCGAGATCGTCACCATCGAAGCCGCGCCGGCTTCGGTGCTGCCGCCGGTTACACCCCATGTCTAGATGACGCGGCCTGGCGAAAAAAAAACGGGGCATGATGCCCCGTTTTCATTGATGGTCGCGATTTTTATTTCGCCGGCTTGACCGTGGTCAGTCCCAGCATCTCCCAGTCCTGCATGCCGCCCCGGTACCACTTGATCTTGTCTGCCGGGTAGCCGATTTTCAACAGGCCCTTGATGTTGGTCGGCGACTGGCCGCACCAGGGGCCGTTGCAGAACATGACAAGGGTCTTGGCATTGTCGAACATGTAGAAACCATCCTGGTTCTTGACGCCGAGCTGCTTCTCCAGAATGTCCTGCACGGTGATGGGGTCGGACTTGCCGATGTTGAGCTGGTCCCAGGGAATGTTGACTGCGCCGGGGATCGTGCCCTTCTCCACCCAGTCGGGGGTACGGGAATCAATGACCAGCACTGTCTTGTCCCCTGCGCTCACCTTCTGCAGGTATTGCAGCATTTCCAGTTCGCCTATGGTCTTCACGCCTGGCGCGATCATGCCGGGCTGAATGCAGAACGGCGGGCACTTGCGTGAGGTCTTGGCGAAATCGGGATTGATGGTGTTGTTCGGATTCTGGTTGCGCTGGACGGTCACTTTCTTGCCGTTGTGCATGACGTCCACCGACGGCAGGTTGGCGGTGATGGCGACGTCCAGGGGTTTGTCCGACGTGGCAGCAATGCTGCCCGTGGACGCGCAGCCCGTCATGCCGACGGTGGCAGCCAGAGCCAGGGCAAGGCCGGAAAGCCTGAGCAAATTTTTCTTCATGAATTTCACTCCTCAGATTGGTGCAAGCGTGTTGCCGTTCAAGGTTTGACCGTGGTCAGGCCGAGCACTTCCCAGTCCTGCATGCCGCCCCGGTACCACTTGATCTTGTCTGCCGGGTAGCCGATTTTCAACAGGCCCTTGATGTTGGTCGGCGACTGGCCGCACCAGGGGCCGTTGCAGAACATGACAAGGGTCTTGGCATTGTCGAACATGTAGAAACCATCCTGGTTCTTGACGCCGAGCTGCTTCTCCAGAATGTCCTGCACGGTGATGGGGTCGGACTTGCCGATGTTGAGCTGGTCCCAGGGAATGTTGACCGCCCCGGGGATCGTGCCCTTCTCCACCCAGTCGGGGGTACGCGAATCAATCACGAGAATGGTCTTGTCACCATCGCTCATCTTTTTGAGATAGTGAATGACTTCCAGTTCCCCGATGGTCTCAACGCCCGGTGCCAATTCGCCCGGCTGGACACAGAAGGGAGGGCACTTGCGCGAGGTTTTGGCGAAGTCGGGATTGACCGCGTTCTTCGGGTCCTGGTTGCGCATGAGCGTGATTTTCTGCCTGCCATGCAGGATCTCGACAGAGGGCGTGTCGGCGGTGATGTTCACATCGAGTGCGCGAGCCGTCAGGGGCATGGCAAACGAGGCGAACAGGGCGGATGCGGCGAGTAGTGTATGAAGCTTCAATTTGTGTCTCCTGGGTTGTTATGGATATGCGATCCGGTTGATCAATTGCAGGCCGGTTCCTCTTTGCCGGCATTGGGGCTGGATGCGTTGTTGCTGTCGGCTTCCTTCTTGGGCTTTTGGCTGGGTTGCTGCTCGGGAGTGCTTGTAATTTCGGGGTTTGCTGGCTGGGCCTCGGCTTGATCTGCGGCAATCGCATTGCCAAAAATCAAAACAAGTGCAGCGACCGCCATGCGGGATATTCTGGATATACGTATCATCGGATCGTGATCTCCTGTTTTTGATTGTTGATCTGCCATTTTCCCTCACGGTCGCCGGAAGTCTCGGGTACCTGAATTTGCCAAGCATATTGCATGCCAAACTCTATGTCTTTGAGTTATAAGGACGTTTTTTTGCGGGAGTGGCGCAGTAATGACAAAAGCGTCAGGGACATTGTCAGGCTGTCATGACGGGCCGCCTCGCGCAGCATGTCTGCCCGGCCGGTGTGTTGGTGCAGGCGCGCCGGTTCGTGGCTCCGCATGGAGCGGGCTTCGAGGAGGCGATGGGCGGGCCCGGGCTGAAATGGCTCCGCGAATCCAGGCGGCAGCGAAAGAGGGATAATGGCTGCAAACGGGCCCGATCAAGCCGGCAGGACGCGGTGCGAAACATCGCGGGGAGAAGGTGTAAATGTTTTGCGCCTTCGTCCGTTACACAACAATAGCCGCTAACGGAGACGGCGACGTTCCCGCGGGGAATCGGAAGCAATGACAAAAAAAAGAGTGGCGCTCGCCCTCATCTTGTTCGCATATGCGCTGTCCGCATGGGCTGCGGCGCCGGGGGCGTATTCGTTCGGGATCGGCCCCGTTCAGTCGTCCACCGAACTGGCCAGGCGCTGGATTCCGATTTTGCGTCACCTCTCGGCTGCCACGGGCTACGAACTGCAGTTCCAGACCGCCCGAAACATTCCCACCTTTCAGACGGACATGGTGGCAGGCACGTTTGACTTTGCCTTCATCAACCCATACCACTACCTGCAGTCGCACGATTCTTCCGGCTACATGGCATTTGCAAGGGAGAAGAACGGCGCGCTGGTCGGGATCGTCGTGGTCCGGAAGGGTGCGGCGGTTAACGGAATGTCGCAGTTGCGGGGGCTTACGGTCGCCTTTCCTGCGCCCAATGCGCTCGCCGCGACCTGGTTGCCGATGAATGAGCTGAGGGCGCGTCGCATCGCGGTGACGCCGCACTACGTCAACTCCATGGAGTCGGTCTATCTCTCGGTTGCACGCGGACTGTTCCCCGCTGGCGGAGGGGAGATGCGGACGTTCGATGCACTCGCTCCGGAAACGCGGGACCAGCTCAAGATCATCTGGCGTGCGGAGCCTCTGCCGCCGTTCGCTTTCGTCGCCCATCCCCGTGTGCCGAAAGACGTGGTGGAAAGGGTGCAGGCGGCAATGCTCGATATGGCTTCCCATCCCGAGACGATGGCGCTGTTGAGAGCCGTGAACCTGGCCGGGGTACAGAAAGCCAGCGATGCGGATTACAACGCCTTTCGCAAGATGAACATCACGCCGCCTTCCATTCCATAATGGCCACGATGTCTTTCCGGCTCAAAATGATCATGGGCATGGCTGTCATACAGACTGCGATGCTTGTCATTCTCATCACATACGGAATCACAGTCCTGCAATCCTCCAATGAAGAGGAACTGGTCAAGCGTACTGCGACCACAGCCAGGCTTTTCGCATCAACCGCGCAGCCTGCGGTGATCACCTCGGATCTCTCCGCTCTCGACAGTCTGGTCAAGGAGGTGCTGTCCAATCCCGGGATCGTCTATGCCCGCGTCATCGGGCCGCGCGGCGTTCTTGCCGCGGGCGGCGACAGCGCTGCGCTTGACCGGAAATTCGTTCCGGACAGCAATATAAAGGCGGCAAAGAACGAGCTATTCAACGTCTCTGCAGATATCGAGGTGGCCGATCAGACATATGGGCGCGTCGAACTCGGATTTTCGACTGCCGGGATCCGTGAGCTCATCAACGAGGCGCGCATCCGGACAATCGGAATCTCCATCGTCAGCATCGTCCTGGTTGTCCTTTTTTCCTCCCTGCTCGGCTTTTATCTGACACGCGGGCTGAGGGCGCTGAGGAACGGTACACGCGTCATATCCGGAGGCGAACTGGGCTACGAGATTCCAGTCAGGGGCACCGACGAGTTGGCCGAGACGGCGGCGGACTTCAATGAAATGTCCCGAAAGCTGCTGGCGCTGGAGAGGGAGCGCGCACGCAAGGAGGAAGAAATTCTCCGGCTGAACGTGGAACTGGAAAGCCGGGTGGACGAGCGAACGCAACAGCTCTCCCAGTTGAACCAGCAGCTTGAGCATCAGGCGATGCATGATGCGTTGACCCAATTGCCCAATCGCGCCTTGTTCAATGACAGGCTTCATATCACGCTGCTTGCCGCACGCAGGGAAAAAACGCACTTCGCGGTGATTTGCCTGGATATGGATCTCTTCAAGGAAATCAACGACACCATGGGGCATCACGCGGGCGACATGGTTTTGCAGCATGTCGCCCGCGCCTGCAATCGCACGTTGCGTGATTCCGACACTGTCGCCCGAATGGGCGGGGATGAGTTTGCCATCATCATGCCCCGGGTGACGGGCGTTGAAAGCGCAACGGCGGTGGCCGAGCGCTTGCTAGAAGCCATCAGGCAGCCGCTGCCCATCGGGGAGAAATGGGTGCAAGTCGGTGCGAGTCTCGGGATCGCCGTTTATCCGGACCACGGCGAATACGAACAGGAACTCCTGCACCATAGCGACGCGGCCATGTATGAGGCGAAGCGCAAGAAGTTGGGCGTGGTGGCTTTCCGGCCAGAACTGAGCGATGGCCGACAAGAGCAGGTGGCTTTAAAGGGCGAATTGCGCCATGCGCTGGAACACAAGCAACTCGTGTTGCACTATCAGCCCAAGGTGGACGTCAGTTCCAACCGGGTGAACGGTGTCGAGGCGCTGGTCCGCTGGGAGCATCCGCGCCTGGGATTGCTCTACCCCGGGCAATTCATCCCGCTCGCCGAGACGTCCGGGCTGATCAAGGACGTGACGATAGAGGTGGTCAAGATCGCCTTGCGCCAGGCCAGGGAATGGCTGGATGCCGGCGTGCGATTGCCCATCGCCATCAACCTTTCCACGTCGAATCTTCAGGATCGGGGGTTCCCCGACCTGATCGGCGTTCTCTTGGAGAAGTGGGGGATCCCTGGCGAGCTACTCGAGATGGAGGTAACGGAAACGGCGATCATGAATGACCCGGCGCGCGCAGTCGAGAACATCAACAAGCTTGTCGAACTGGGCGTGCAGGTCTCGATCGACGACTTCGGCACGGGTTACTCGTCGATGGCCTATCTGCAGAAACTGCTCGTTGCCAAGATCAAGATCGACAAGACGTTCGTCATGAGCATGGGCTCAGGCGAAAGAAGCGAAGCCATCGTACGTTCGACCATCGATCTTGCGCACAATCTTGGCATGAAGGCGGTAGCGGAAGGGGTGGAAACCGAGAATGCCTGGGGCAAGCTGAGGGAGTTGGGTTGCGATCTCGCCCAGGGCTATTACATGAGCAAACCCTTGCCGCCTGAAGAGTTGACTGCCTGGTTGAGCGGCTCCGCATTTGCCAGTGGGCACGCGGTTTTGACATGAGTGTCCGACGCGAACGGCAAGCTGCACTGGCCGCGAGTCCCCGGCGCCCGCCTCGTTAAGGGTGCGCCAAACGGTGGATGGGTCATGCCTGGCTGCCATGCTGCCTGCGTTCGGCTGCCGTCCCTGTGCTCGAATTTGCCGCGAATCAAGAAAGTGTCGAGGTCTTTCAGCGTCGCGTTCAGCGGCCAGGTTGCCTCAGTCTCTGGAACCTCCTGCGGCGCCGAACAACAACGCCAGCATGCCCTCGCGTTCCTCGCAGCTCGGCAGCGCGGCGGATTCCGAGGCCAGGGTGGCGTCGTCGCGATGGGGGTGAAACGAGGGGGTGGTCGGCCAGTCGACGCGGCCCTCGGCATTGAAGGTGAGCAGCGCCCAGGTTTCGTTGACCACGGTGTGAGGCTCGCCCTGTTCCATGCGCACGTACCATTCAACCAGCCGCAGGGTCTTGCCGGCAAACTTTGGCCCGACGGCGTCGCCGCGCACCATCTCCACGTACATACGGTGTGGCAGCGGATGGATCGCGCCCTGTTCGTCTAGCAGAAACACATAGGAAGCGTGATGCGCCGAGAGGGGCGGCAGCGCCGCCTGGCGCTTGCGGTACTCGGATTCCAGCGAGTCCATCAGCGTCAGCATCTCGTCGTAGATTTCGCGGGCTGTTTCATCCCGAGCCTCATCGCGTCGCAGGACCAGATCGTCGTGCAACAGGCCCAGCGCCGTCAGCGCCCCTTCAAGCACGGAACGCTGGTGGGATTGGGCTTGTTCTGCGAGATGCGGTGTGGCTTGCTTCGGCATGGCGTGACCCTGGTTCGAGCTCATTCAGTCGTGTTCGTGGTCGTGCTCCGGAGGCTTGCGCCAATGAACGATGCGGACCATCGGTTCCGGTTGCAGGGTGGCGTGGTGGATGTCGAACTGCGTGGCCAGGAGGGCGTGGCTGGCTTCCATCACGCTTTCCCAGCGGGCGATGTCCCGCACCACCACGTGCGCGGAGAGCAGCGGCTCATCCGCCTTGACGGACCAGATGTGGAGGTCGTGCACCGAGGCTACGCCGGGCACACCAGCCAGCGCCCGGCCGACTGCCTCCGGATCGACGTTGAATGGCGCACCTTCCATCAGGCCATGCAGCGATTCGCGCAGCAGGTGCAGGCTGGAAACGAGGATGAGCGCACCGATGGCAAGCGTCAGCAGCGGGTCGATGGGGGTCCAGCCGGTGAAGGCGATGACCAGGCCGGAGAGCAGTGCCGCCACCGAACCGAGCAGGTCGCCCATCACATGCAGCAGGGCGGCGCGGGTGTTGAGGTTTTTCTCACCGCGAGCCAGCAGCCAGGCCACCAGCAGGTTGATGGTCAGGCCGATGGCGGCGGTGACGGAGACGGCCTCGCCCTGCACCGCCTGGGGCTCCTGCAGGCGCCCCACGGCGGAGACCGTGAGCCAAGCCACCAGGGCCAGGAGGCCGAGGCTGTTGACCAGCGCGGCGATGAATTCGGCGCGGCCCAGGCCAAAGCTGTGTCGCAGGGAAGTCGGCCGCCGCGCCAGCCAGGCCGCGCCTGCCGCCAGGGCCAAGGCTGCCGCGTCGTTGACCATGTGGCCGGCATCCGCCACCAGGGCCAGCGACCCGGCCCACAGGCCGACACCGGCTTCCACGGCGGCAAAACCCAGGGTGAGCAGCGTCGCCAGAATCAGCGTGGTGCCGGCGCCGGTATGGGCGTGGTTATGATCGTGGCTCATCGTCCTGTTTCTCGGTTTGAAAAGTCGGGCGCAGCCAGATTTCGAGTGCTTCGGTACGCGGCAGCCCATTCAAGACCACCTGCCCATCCAGCAACACTGCAGGCGTCTGAGCGAACGAGATGCCCAGCACCGCCGCATCCTTGCGAATGTCCACGTCCAGCGCCAGTCCCAGCCCGGCGGCGGCGCAGTGCAGGCGCTTTTTCCAGGCGCAACAGCGGCTCACCGGTGCCGACCAGGGTCAACGCGATGCGCGGCGCGTCGGGTGGCGGGTAGGCGCAGGCGGACATGGCCGGAGGTCTACGATGATGACAAGAAGCGCGTGCGCAGGGCAAGCGGGATGGCCCGTGAATCGCCCTCGCTTTCCCAAACATTTTCGTGCCGGCGGAGAGACTGCGTGAAATGACACTTCCCCGTTTTCATTGAGCGCTCGGCATGAAAAAAACGAACAAGTCGATCTAGTTGGGCGAACGCTGTGCCTGTGCCACGAACTGCGCCACCAGTTCCTCCGTGGCCGCGAGTACGCGTTCGCTCAACTCGGCTACCCGAGGGGCGTCCACGCGCATTTTCGCGGGGTCCCGGTTCGCAAATAGTACCTGCTGATACGGTTCCCACTCACGCCGGATTCGCGCTACGCCCGCTCGGGTTTCTGCTGATGCCAGTGGGGAATGTTCGATCTGGCGTAGCACTGCGGTGAAATGTGCACGACTGAGGTACAGCTCCATGTCGGCCGGAGCGTCATAGAGACCCCATGTGCGATAGAAATAGAACTTGGCCATGCGCTGCGTCAACATGCGCTCGCGCCCTGCGATACCGATCAAGTGATCGCGTGGTGCAAGGGTGACACCCTCGTAGGCCAGGGTCGCGCTGTGTGCCGCCTCCTGCAAATTCTCGTTGATGTCGTAGAATTCAATGGCATCGGCCTTGCTTGGCACCGCTGTCAATAACGGCTTGCATCTTTTCCACGAACCTTCCAGATTGACGATCGCACTCCGTACCGCCGGGGTCGGCTGGAACGCTTTCAGCGTGGCGAGCTGGGATTCGAACTGCCTGATCGATTCCTGAAGGATGTTCCGGGCATCATCGGCCGCGATTCCTTGTCCCAGCATGAGATACGCCTTCACGATTCGCTGCGAGAGCATGCGCTGACGCCCTGCCAAATTCACGGCGGATGCCGTGTCCATCCTTGTGGTCACGGCCGGGAGCGTTTCTGCACGCACAGTCGATGGCGGCGCTAAAGAAATCAGCCCTGTTACGAGCCATGCGCAGAATTGGAGTCTGTCCACGAAGAGTCTCCCGTAGAACGGAAAAAAGAAAACGGATGAATTGGGTCCCTTTTCATCCTAGGCTACGGCAGCGATGTACCCAAGCCCAGCGCCATGACGCCTGGGTCTGCCGCGCATTCGATCTTGGCGTGCGCGGCCCAGAGCGCATGATACTCATCGGCGCCAGCCCGTTGGCGCCCGGATTCGTCGCCGATGATTGAAATGCTGAAAGTCCGATTGCTCGATGAAACCCGCCTTTCTGAATGGGGTGTGCCCGAAGAGACGGACTTGGGTATCGGGAATGCCATGGTCGTCGTGGTTGACCTTATGGAGGACTGGGCGAGTCCGGCCGTGGAGAAATAGGTGCAAGTTTGCTCGTTGATCCAGCCCCGTCACCCTTGCAATAGCCAGGCAAGAACAGCTTCTGAGCCTCCGGCCTCTCAATCGACCAGTACCTGCCACCGGAAACCGCCGGGCAATCTCGAGCCAGCCCTGCCCTGATGACCGCGGCAGCAATGTCCCGTGCGGCCACGTAACAGATCCCGACGGCGTGCGTCTGAAATTGAGTGCCATCAAGCACGCAGCGCACCGGCTCGCCTTCTGCGTATTGCGACAGGAATTCCGTCGCCTCTCTTCCGCCTGGCTGTTGAGTCTCGGGCGCGGCGATACCTTGCAAGCGTACCGTGGTCGCGCCGCTATGCGTGAGGACGTGAATCGTGTCGCCGTTGACGACATGGACCGTGCCAGATATTTCAGACTGTGCGAAGGCTGGAAGCGAGGTCAGGAGGATAAGCAGGCCGACGACGTTCATGGTGATCTCCCGGGGAACAGGGGAAATCATAAACCGGTTGCGGAACCCTGAGCGACCGAATGAGCGCGATTCGCGTTACAGCCATGAGCGGGTTGGCGCGCCGATTCATCCGCCAGGGATGAGACGAAGAAAGCTGGGCGCCGGGAATGCCGCATTGCCCGGACGTTCGTGGCGATGGCGCGGCTCGCTCTTCTCCCGGTCATGGCCGACGTAAACATTCCGTCGGAATTCTTTACACGGCTGCGCCGCTTGACCTGTGGGGTTGCCTGGATAGAGTCCAGGGTCTCTTTTTTTTCGTCTCCAGATCAATGGCTTTGACGGGATTGGATTGGCGTTGGTGCGAACTTTGCATTCATCGGCCCCCGGGATCGTCACGTGTGGAATGACGCTTTTTGAATGATTGAGGAGAGGTCTATGTTGGGAAAGTGGTTTGTTGCAGCCTGTCTGGGTGTCATCGCCCTCAACGGATTGATGAGCGAGGCGTCGGCCGAGTGTTTCAGCGCGAGTGGAAAAATCACGAATAACGGGCAGCCTACCGGCGTCACGCTGGGGGTCGTCGCCTTGAAGCTTGGCGACAACAGATTCAAGTGCGGAATTATGGGATTGCCCCAAGCCTTCGGCCCCTATAACTTCAAGCACACGATCGTCTGCGACGACAAGGCTGCTCACGATGCGGCCCAGGCTCAGGTCACCTTCAATACATTCTTTGCCGCCCCGCTCTCAAATGTCGCACAGTGTCCTGCGGGATCCCCCGGTGGCGCGGCCTCCTTTTCATTCATGGAAACATCCATTCCGGATCCGTCCACTGCACGGGGTGCATTTAGCGGCATCTCCGAAAACGGCAGCACGCTCACCATAAGCGGCCGCTACAACTGCAATGGCGGGATTGTGATGGACTTCACAGGACAGCTGTGCTTCGCTGACTGAACTGTCGAATTGACGTGCCCCGCGTCGCGGGTGATCCGGCTTTATTGCCTATGGCTGAAATGCAAAAAGGCCGGTTCCTCGATGGAACCGGCCTTTCCGGTATGTGGTGCGCCCGAAGAGATTCGAACTCCTGACCCCTTGGTTCGTAGCCAAGTACTCTATCCAGCTGAGCTACGGGCGCTTTGAAGGTTGCGCATTATACGCAGTTTTGGCGATATTTGGCACGTTAAACCTGTGTTCAATCCAAATTTGGCGGAGACGGAGGGATTCGAACCCTCGATGCAGGTTTAAGCCCGCATGCTCCCTTAGCAGGGGAGTACCTTCAACCTCTCGGCCACGTCTCCGAACCGCCGCGCATTGTATCGGAATGCGCGGCGGAAAGCCACCTTACGCGGTGGCCTTGTCGAGTTCGAAGGCCTGGTGCAGCGCACGCACCGCGAGTTCCATGTACTTGTCCTCGACCACCACCGAAATCTTGATTTCCGACGTGGAGATCATCTGCAGGTTGATGTTCTCTTTCGACAGGGTTTCAAACATCCGGCGCGCGATGCCGACATGCGAGCGCATGCCGACGCCGACGATCGAGACCTTGGCGATCTTGTCGTCGCCGGTGACTTCGCGCGCGCCAATGGCCGCGGCGTTGGCCTTGACGATGTCCATGGCATTGGCGAAGTCGTTTCGGTGCACGGTGAAAGTGAAGTCGGTGGTGTTGGCGTGGCCGACGTTCTGCACGATCATGTCGACGTCGATGTTGGCGTCGGCGACCGGCCCCAGGATTTTGTAGGCAATGCCGGGGTGGTCGGGCACGCCGACCACGGTGATTTTGGCTTCGTCGCGGTTGAAGGCGATGCCGGAAACGACGGCTTGTTCCATGGTGTTGTTTTCCTCGAAGGTGATGAGCGTGCCGTCGCCTTCGTCCTGAAAGCTCGACAGCACGCGGAGTTTGACTTTGTACTTGCCGGCGAACTCGACCGAGCGGATCTGCAGTACCTTGGAACCGAGGCTCGCCATTTCGAGCATTTCCTCGAAGGTGATGGTCTTCAGTCGACGCGCCTCGGGCACGATGCGCGGGTCGGTGGTGTAGACGCCGTCGACGTCGGTGTAGATCTGGCATTCGTCGGCCTTGAGTGCCGCTGCCAGCGCCACGCCGGTGGTGTCGGAGCCGCCGCGCCCCAGGGTGGTGATGTTCCCCTGCTCATCGACGCCCTGGAAGCCGGCGACGACGACCACGTGGCCGGAGTCCAGATCGGCGCGCATCCTGGCTTCGTCGATCGACACAATGCGCGCCTTGGTGAACGCGTTGTCGGTGAGGATGCGTACCTGCGCGCCGGTGTAGCTCTTGGCCTTGAGGCCCAGGTCCTTCAGCGCCATCGCCAGCAGCGCAATGGTGACCTGCTCGCCGGTGGAGACCATCATGTCGAGTTCGCGCGGGTCGGGCTGCGCCTGGATCTGCCTGGCCAGCGCGATCAGCCGGTTGGTCTCGCCCGACATGGCCGATAGCACGACCACGACCTGGTGTCCGAGCATTTTGAACTTGGCGACGCGTTCCGCCACTGCGCGGATGCGTTCGACGTTGGCGACCGAGGTGCCGCCGTATTTTTGTACGATGAGTGCCATGATGGTTGAAAGTTGGTTAAGCGCCGGATTTTAATGGATTAGCGCTCGAAAAGCGCAATCGACTCCACATGCGCGGTATGCGGGAACATGTTGGCCACGCCGGCCGCTTCGAGCCGGTAGCCTTTGACGTGGCACAGCACTTCGGCGTCGCGCGCCAGCGTGGCCGGGTCGCACGAGACATAGACGATGCGTCGCGGTGCCCCGGACTCCGGCAGCGATTTGACGACTTCAATGGCGCCGGAACGCGGCGGATCGATGAGAAGCTTGTCGAAATGCCCCAGGGAAGCGAATTTCTCCGGCGTCATCTCGAACAGGTTGTCGACTGCAAAGTGAGCGTTGGGCAGACGGTTGCGCAGGGCGTTTTCACGCGCTCGGGCGACCAGTTCGACGCTGCCTTCGATGCCGTGCACCTCGGCCCCGCTGCGGGCGACAGGCAGGGTGAAATTGCCCAATCCGCAGAACAAATCCGCGATGCGTTCGCCCGCCTGAGGATGAAGCAGGCGCACCGCTCGGCTGACCAGGGCGCGGTTGATGCCGGTGTTGACCTGGGTAAATTCGGTCGGCTTGAACGGCATGACCAGATCAAATTCGGGCAGGCTGTAGCTGAGCTCGGGGGCGATATCCGGCCAGAAGGGGCGCGCGGTGTCGGGGCCTTTTTTTTGTTCCCAGATGTGCACGCGGTGCGTTTCGGCAAACGCACGCACCTGGGCGGCATCGTCGTCGCTCCACGGTTCGAGCAGGCGGAACACCAGTACGGTGACGTGTTCGCCGACGGCGACTTCGATCTGGGGAATGCGGTCGGCATTTGACAGCTGACCGATCAACTCGCGCAGCGGCTGGATCAAGGCGGACACATCGGCCGTGAGCACTTCGCAGCTCGCCATGTCGGCGATGTAGCTGGAACGCTTTTCGCGGAATCCGACCAGCCCGCCGCCTTTCTTGTCGACCCAGCGCGCGGATAGCCGGGCACGGGTGCGATAGCGCCAGCTCGGGCCGTGCAGCGCGGGCAGGATGATGCCGGGTTTGACCTTGCCGATGCGGGCCAGGTTTTCTTCCAGCACGCGCTGCTTGGCGGCGACCTGGGCGCTGGGCTCAAGGTGTTGCATCGAGCAGCCGCCGCAGCGGCCGAAATATTTGCAGCGCGGCTCGGCGCGCTGCGCGCTGGCTTTCAGGATGGCGACGGCGTTGGCCGAGTTGTACTTGGCGTGCTTGCGATAGATGGCGATTTCCGCGCGTTCGCCGGCCAGCGCACCGTCGACGAAGGTGACCTTGCCGTCGATGCGCGCAATGCCGTGACCCTCCTGGTCGAGGGAGAGGATGTCGACGATCGGGTTCATGCCCAGGCTGCCAGGAATTCCTGCCAGTGCGGGGCGGGATGCGTTTGCACGGTGCCGCGCGCGAGTTCGATTTCAGCAGCATAGGCCGCTTCGGTCAGCGTGCCGCGCATTTTCTGGAAGCGCAGGTAGACCAGCCAGGTGTTCATGACGTCGGTTTCGCAGTAGTTGCGGATGGCGTCGATTTCACCGTTCTGGAACGCGTCCAGAACCTTCGAGCCATCCATCCCCAGCTTGCCTGGAAAGCCGCACAGCTTGGCCGTCTGGTCGAGCGGGGCGTTGGCGCGCGGCTGGTACATCGCCAGCACGTCCATCAGATCGAGATGGCGGGTGTGGTAGCGCGACAAGTAGTTGTTCCACTTGAACTCCTTGTCGTCGTCGCCCCAGTCCCAGTAGCGCGCGGCTGCAATGCCATGGATCAGGCTGCGGTAGTGCAGAACCGGCAGATCGAAGCCGCCGCCGTTCCAGGAGACCAGCTGGGGCGTGAAGCGCTCGATGCCGTCATAAAAGCGCTGGATCAGTTCCGCCTCGCTGCTGTCGGACTCGCCGAGCGACCACACCTTGAGCTGGTCGCTGCTTCTCAGCACGCATGAAATCGCGACGATGCGGTGCAGGTGATGCGGCATGAAATCGCTGCCGGTTTTCTGACGGCGGGACAGCAGCGCCATTTCAGCGAGCTCGGCCGGCGGGAGCTCCGCGGTGTCGATGCCGTTGACGGCGGCGAACCCGGCGAGGTCGGGAATCGTTTCAATGTCGAAAACCAGGGTGGGATGCATGAGGCGGCCGCCAGGCAAAACCGCCATTTTATTCCAACTCAAAATAAAAACTTGCTTTGTGACGCTTGCCTTGCCCGCAAGGCGTAGGTCGTGGCTGTAAGACACTAAAGCGTCGACAGCCACGCTCTGCCGTGCTGAAGCACTGTCTGCGGCGCGGCTTCGCGCCATTTTTGATTTTTAATTGGAATTACGTTTTCAATGCAGGGCGGCGTCGAGTTCCGATGCGGCGATCAGGGCATCAAGATAGGCCACCGAAATCTGGTGCAGCGGAATATCCAGCTGCTGCGCGTACGAAGCCAGGGTCTCGACATCGTTGTTTTCGCAGGCATACGCCAGTTGCAGCAGGGCGCTTTCGGGCGAGGGATGCGAACTGAGTGCACGTGCGGTGGTTGCCGACAGGCCCAGCTTGCGAATGAGCGTTTCTGCGGGCAGCGACAGCGCATGGGGGGCAGTCGACAGCAGACCGATTTCGAACGCGGCGGCCGCGCTCTCGGCCGGGGCGCCCAAGCGGGTAATCTTCCCCATGAATAGCGCTCGCGTCAGCGCGGTGATGGCGTAGTGGCGCGTGGCATCGGATGGCTGCCTTCCTGCAAGCGCCAGCAGGACTGCGACGCGACTGGCACGTTGCGGTCCCAGCATGATCAGCGCATGGGCTGTGGATTCGGCGGGCCGGCTCAAGCCCCCGATCTGGGAATTGGCAATGGCAAGCAGGCGCGGGGCCATGTCGGGGTTCAGGCGGAAGAACTGCGCCAGGGTTCCGACCGACTCGCGCAGGGCAATGGCCAGCAAATCCAGCTGGACTGCCTGCTCATGGTTGATTTCACCCGGCTGGGTGTCGCCCGAGAAGAAACTGCCCCGGAACCAGGCGTTCCTGGGCCAGCGCGCCTGAGAGCGGGCATGCCGCACGCCCTCGACGATCAGTCGCGCAGCAACGGCTGGCGGCGTGTCGTCGGCGTTGCAGGCGAGATAGCGCCAGGCGGACGCGCTGTCCTGCACAACCGCATTGTTGCGGTTGAGCGTCGGGCAGAAAACCAGCCCGGCATCCTGCAGGGCAAGCGCGCGCGCCAGATGCTGCTCGTTGTCGATGGCTACGCACCAGATCAGCTGGCGGTGATTGAGCTCCTGGGGGAGGTCGCTGAACAGCACGCTGGTACTGATCCGTACCAGCAAGGACAAATCGCCGGACAGCCCGTCCTGTGTCAAGGAATACAGGCCGGTGAGCAGCATGTCCTCTTCCATTTGGCGAAGTTCGGGCGGGGCCTCGATGTCCGCGCCGCGGCCGCGCAGGACCAGCTGATGCGCAACCAGGTTGGAAGCGGCATCGAACAGCGGATCAAACGAGAGGAAGCGCGCCCGCAAGGCCTCCTCCCGCACCGGGTCGCTGCTGTCGATGCCCAGCATCTGCGTCACCACCACGGGCTGTTCGGATTCGCTGGTATTGATGCCACCGCCGACGATGCGCGATGGCGTGGGGTCGTCTGAGCTCATGTCGTTCACTGCGCGCCTAATATGAACATTCTAGCCCCGTGAAGCATTTTTCGCGTGGTTCGGTCATCATGGGCGCATGACTGAAAGTCCCGAAGGAGGCCCGCAGGATGAGGAAAGAACTGTTCAGCACGATGATCGCCGGTCTGCTCGTCGCGGCGCATGCCGCGTGCGCCGCGCCACGCGATGAAATTGTCAGCACCGCGTCCGACCAGCATAGTGTGGCCGTTACCATTTACAACGACGATCTTGCCTTGGTGAAGGATGCGCGACGGGTCAGGCTTGGACGCGACGTCAATCAACTCGCGTGGCGCGAGGTGTCGGCGCAGATGCGCCCGGAAACCGCCCAATTGCGCAATGTCGGGAACCCGGCCGGGTTCAGGTTGCTGGAACAGAACTTCGATTTCGACCTGCTGACCCCGCAAAAGCTGCTCGAAAAATACGTCGGACGCGAGGTCAGCGTGATCCGCACCCATCCGACCTCCGGCGCAGAAACCCGAGAAACCGCCACCGTGCTGGCCACCAATGGGGGCGTGGTGCTCAAGTTTGCCGATCGCATTGAAACCGGCGTGCCGGGGCGGCTGGCATTTCCTGGTGTTCCCGACACGCTGCGCGACACGCCCACGCTGGTGATCTCGCTGGTCAATCCGACACCCGGCACGCAGAACCTGGAACTGTCCTACCTGACCACCGGCTTGTCCTGGCGCGCCGACTATGTGGCCGAACTGAATGCAAACGACAACCAGCTGGATTTGAACGGCTGGGTGACGCTGACCAACCAGAGCGGCGCGACCTACCCCAATGCCAGACTGCAACTGGTGGCGGGTGATCTCAACCGGGTGCGCGACGCACAGGCGGTTCCGCGTGCGACGATGGCGGCCAAGGCGGCCGATGCCGCCGAAATGCAGCAGGAGTCGCTGTTCGAATATCACCTCTACACCCTGCAGCGGCCCACCACGCTGGCGGACAACCAGACCAAGCAGGTTGCACTGATGTCGGCAAACCGGGTGCCGGTGAGGAAGCAGTTCCTGCTCGAAGGTGCGAACCACTACTACTCGGGGCAATACGGCGAAATCGGCCAGAAGATCAAGGTCGGGGTGTTCGTCGAATTCGACAACAGGGGCGAGGGACTTGGCGTGCCGTTGCCCAAGGGCGTGATCCGTGTCTACAAGAAGGACAGCCAGGGCAATGCACTGTTCGTCGGCGAGGACCGCATCGAACACACGCCGAAGAACGAAACGGTGCGTCTGAAGCTGGGCGATGCGTTCGATGTCACCGCCGACAAGAAGCAGACAGACTTCCAGAAACTGGGCGGCACGGGCCGTTACAACTATGTGTTCGAGTCTGCGTACGAGATCGTACTGAAGAACGCGAAACCGGAAGCGGTCACCGTAACGGTGCGGGAGCCGATGCCGGGCGACTGGATCATGGTCTCGGAATCGCAGCCGCACACCAAGAGGGCAGCCGGCACGGCCGAATGGAAGGTGAGCGTGCCGGCCGAGGGGCAGGCGACGCTCACCTACCGGGTGAGGGTCAGGTACTGAGCCCGCGCCGCCGGCGGATATCGGTGATGAGACCCAAGGTGGAGGCGTCGTGTTCGCCGATCGCGCGCACCGAACTCAAGGCGGCGCGGATCGGCGGCGCCAGCTGCTTGCCAAGCTCGACCCCCCACTGGTCGAAGCTGTTGATCTGCCAGATCACGCCCTGCACGAACACCTTGTGCTCGTAGAGCGCGATCAGCATGCCCAGCATGTGTGGGTCGAGCTTCTGGTAGAGCAGGGTGTTGCTCGGGCGGTTGCCGGGAAAGACCTTGTGCGGCGCCAGCGCGCGGGCGTCCGCGCGGCCCATGCCCTGGGCGATCAGTTCGGCTTCGGCCACCGCGCGCGATTTGCCTTTCAACAACGCCTCGGTTTGCGCCAGGCAGTTGGCCAGCAGCCATTCGTGCTGGTCGGCCAGCGGCGTGGGGTTGACCGCGGCCACCAGGAAGTCGGTCGGGATCAGTCGGGTGCCCTGGTGCACCAGTTCGAAGAACGCGTGCTGGCCGTTGGTGCCGGGCGCACCCCAGACGATGGGGCCGGTGTTGTAGTTGACCCGCTTGTTGGCGCGGTTGACGTTCTTGCCGTTCGACTCCATGTCGAGCTGCTGAAGAAAAGGCACCAGCAGGCGCAGGCGCTGGTCGTAGGGGAACACGCCGTAGGTGTCGGTGCCCCAGAAGTTGGCGTACCAGATGCCCAGCATGCCGAGGATGACCGGCATGTTGGCCTCCAGCGGCGCTTCCCTGAAATGGATGTCCATCGCGTGGGCGCCGGCCAAGAGCGCCTGGAAGTTGCCCCATCCGATCTGCAGCGCGATCGACAGGCCGATCGCCGACCACAGCGAATAGCGCCCGCCAACCCAGTCCCAGAAGATGAACATGTTGTCGGGGTCGATGCCGAATGCCTCGACTGCTTCCGCGTTGGTCGACAGCGCCACGAAATGGCGCGCCACGGCCGCCGGCGCACGCAACGCGGCCAGCAGCCAGGCCTTGGCCGAGTTGGCGTTGGCCAGCGTTTCCAGCGTGGCGAAGGTTTTCGACGCGACGATGAACAGCGTGGTCTCGGGGTCGAGGTGCGCGAGGGTGCCAGCAAGATGGGCCGGGTCGAGGTTGGAGACGAAGTGCACGCGCACGCTTTCCACCGCGTAATGGTCGAGCGCGTGGCATACCATCGCCGGGCCGAGATCCGAGCCGCCGATGCCGATGTTCACCACGTTGCGGATCGGCTTGCCGGTGTGGCCGCGCCAGTTGCCGTTATGGATCGACTCGACGAAGCGCTGCATGCGGTTGAGCACCTTGGCGACCTCGCGTTCGACATCGACGCCTTCCACCATCAGCGGCGGACGCACCGGCGCACGCAGGGCGGTATGGAGTACCGCACGCTGTTCGGTGAAGTTGATGCGCTCGCCGCTGAACATGGCGTTGCGCATGGATTCCAGGTCGGACTCGTGCGCGAGTTGCATCAGGAGACGCATGGTCTCCAGCGTGACGCGATTCTTCGAATAGTCGAGCAGCAGATTGCCGCAGCGCAGCGACAGCTGATCGAAGCGTGTGGCGTCCTCGCGGAATGCAGCGCGCATGTCGAATGTGCGCATGGCCTTGAAGTGCTGTTCGAGGCCCTTCCAGGCGGGCAGGTGTTTGAGCGGTTTCATGGGCGTGCGATGTGTGAAGCGGACTTCGAAGGTATCATAAGCGGGCGGCGCGCAAGCCAGTCAGGCAATGGCGCGGCGTTTTCTTCGGCGGAGATGGATGGGACAGCATGGTCACCGTGACACAAAACAAACTCGTATACATTACCTATTCCATTCTGGATTCGCGCGGCATGGTCGTCGAACAGCATGACATTCCGGTGGGCTATGTGCAGGGGGCCAACAGCGGCATCCTGCCAGCGATCGAATCGGCGGTGGCAGGTCGAAAAATCGGTGACCGTGTCGAAATCGCATTGTCGCCCGAAGAGGGATACGGGCTTCGCGACGAGAGCCTGGTGTTTGTGGATGACATCGAGAACGTGCCGCCGGAATTCCGGCGCGTCGGCGCGGAAGTCATGTTCGAGAACGAATCGGGGGAGACCAAGATCTTCTACGTCACCGCGATCGAGGATGGCAAGCTCACGCTGGACGGCAACCCGTCGTTGGCCGGACAGAGCGTTACCTGCCTGGTGAACGTGACGGACATCCGCGAGGCCACGCCCGAGGAAATCCGCAACGGTCGGCCGCTCGACGTGCAGACAGGAACGGTCCACTAAGGCCGGACACGCCTAACGGACGTAAAAAAGCCGGGAAAAACCCGGCTTTTTTTTGCGCCACCCGATTACCGGGCGGGGCAGCCCTTGTCGCCAGGAATCTTGCCCGGCAGACGGAGGAAAGCCTCGAACGGGCCCATCACGCTCATGGCTTCTATTTTGGGGCCGGCGAACTTGAGGCGACCGAACATCATGGCCTTCATCGGGCCATATTCGCCCGCACCCATTTCGTTCCAGCGCTCGGTGGTGGCATGCATCGTGTAGTCGACCGCATAGTCCATCTGGGGATTCTGCACCGCGCCGCCATAGACGCACATTGCCTTGCCGTCCTTGGCCATGATCTTCATCTCGGTCTGCGTCGTTTCGCCGCAGTCGGTCCGATACAGGTGAATGATCTTGTAGCCGCGATTCTTGTCGTTCTTGATCCATTTTTCCGCCAGGCCGTTGGTCAGGGTGGCATCCTTGTTCCAGGCGTCGCAAGCCTCTGCGGTCCACTCGGGGGACATCATGGCAGGGGCAGCGTGTGCGGCCGTGGCGAAAACGGCCAGGGCGGCCAGCGTGATCGATGTGTATTTCATGGGTACCTCCTCCTTTTGACTATTCGGGTTGCAGCTTGACTGGGCTTACAGCTTATTTTTTACGAAGAAACACATTCTCCGAGGCTGCACGGTAATCATCGCGTGCAGGCTTGTCAATGAGGACGCGCCATTTTACGCAGCCATCACGCCGGGTCGGCAGGGGTGCCCCTGAAAGCAGTCGCCATGCCGCCAGGGCCCGGCTGGACGGGCGGGAACAGCGGCAAGCCGACAACTTATCGGGGAACCGGGAACAGGGCTTGTTCCACCAGTTGGATGCGCCGCTCGAGTCGCGCCAGTTCCGCGGCGTTCCCCTGGTCTGCGGCCTGTTTCTGCTGGAGTTTCAGGAAAGTCAGCAGAGGCTGGCGCCAGCCCTGGGACGAGGCGGTCTCCGTCGCTGTATCGAGCGTGGATGCATCGGCTTCCCGGCGCATGACCAGCAGGCTGGCGTCGAGCAGGCGCGCCAGCGGATCGCTGATTTTGCCGAGTATTTCACGCCGCTTGCCGGCCGGCGCGCGCAGCAGGTCCTGATGCTGGGACGGCAGCAGGGACGCATCGAGTCCGTCCCAGCGCAGGGTCAGGAACCGATAGTAGACCTCGTCTGTCGCGTTGGGTGCGACGCGCGCCAGGTCGGCATACTCCGCGCAGGCGTCGTCGATCAGCATGGCGCGGCGGGTGGCGCAGCGCACCAGCCACAGGCGAGCGGTCTCGGCGACGCGGCCGGCGCCGCCGGTGGCGGCAACCGCTTGCTGGAAATATCGCTCTGCCAGTACGTTTTCGCCGAGCAGGGCGTGTTTCTGATAGCGCGCGATGAGATCGGCCGAATCGGTTTTCCAGTCCGGTGGCGGCGGGCCGCCGGTGCCGCAGGCGGCAAGCAGAACCAGGCAGCCCAGGGCCAGCAGCGATTTCATGGCAGTTTCACCTCGGGGTTGCGCGCAAACGGCCATTTCTTGTTGATTTCGTTGACCAGGTCGTTGGCCTTGTGCACGGCATCGTCGATCTCGGCACGCAGTTGGGCGAGGTCCTGCGTACCCTCGTTGACGTTGGCGGAAATCTCCACGGCGTTCGCCATCATG
>JAJXTE010000128.1 GCA_021784115.1 Pseudomonadota bacterium | reverse complement strand
TCGGCCATGGCCGACCGCGCCACGCTGGCGATCGTCATTCCGATGCTGCTGATGACCCTGACCGCGGCGCTTGCGATTGCCTATGGCGTGGGGAAGGGCCTCGAACCGTTGAGCCGGCTGCGCGACCGTCTGTCGGCGCGGCAGGCGTTTGACCTGAGTCCGGTTCCGCTGGAGGGGACGCCCGCCGAATTGCGGCCGTTCCTGGATGAAATCAATTCGCTGCTGCAGCGTTTGGCGGAAGCGGTCGAGTCGCAATCGCGTTTCGTCGCGGATGCCGCGCATCAACTTCGAACCCCCATCGCCGGCATTCGTGCACAGGCCGAGGCGGCGCTGGTGGGCGGGCAATACGAAGATGGGCAACACGCGCTGGCGCGTATTGCCCGGTCGACGCAGACCATGGGCGACCTGGTTCAGAAGCTGCTGGTCCTGGCGCGAGTCGATGCGGCAGAAAATACCTTGCGTCTGTATCGCCTTGACGGCGTCGATGTGGTGCGCGAGGTCGCGCGCGAGTGGGTGCCGCATGCCCTGGCAAAAGGGGTGGAAATCGGCTTCGACATGAAGGACAGCGAGGCCTGGGTGCTGGGCGATGCGCAATTGCTGCGGGAGATGCTCGCCAATCTCATCGACAATGCCCTGCGTTATGGCGGGACGCGCATCACGCTGACGGTACGCCGCTCCGGGCAGGGCGTGGTATGGCAGGTGGCGGACAACGGCCCGGGCATTCCGGAATCGCACCGTGCGGCCGTGTTTGCGCCATTCCATCGCCTCTCGGGCAGTGTGGATGGGGCTGGCCTCGGCTTGACCATCGTCGAGCGCATCGCCCATTTGCATGGCGCGAAGGTGAGCCTCGAAACGGGCGAGGGGGGAACCGGCCTGGTGGCAAGCGTTATTTTCCCGCCCGCGCCGGCGTAAGCACAAAAAGAAACCGCGCCCGAAGGCGCGGTTTCTTTTGCGGGGCGGGTCCCTCGTTCAGCCCGCGTTCTCCGGCGTTTCGCTGTCGCTCGATGCCGGTGCAGGCGCGTCCAGCAGCGCTTTCATCGACAGGCGCAGGCGGCCTTTCTCGTCGGCTTCCAGAATCTTCACCTTCACGACCTGGCCTTCCTTCAGGTAGTCGCCGATGGTGTTGACGCGCTCGTGGGCAATCTGCGAGATGTGCAGCAGGCCGTCGCGTCCCGGCAGCACGTTGACGATCGCGCCGAAGTCAAGCAGCTTGATGACCGGGCCTTCGTAGACCTTGCCGACTTCGACTTCGGCGGTGATTTCCTCGATGCGCTTTTTGGCGAGTTCGCCGGCTTCCATGCTGGTGCAGGCGATCTTCACGCTGCCGTCTTCCTGGATGTCGATCTGGGTGCCGGTTTCCTCGGTCAGCGCGCGGATGACGGCGCCGCCCTTGCCGATGACGTCGCGGATCTTTTCCGGGTTGATCTTCATCGCGATGATGCGCGGTGCGTAGGCCGACATTTCATGCGTCTCGGAAACCGACGCCTTCATGATGCCGAGGATGTGCATGCGGCCTTCCTTCGCCTGGGACAGGGCGGCGTGCATGATTTCCTTGGTGATGCCGGTGATCTTGATATCCATCTGCAGCGCAGTCACGCCCTTTTCGGTGCCGGCGACCTTGAAGTCCATGTCGCCGAGGTGGTCCTCGTCGCCGAGGATGTCGGTCAGCACCGCGAAGCGGTTGCCTTCCTTGATCAGGCCCATGGCGATGCCGGCGACGTGCGCCTTCAGCGGCGCGCCGGCGTCCATCAGCGACAGGCAGCCGCCGCACACCGAGGCCATCGACGACGAGCCGTTGGATTCGGTGACTTCGGAGACCACGCGCATGGTGTAGCCGAACTCTTCCTTGGAGGGCAGCACGGCCAGCAGGGCGCGCTTGGCCAGGCGGCCGTGGCCGATTTCGCGGCGCTTGGGCGCCCCTACGCGGCCGGTCTCGCCGGTGGCGTAGGGCGGCATGTTGTACTGCAGCATGAAGTGCTCGGAATAACTGCCTTCGAGCGCGTCGATGGTCTGCTCGTCGCGGCCGGTGCCGAGCGTGGTGACGACCAGCGCCTGGGTTTCGCCGCGGGTGAACAGGGCGGAGCCGTGGGTACGCGGCAGCACGCCGGTGCGGATGGTGATCGGGCGCACGGTGCGGGTGTCGCGGCCGTCGATGCGCGGCTGGCCAGACAGGATGCGGTTGCGCACCACGCCAGCTTCCAGGCGATGGAAGGCATCCTTCACTGCGTTGGCGGCGACGGTGTCCATCTCGGGCGTGATCAACTCGGCGAAGGCCTTGCCGCGCACGTCGTCGACAGCCGTCATGCGCGCCTGCTTCTGCTTGATGTTGTAGGCGGCTTGCAGGCCCTCTTCGGCGATCGCCTTGAGGCGCTCGACCATTGCCGTGTCCTCGGCGAGCGGCTGCCAGTCCCAAGGCTCGGCGCCCGCTTCATCGGTAAGCTCGTTGATGGCGTTGATCGCAGCCTGCATCTGGGTGTGGCCGAACACGACCGCGCCCAGCATGATGTCCTCCGGCAGTTCCATCGCTTCGGATTCGACCATCAGCACGGCGGTCTCGGTACCGGCAACGACCAAGTTCAGGGCCGAATTCTTCAGCTCGGAGTTGGTCGGGTTAAGCACGTATTCGCCGTTGATGAAGCCGACGCGGGCCGCGCCGACCGGGCCGTCGAACGGCAGGCCGGACAGCGACAGCGCGGCCGAGGTGCCGATCAGCGCGGGGATGTCGGCGCTGACTTCGGGGTTGGATGACATGACCGTGGCGATGACCTGCACTTCGTTGAAGAAGCCTTCGGGGAAGAGCGGGCGAATCGGACGGTCAATCAGGCGGCAAATCAGGGTTTCGCCTTCGGATGCACGGCTCTCACGCTTGAGGAAGCCACCGGGGATGCGGCCGGCCGCGTAGGTTTTTTCCTGATAGTCGACGGTCAGCGGAAAGAAATCCTGGCCCGGCTTGACTTCGTTCTTGGCGACCACGGTGACCAGCACCACGGTGTCGTCCATGTTGACGATGACGGCGCCGGAAGCCTGGCGGGCGATTTCGCCGGTTTCCAGGGTGACCAGATGGCGGCCGTAGGTAAACGTTTTCTTGATAGCGCTCACACGAGTTCCTTTCAAAGCAAAAACGCCCCGCTTTCGCGGGGCGTGGAAAATTCAGGGGGCAAGACGCCCCATCCACTGTGCCTCTGCAACAGGGTGACGGGTCATCCTAGTGCCCCTGTCTGGATTACTTGCGCAGACCGAGACGATCGATCAGGGTCTTGTAGCCCTCGAGGTTGGTGCGCTTCAGATAGTCGAGCAGCTTGCGGCGGCGGCTCACCATCTTCAACAGGCCACGACGCGAGTGGTGATCCTTGATGTTGGCCTTGAAGTGGCCGGTCAGGTCGTTGATGCGGGCCGTCAGCAGGGCAACCTGCACTTCGGGCGAGCCGGTGTCGGCGGCGGCGCGCTGGTAATTCTGGACGATTTCAGCTTTTTGAGCGACGGTAACAGCCATGATGTACTCCTTTTAAATCGCGTGGCCTGCGGCTGTGCGGGACACGTTCGGGGGAAACCGCGTATTTTACGCGGAAAGGGTCGATCGACTCAAGCCTGTTGTGTGGCGATCAGGCGGCGGGGAACCAGATGACCAGCGTCAGCCTGGGCCAGGCCGAGAAAGCGGTTTGCGGTCGTATAGAGGCGCACCAGCCCGGCGTGCGGGGCGGGATACGCAACGCTGCGCCCCTGGCACAAGGCCGTCGTGTCGGCTTCGTCAAGCTGCAGGGCCGGCAGATGGGCGACCAGACAGTCCGCAGGCTGCAGGAGGGCCGCACGCTGGCTGGGGTCGAGCGTTTCCAGTTCGGCCAGGGTATGCGCCTCTTCCAGCTTGAAACCACCGGACCCGATGCGCGTCAGCGCGGTGAGGTGGGCGCCGCATCCCAATGCGGCACCGATATCCTGCGCCAGGGTGCGGATATAGGTCCCGGCCGTGCATTGCACCTCCAGCACCACGCGCGGCGGGGCGCATTCAATCATCACCAGCGCGCGGATCGTCACCTTGCGGGGCGGGCGTTCGATTTCGATCCCGGCACGGGCATATTCGTAAAGCGGGCGCCCCTGGTGCTTGAGCGCTGAATGCATGGGCGGGATCTGCTCGATTTCGCCCATGAAGCGCGGCAGCATGGCGGTAATGTCGTCACAGCTGACCGCCACCTCGCGGGTGTCGAGCACATCGCCTTCCGGATCGCCGGTCGTGGTGGTGACGCCCAGTCGCAGCACGGCGCGATAGCGCTTGTCCGCATCCAGCAGGAAGGCCGAGAACTTGGTGGCCTCGCCGAAGCATAGCGGCAGCAGGCCGTCGGCGAAGGGGTCGAGGGTGCCGGTGTGCCCCGCCTTTTTGGCGTTGAGCAGCCACTTGGCTTTTTGCAGCGCGGCATTGGAGGTGATGCCGACCGGCTTGTTCAGCAGCAGCACGCCATCGACTGGCTGGCGGGCAGGCTTCACTCGTCTTTCGGGTGTTTGGCGTCTTCGGCGACGGCCGATTCGATCAGTTGGGTGAGCTCGATGCCGCGCTCGACCGAGCGGTCGTACACGAAGGTCAGTTTGGGCACCACGCGCAGCTGCATGCGGTGCGACAGCTGCGAGCGCAGGAAGCCGCTGGCGCGCTGCAGGCCCTGCAGGCACGCGGCATGCTCGGCCTCGCCGCCCAGCGTGGTGAAATAGACCTTGGCGAACTCCATGTCGCGGTTGACCTCCACCTCGGTGATGGTCAGCATGCCGACGCGCGGATCCTTCACTTCCTGCCGGATCAACTCCGGCAGCTCGCGCTGGATCTGGTCGGCGACTCTGCGCGCCCTCGGGAAATCCTTCGGCATTACAGCGAGCGCGCGACTTCCACCACTTCAAATACTTCGAGGATGTCGCCTTCCTG
>JAJXTE010000030.1 GCA_021784115.1 Pseudomonadota bacterium | reverse complement strand
AAAGGGGGTTTAACACGCATGAATCAATCGATGTCTTTACCCGTTCCCGCTGCGTACAGCCTGGATAGCTACATCCAGACCGTGAACCGCTATCCCATGCTGAGCATGGAAGAGGAACAGCAGTTGGCGCGTGCCTGGCACAACAAGCAGGATGTCGAGGCCGCCCACAGGCTGGTGGTATCGCACCTGCGCGTGGTCGTGAGCGTGGCACGCCACTATCTCGGCTATGGGCTGCCGCACGCCGATCTCATCCAGGAAGGCAATGTGGGGCTGATGAAGGCCGTGAAGCGTTTCGACCCGGACCGGGGCGTGCGCCTGGTGTCGTTCGCGCTGCACTGGATCCGCGCCGAAATCCACGAATATGTCCTGAAGAACTGGCGCCTGGTCAAGGTGGCCACCACCAAGGCCCAGCGCAAGCTGTTCTTCAACCTGCGCAGCCTGAAACAGTCGCTCAATGCCCTGACGCTGCAGGAAGCCGACGCCATGGCGCGCGAGCTGAATGTCAGCCGCAAGGACGTGCTGGAAATGGAAACGCGCCTGTCCGGGCACGATGTATCGATCGATCCGGTGGTGGACGATGGTGAGGAAGGCTACAGCCCGCTCGCGTACATGGCGAGCCCGGATGAAAACCCGGCACAGTTGCTGGAACGCGAGCAGACCGAACGGCTACAGCACAACGGGTTGGTGAACGCGCTGGAAAATCTCGACGCGCGCAGCCGCCATATCATTCAGGCGCGCTGGCTGACCGAGGGCGAAGCGGCGACGCTGCACGAACTGGCCGCAGAATATGGCGTCTCCGCCGAGCGCATCCGCCAGATCGAAGCGCGTGCCCTGCAGAAAATGCGCGCCGCGATACCCGGATAACGCGCCATTAGGTCCGCATTAACGACAAGGCCCCGCAATTGCGGGGCCTTGTCGTTATGAGTTGGATGATTCAGAAGAACGAGCCGATCAGGACCGACAGGATGCTGATCCATGCCCAGATGATCAGTCCGACGACCACCACCATGGGGAAACCCTGAAAAGTCAGAAGCTGTTTCATTGTGCGAACTCCATTAAAGTTAATTAATTTTAGATTATTCGTCTTTACTGCTCAAGCGGCGCGTGGGCAGCAGCGGATCGTCATCGTCCATGAGGATGCGCTCCGCCGGGCCCTCCAGATCGTCGAACTGGCCACTCTTGATCGACCAGAACACGCCCAGGACAATCAGCAGCACGAATACGCCCGATAGCAGGAACAGGAATCCGAGGATGCCACTCATGGCACCACCAGTTCCTGGGTATGGTGATAACGCAGGTCGCCGTCACGCGAAAGGCGAAGTTCGGCCAGCCAGCGCCCATTCGCAGGCACGCGCAGCACGCCTCCGTATACGCCTGCTTCGAGCTCGTTCAGCGACAAGACGACCGCGGGCTGGGCAGCCCCCGGGCGGCCGAGGTGCAGCTCGGCCTCGACGCGGTCGACGGGCAAACCCGTGTGGTTCCTGACCCGGATCCGGATGACGCGCTCGAGCTCGTTGCCGTCCAGGCCGGTGACGTCAATCACCCAGCCAAGCTCGGCCTCGCGGTGCGCCTTGGAGAGCTCCGACGAAATCGCAGTCGCCGCCTCCTGATTGTGCGGCACCACGCCGGAGAACCCACTGTAGACCGGCCCCCCATTGCTGCCCAGCCACCAGCGTCCAATCGGCTCGGGCAGGCCCTTGTTCGCAATATAGAGAAAGCCCGCCATGAGCAGCGTCAATCCGAGGAAGAACAGCATCAGCAGCTTGGGCGCCCAGTGCATGCGACCGCCGCGCCGCCGGAACACGGTCAGCGCAAACAGCACCAGCGCCGTCGCGAAGAAAACCGAGATGTGGATGGCCACCACGTCCAGCCCCGGCCAGCGGCCGATGATGAGGACGAAATACGCGATCAGAGGAATGCCGCCCGCGAGCACGGCGCGGAGTATCGGCGGCAGGCTGCGGATGAGGCCCCCGATGGCATAGAGGACAAGCACAGCGGCCAATCCGCCAAACAGGGTGATCACCGTGTTATTCATGAGTTCCTTTCGGGCTGTCGAAACGGACGGTTTCAGAACGCGCTTCGCCCGGGTTGCCCTTCGGCGTGATGAACAGTTCGAAACGATGGGTGTGCTCTGCCAGTTCAGGGGACAGCCGCACGCTAGCCTGGACGACCCCGCTGTGGCCGGGCTTGACCGTGATTTCGCGGAAGTTACCCAGGTCGAGCGCGCCCGCGGGGATGCCGCTCGCGCTGATCACGTAGGTTTGATCCTGACCCGCCTTGTTGGTGATGCGGATCTGATAGCGGTTGCGGATGTCTCCATTCGACAGCACGACGTACAGCGGCTGGCGAATCTGGTTGACGCTGCGGTCATAGCTGCCCCGCGTGCCGATGCTGTAGACGAGATAGGCGCTCATGAGGATCAGGGCCACGCCATACCCGATGGTCTTCAGACGTTTCCATTCCACCCTGGGCGCAGCAGGAACCGGGGCAGCCAGGTTCTTTTCCGAGTCGTAGCGGATCAGGCCCCGCGGAAAATTGAACGAGTCCATGATGGTATTGCAGGCATCGATGCACAGTCCGCACGATATGCATTTGTATTGAAGCCCGTCGCGAATATCGATGCCGGCCGGGCAGACCTGCACGCACAGGCCGCAATCGACACAATCGCCGAGCCCCTTTTCGTGGCGCTCCGCCAGCGTGCGCTGGCCGGCGCGTGCGCTGGCCCGTCCATGAGCCCCTTCGCCGCGTCGTGCGTCGTAATGCACGGCCAGCGTTTCGGCTTCGTACATCACGCTTTGGAAACGCCCATACGGGCAGACATACGTGCAGATCTGCTCGCGCATCAGCCCGGCAGCCGCATAGGTGGACACGGTGAGTATGCTGGTGGTGATGTAGGCTGCCGCGGCGGCCTGGCCGGTGAAGAAATCGGCCACCAGTTGCGGCGCATAGGTGAAGTAGGCGACAAAGGTAAGGCCCGTCCAGAACGACGCGAGAATCCAGGCCGCATGCGTGCCGCCGACCTTCAGCACCTTTTCGCGATCCCAGGGCTGACGGTAGAGGCGCACGCGTGCCGGGCGCTCGCCCTGAATTTTGTGCTCGATCCAGATGAAGAAATCGGTCCACAGGGTCTGGAAGCAGAAGTATCCGCAAAATGCGCGCCCTACCAGACCCGTGATGAAAAACAGCAGGATGGCCGCGATGAACAGCAGGAGCGCCAGCCACACGACGTTCTGCGGATAGACGGTCAGGCCGAAGATCAGGAAGCGGCGGCCCGGCAGATCGAACAGGACAGCCTGGGCGGGCGCATCGAGCCGCGACCACGGCAGCCACGGCAGCAGAAAATAGATTGCATAGGCCAGCACCAGCACCGAGGTCTTGAAACGGCGAAACTTCCCCTTCACCGAGCGGGTGAAAACGGGAATGCGCTTCTGGTAGAGCCCGAGCTGGTCTTCTAAGCCTGTTTGCATGGTACGACCGGTTGGTTCCTTGGGAAACAAAAGCCCCCGTGAACGGGGGCTTTGCTCATCTCAGTCTGCAGCCTTACTGCCCACCGCCCAATTCATGGACATAGACCGTCAGCACCTTGATCTGTTCAGGGGAAAGCCGGCCGGCCCACGCGGGCATCACGCCCTTGTTGAGGCCGCTGGTAATGACGCTGCGAATTGCCGCGACCTTGCCTTCGGGGTTTTCAGCCGAGGGCACCCCGGCCCACAGCCAGATGTTATCCGTCAGGTTGGGGGCACCGATTTCCTTGCGCCCCTTGGCATCGACGCCATGGCAGTAATAGCAGGCCGCCGTTTCGCTATGGAACAAGGTGTTGCCGGCCGCCGCCTTGGCCGCGTCGTGACCGATGCCCGAAAGGCTGGCCACGTAATTGGCCAATTGGTCAATCTGCCCGCCCGAAAGCACTTCGCCGAAGCTGGGCATGTAGCCGCGTCGACCACCCGTAATCGTTTCATGAATCTTGTCGAACGAACCGCCATACAGCCAGTCGTCGTCGGTCAGGTTCGGAAAGAAGCCCACCACGCCTTGGCCGCCTGCCTGGTGACAGGGCGCACAGTTGTCGGCAAACAGGGCCTTGCCCGACGACAGGATGAAACCGCTCATGTCCGGATCTTTGGCGACCTGCTCGTAGGACATGGCCGCCACCTTGTCGAAGTAAGGCTTCTGCGCGGTTGCTGCCTTGTTCAGATCCTCCATCAGCAGGGCACGGGTATTCCAGCTGTGCGTCTTGGTTTCGCCTGCGCTATTGACGTAGGTGATGTTCGAAACCCCGCCAACCCAGCCCTTGCCGAACGGCCACGACGGATAGATGACCCAGTACACGATGGCGAAAATCACCGTCACGTAGAACGTGTAGACCCACCAGGCCGGCAGCGGGTTGTTGTATTCCTGCAGGTCGCCATCCCAGGCATGACCCGTGGTTTGCACCGTTTGAGATTGTAGTTTTTGCTCGCTCATTGCTTGTCCTTCGTGTCTTCCTGATCGTCCAGAAACGGTATGTTGCGGTAGGACTCGAGTTGGTCGCTCCGCTTCTTGCTTCCGTAGGCGTAGATCACGATGCCGATAAAGGTGACGAAAAAAATGACCAGTCCCAGAGGCTTGGTGTGTTCAGGTTTCGAGAACCACATCAAGAATTCCATCTCAAGCCTCCGGATCGCTTTTGATCAGCGGTCATCGACGAATGCGTCGTCTTTGTACTTGCTGAAATCGACCATGGTGCCCAACACCTGCAGATAGGCCACCAGCGCATCCATCTCGGAAATGCCGGAACGATCGCCGTCGTAGTTGCCGAAGTTGGCCTGCTCGATCAGGCTCTGCTGCGCATTGGGAATGTGCAGCTGCTTGGCGACGGTCTCGCCGAACTTCTTCACGTTGGCGTCGTATTCAGCCTGCGTCAGCGAATACGGCACCCCCACCTTGCGCAAGGCCTTCATGCGCTCCGCGACATCGGACGTATCCAGCGGGGTGGTGCGCAGCCAGGGGTAATTCGGCATCACCGATTCGGGGACCATCGAGCGCGGCGCGGTCAAGTGCTGAACATGCCATTCGTTCGAATATTTGCCGCCCACCCGCGCCAAGTCGGGACCGGTGCGCTTGGAGCCCCACTGGAAGGGGTGGTCGTACTGGGATTCCGCAGCCAGCGAATAATGGCCGTAGCGCAGTTTTTCATCGCGGAACGGACGAATCATCTGCGAGTGGCACAGGTAACAGCCTTCGCGCTGATAGATGTCTCGCCCGCGCTGCTCGAGCGGCGTGTAAGGACGGACGCCGTCGACCTTTTCGATGGTCTTGTCGATGAAGAACAAAGGGGCGATTTCCACCAGCCCGCCGACGCTGATCGCCAGCATGGTCAACACCGCAAGCAGGCCGATGTTGGTTTCAATCCATTCGTGTTTGAAGTTGAGGTTCATGGTCTATCTTTCCCGAATCATGCGTGAGCCAGCTTGCTGGCCAGCTTGGCTTCCAGCGCGGCGCTTTCGCGCTTGCCCTGACGGATGGTCATGAACATGTTGAAGGCCATCATCACGGCGCCAGTGAGGAAGAACATGCCGCCGATTGCGCGCATCGCATAGAAGGGATGCATGGCCGCGACCGACTCCACGAACGAGTACTGGAGGTTGCCGAATTCGTCAAACGCACGCCACATCAGGCCCTGGGTGATGCCGGAAATCCACATCGCCACGATGTACAACACGATGCCGATGGTGGCCAGCCAGAAGTGCCACTCGACCAGCTTGCGGCTGTAGATCTTGGTATCCCAGAGCTTGGGCATCATGTGGTAAAGCGAACCGAAGGAAATCATCGCCACCCAGCCCAGCGCGCCGGAGTGCACGTGGCCCACGGTCCAGTCGGTGTAGTGCGACAAGGCGTTGACTTCTTTCAGCGACATCATCGGGCCTTCGAAGGTCGACATGCCGTAGAACGACAATGCGACGATCATGAAGCGCATGATCGGGTCGGTACGCAGTTTGTCCCAGGCGCCGGACAGGGTCATGATGCCGTTGATCATGCCGCCCCACGAGGGCATCAGGAGCAGGATGGAGAACGCGGCAGCCAGGGAGGACGTCCAGTCCGGCAGCGCGGTCCAATGCAGGTGGTGGGCGCCCACCCACATGTACATGAAGCCCAGCGCCCAGAAGTGGACGATCGACAGGCGATACGAATAGATCGGACGGCCAGCCTGCTTGGGCACGAAGTAGTACATCATGCCGAGGAAGGCAGCGGTCAGGAAGAAGCCCACGGCGTTGTGGCCATACCACCATTGCGTCATCGCATCCTGCACACCCGAGAACAGGCTGTAGGACTTCATCGAAAACAGGTCGATGGGCATCGCCAGGTTGTTGAAGGTATGAAGCAGGGCGGTCGCCAGAATGAAGGCCAGGTAGAACCAGTTGGCGACATAGATGTGCGGCTGCTTGCGGCGCATGATGGTGCCCACGAACAGGATCAGGTAGGTCACCCACACGATTTCGATCAGGATGTCGATCGGCCACTCCATTTCCGCATATTCGCGGGACTGGGTGTAACCGAGGACATAACTGAAGTCCGCCAGCGCGATGGCCGCCATCCAGCCCCAGAAGGTGAAGCTGGCCATGCCATCGGAAATCAGGCGGGTCTGGCAGGTTCGCTGGACGACGTAATAGGAGGTGGCAAACAGCGCCGAGCCGCCGAAGCCGAAGATCACCGAGGTGGTGTGGACGGGGCGGAATCGCCCAAACGAGAAGTACGGGCTGTCGAAGTTCAGAAACGGCCAGGCCAGTTCGGAGGCGATATACACGCCAACGAACATGCCGATCACCGCCCAGACAAGGGACATGACGGCAAATTTCTTAACGACATCGAAGTTGTACTGCTCCGCACCGGAATACGTGGTTACCGCCATGGACCGCTCCTGTTGTACCCAAAATAGCGCCAGTTGCTGCGCCTTAAACAGCATATGGTTATATTAAAAAACTGCGGGATTATATTCCGGCCCGCCCGAGTCCCGCAAGCCAAAACTCGGTTCAGGACGTCGCGAGCAGCGCCTTCAGATCGTGCGCAATTGCGTCGGGACTGCTGCCATAGGGCATGAGCAGCCTCAAATGTCCCTTGGGATCATAGATATAAGTCCCGGCACTGTGGTCGATCAAATAATCGTCCGTCCCTTTAACCGATGTCTTTTGATAGACCACTTTGTATTCTTTCGCCAACTGCTTCAGCGTGTCGGAATCGGTGTACATCCCGAGGAAAGTCGGGTTGAAGGCGGGTACGAACTGCTTCAGGATGTCCGGCGTATCGCGCTCCGGATCCACCGTCACGAAAATGACCTGCACCCGACCGGCCTGATCTCCCAACTCGTGAAGGGCAGCGGAGAAATCCGACAGCGTGGTGGGGCACACATCGGGACAATGGGTGTAGCCAAAAAAAACGGCTACGACCTTGCCCCTGAAGTCCGCCAGGGTGCGTACCCGGCCATTGTGATCGGTCAGGCGGAAATCCCGCGCGAACGCCGCGCCGGTAATGTCGGTCGCCTGGAAGGAAGGGGGCTGGGGGGCGGGCTGGCACCCGGTCAGGACGAGCAGGGTTGCAGCAGCCCAGACTGCGGCAAGCCAGCGGGTCACGCCTTGACCTGCTCGAACAGCTGCCCCGGAATGTCCGCCAGCCGGTATTTGCCGGACTCGACCGCCTTCGCCAGCTTGTCCAGGGTGGTGTCCTGCAGAAGGTCGATGATTTTCTTCTTCACCGGAACCCAGCGGAAGTGCAGCGGGCAAGCCGTTTCGTCGCTGCATTTTTTCAGCCCCAGCAGGCAGCTCTGGGTGAAGGCGGGCCCCTCGGTCAACAGCAGGATTTGCATGAGGGTGACCTTGCCGCCCCCATCGCGCAAGCAGAAACCGCCAAGACGGCCGCGAAAGGAAAACAGCAGGTTGCCCTTGGCGAGGCTCTGCAGGATCTTGGCAAGATACGGTGCGGGCACACCCAGTTTGGCCGCGATGTCCTTGTTCAGCACCGGCGTGGCATCAGGCTGGGTAGCCATGTAAATCAGTGCCTGGACGGCATACTGACTGGTGCGTGAGAGGATCATCCGGTGCCCCAACAAAATAAGTTGGGAACAATATAAAACAATCCTGTCCGAATATCTACATAGAAACCCAAATCACCATACAAATCAAATGGGTAATGGGAAATAATGATCGACGAGCATGACCGCAAACAACACGCTCAAATACCAGATGGAGTACCGAAAGGTTTGCTTTGCCAGCGCATCGCTGTATTCACGGTAGAGTCGCCAGCCGTAGTGGATGAAACGCCCCCCCAGCAAAACGGCGCCGATGAGGTATATCCATCCCCCCATGCCGGTGCCGACCGGCAACATGGTCACGGCGAACAGCAGGAGCGTGTACAACAGGACATGCAAACGGGTGTACGCCTCGCCATGCGTCACCGGCAGCATCGGCAAGCCGGCCCGGGCATACTCCTCGCGGCGGTAAAGCGCCAACGCCCAGAAATGGGGAGGCGTCCAGGCAAAAATGATGAGGAACAGCAAGAGGGCGTCGTGGTGGATTTCGCCGGTCGCCGCAGCCCAGCCCAGTACCGGCGGCATCGCACCGGATGCCCCGCCGATGACGATGTTTTGCGGCGTGGCCGGCTTCAGTATTGCCGTATAAATCACCGCATACCCTACAAACGTGGCCAGCGTGAGCCACATCGTGAGCGGGTTGACGAACACGTTCAGCAGATACAGACCGGCGCCCCCCACCACGCCGGAGAACACCACCGTCTGGGTGCTCGTCAGCTCGCCGCGCGGCAACGGGCGCGCGCGTGTGCGTGCCATCACGGCATCGATTTTCTGTTCGATCAGGCAATTGAATGCCGCTGCCGCGCCGGCCACCAAGGCGATGCCGAGTGTCCCCGCCCAGAGCGCGTTCCACTCCGGCCAGCCGGGCACTGCGAGAAACATGCCGATCACCGCCGTGAACACGATCAGGCTGACGACGCGCAACTTGCACAAGGCCAGAAACTGCTGGCAGCGGCAGGCCGCGCCCTGAATCATCAAGTATTCCATGCTCATCTCCTGCGCACCCGGTAATTCAGCAGAACCAGGCTGGACAGCAACAGCGCCGCGCCTGCGTTATGGGCGACCGCCACGGCCAGCGGCAAGCTGAACAGCACGTTGCTGATGCCCAATGAAACCTGCAGCACCAGCAGACCGCCTATGGCCAGGCCCATGCCGGCATAACCGGGGCTGCGCAGCAGGCGCAGCACCAGCCAGCTCAAATAGAGGGTCACCACCAGGGCCATGACCCGATGCACCCAGTGGATGGCCGTCAATGCCGTCAGCGGCAACAGTTCCCCGGTCGCCGTTTCGCCGAGGTTGCGGTGCAGGGTAAATCCCTGCTCGAAATCCATCGGCGGCATCCACACGCCATGGCACAACGGAAAATCGGTGCAGGCGAGGGCCGCATAGTTGGTGCTCACCCAGCCGCCCAGGCCGATTTGCACCGCCACCAGCACCAGTCCCAGCAAGGCGCTGCCGCGGAGATGGTCGCTGTTCGCATAATACGTATGGCCGGACCGGCCGCGTTCGCGCAGCCACAGCCACACCAGCAGGGACAGGGTCGTCATTCCGCCCAACAGATGCGAGCTGACAATGAGCGGCTTCAGCAGTTGGGTGACCGTCCACATGCCCAGCATCGCCTGGAACACGATCAGGCCCAGCAACAGCAGCGGCAGCCCAAGGCCACCCTGTGTTTCGCGCCGCCCTCGCCATGCCAGCACGGCAATGGCCAACACCAGCAGACCGAGCGTACCGGCAAAGTAGCGATGCACCATTTCCTTCCAGGCTTTTGCATGCGACACCGGCCCATCCGGACGCGCGGCCAGTTCAGCGTTGATGGCATCAGCGGCATTGTGCGGCGTCAATTTGCCGTAGCACCCGGGCCAGTCGGGACACCCGAGCCCGGCATCGGACAAACGAACGTAAGCGCCCAGGGTCACCACCCCGAGCGCAAGGAGCAGGGCAGCCAGAATGAATTTGCGGTATGTCGCCATGGTCAGCCTGCTCAACCGATCTGGGACGCCTTGAGCAGCAGCCGGAGATCGTTCATCATGCGCTTGGCATCGACCTGTGCCGGAAAACGCAGCATCAGGTTGCCCAGCGGGTCGACCAGATAGATGTGTTCAGCCCGATTCTGCGCGGCGGGAAACTGCGCCACAAACGCCGCGTCCGCCGGTCGCCACACATGCAAACCGGGATGTTCCTGCAACAGCCGCGCGTCCGGGATGCCGCTGTCGGTCAGCACCCACAACCGTTCGATGCGGTCCTGCTCCTTCCCCTGCGCGATCCGCGTCTGGCGCATCAGGTAGAGCTGCCATGCGCAGGCCGCATCGCAACGTGCCGTCCCCACGTGGACCATGACCCACTTTCCGCGCAATGCCTCCAGATTGAATGGCTGGCCGTCGGCGGTGCTTCCCGCCGCCTTCTGCAAGGGGGTCACCTTGAGCAGGTCGCCGTAATTGGTATGGCCCGCCGGCCGCCAGCCCGAGTAGGCCAGATAGGCAGCCACCACGGGTGCCAGGAATACGCCGATCAATAACAGGAATTTACCGCGTGAGGTCAATTGCATACTTGAAACCATTCGAGACGTTGGGTCCATCACACGTCATCAATTCGATGACGTTTCACATTCATAACCAGCCACAACACCGCCAGCGTCGTCGCCAGACTGTACCACTGGATCGCATAGCTGACATGCATGCTGACGCCGGTATCGGGCCGCGGCCAGTCGCGCCGCAGGCCGTCCGCCAGCGGGCTGGTCTGCAACAGCAGAACCGGTTGCAGGGTCAGCCGGGTGACCGCGGCGTAGCGGGCAAAATCCAGGTTTTGCCACACGCGCCCCTGCGGCTCGGTATGCACCAACTCGAGATACCGCGTGTGCGGATCGACCGCCATCCCCTCAAGCCGCACCAGACCGGTCGGCGTCGGCGGCAGCGGAACCTGCTCGCGTGAGCGCCCCACCGCCACCCAGCCGCGATTGACCAGGATGGCAAGCGATCCACCGTCGATGATGAGCGGCGTCAACACGTGATATCCCGCCACGCCGTTGTATATCCGATTGTCGAGCAGGATGGTGTGCGCAGCGTCAAATACGCCCCGCACCTCCAGCTTGCGATACAGCACGCTGTCGCGGTCCAGCAGCGCGTTGCCGACATGGATGGGCGCCTCGTGAACGGCCGCATCGTAACGTGCCTGCAGCGCGCGCTTGGTTTCAGCGCGCCCGCTCTGCCAGTTGCCGAGCCAGAGGGTCAGCACAAAGAAGAACAACGCGGCCAGGGTCGGCCACACGCCTGGAGCGAACTGCCACGCGCCGATGCGCAGCTTCAGCAAGTGCATGCGTTCGCCAATCCGGTTAGACTGGAATTTTTGCGAGCGTACCCTTCCATGCGCATCATTGCCCTGCTCTTCATCGTGTTCATCCTGGCCAGCCTCGCCAGCGCACTCTACTATCTCATCAAGGACAAGGGACAGTCGGATCGCACGGTCAAAATGCTCACCGTGCGCGTCGCCCTCTCGCTCACCCTCTTTCTCCTGCTGATGGGGGGCTACTATCTGGGCATCATCCCGCAAACCGGTCTGCGCTAGCCCGTCCACTGCAACAAAAAGCCGCGCTGGACGCGGCTTTTTGTTGGCCCGGCGCCGCGTCCGGGCGCGGCTGTCCGGTTGAGGACAGGGAACTCAGATCAGCCAGTAAACAAGGATGAACAGCAGCACCCACACCACATCGACAAAGTGCCAGTACCACGACACCGCCTCGAATGCGAAGTGATGTTCGGCGGTAAAGTGTCCGGCGATCGAACGCAGAAGCATGACGATCAGCATGGTCGTCCCCACCAGCACGTGAAAGCCGTGAAAACCGGTCAGCATGAAGAAGGTCGCGCCGTACACGCCTGCGCCCAGGGTCAGACCCATTTCGGTGTAGGCGTGATGATATTCGAAGGCCTGCAGGCCGAGGAAGGTCACACCGAGTGCCACCGTCATCGCCAGCCCCAGGATCAACTGGGTACGGTTGCCTTTCTTCAGACCCCAGTGCGCCCAGGTGACCGTCACCCCGGAACTCAGCAGCAGCAGCGTGTTGATCGCCGGAATGCCCCACGCCTCCATCGGAGTGAATTTCAGGCCATCGGCTGTGAGGCCGGGCCCCGCAGTCGGCCACGCCGCCTTGAACGTGGGCCATAGCTGTTGCATCGTATCGGACTCGCCCAGCCAGGGCACCGACAGCACCCGGGTATAAAACAGCGCGCCGAAAAAGGCGGCGAAGAACATCACCTCGGAAAAGATGAACCAGCTCATCGACCAGCGGAACGAGGAATCGACCTGCTTGTTGTAACGCCCGGCCTCACTGTCGCGTATCACCTCGCCGAACCAGCCGAACATCATGAAAAACAGGACGGCCACACCGGCCAGAAGAACCCAGCCGCCATGGTTGATCTCGTGCATGGTCATGACGCCACCCACGGCCATCGTCAGCAGCGCGACCGAGCCGATGATCGGCCAGAGCGAAGGTTGCGGCAAATAGTATTTATCGGTTTGTGCCAGGCTCATGTCTTCCCCTCTTCCTCGTCTATTGATCGTTCACTTCACGAACTGCAGCACCAGGTACACCAGCAGCAATATTGTCAGCACAAACGTCACGCCGCCGATCAGGCCGGCAATGATGATCTGTGCCGGTGTCAGGCTTTGTGCATCTGCCTCATAATCGCGTCGCTTGCGCACGCCGAAAAAACTCCAGAACACGGCGAGCGCGGCCTTGAGATTGCCCCTCTCAGCCATGCGGCACGGTCTTCCGCAATGCAGCGGTTTGTGCCTTCACGTCCGCGTTGAAGAATGTATACGACAAGGTCACGGTATGCAGGTCCTTGTCCATCGACGGATCCAGCACAAACAGCACCGGCATCCGCCGCCGCTCGCCCGCCGCCAGCTTCTGCGGCGTAAAACAGAAGCACTCGATTTTCTTGAAGAACGCACCCGCACGCGCGGGGCCATAGCTCGGCACGGCCTGTCCCACAATCGCGTGGTCGCTGGTGTTGACCACGTCGTATTCCACTTGCACCAGCTGGCCGGGGTGGACCTTGAGGCTGCGCTGCACCGGCGTGAACTGCCACTGCAAGCCTTCATTGGTATTGGCATCGAATTCCAGCGTCACCCAGCGGCTGGTGTCGACCTGGGTGTTCTTCACCAGGCTTTGCTCGTCGCCGGAATTGATCCCGGTCACTTCGCAGATCTTGTAATAGAACGGCACCAGCGCGAACCCGAAGCCGAACATGCCCAGCGCAACGACGATCAGCTTGGTCAGGGTCGTGGACTTGCCAGCCGCCATGGTCTATTTCAGTCCGTTGTACAGCGTGAACAGAAACAGGCAAATCGCGATGGCAGCCAGAATGCCGGCCGTCAGATATTTTCCGTTCTGCTTGTCGGCCATGTTCGTCGAACCGTCGCTCATTTCACCACCGGCGCGGTTTCAAAGGTGTGGTAGGGCGCCGGCGAGGGCACCGTCCATTCCAGGCCTTGCGCGCCTTCCCACACCCGATCGCTGGCCTTGGCGCCGCCCTTGATCGTCTTCAGCACCAAGACGAGGAAGATCAACTGGCTGAAGCCGAAGATGAAGGCGCCCACGGTGGCGATCTGGTTGAATTCGGTGAACTGCAGCGCGTAGTCTGGAATGCGGCGCGGCATGCCGGCGAGGCCGAGGAAGTGCATCGGGAAGAACACGATGTTCATGCCAATGACCGACAGCCAGAAATGCACCTTGCCGAGGGTCTCGTTGTACATGTGGCCCGTCCATTTCGGCAGCCAGAAGTAGATGCCGGCGAAAATGGAGAACAGCGCGCCGGAAACCAGGACGTAATGGAAATGGGCCACGACGTAATAGGTGTCCTGCAACTGGATGTCGACCGGCGCCATCGCGAGCACGAGCCCCGAGAACCCGCCAATCGTGAAGAGGCACACGAACGCGATGGCGAACAGCATCGGCGTCTCGAAGGTCATCGAGCCCTTCCACATCGTGGCCACCCAGTTGAACACCTTCACGCCAGTGGGCACGGCGATCAGCATGGTCGAGAACATGAAGAACAACTGCGCGGATACGGGCATGCCCACGGCAAACATGTGGTGCGCCCACACGATGAACGAGAGGATCGCAATGGATCCGGTTGCATAGACCATCGAGGCGTAGCCGAACAAGGGCTTCCTCGCAAAGGTCGGAATGATCTGCGACACGATGCCGAACGCCGGCAGGATCAGGATGTACACCTCGGGATGCCCGAAGAACCAGAAGATGTGCTGGAACATCACCGGGTCGCCGCCGCCGGCCGCGTTGAAGAAATGCGTGCCGAAATTCCGGTCGGTAAGCAGCATGGTCACCGCGCCCGCCAGCACCGGCATGGTGGCAATCAGCAGGTAGGCGGTGATCAGCCAGGTCCACACGAACATCGGCATCTTCATCAACGTGAGCCCGGGCGCGCGCATGTTGAGGATGGTGGTGATGATGTTGATCGATCCCATGATCGACGACAGGCCCATGATGTGCACCGCCAGGATCGTCAGGTCATAAGACACGCCACCCTGGATGAATAGCGGCGGATACATCGTCCAGCCGCCCGCAACGGCGCCGCCCGGCAGCCAGAACGAACCCAGCAACATGATGCCGGCTACCGGCAAGAGCCAGAAGCTCCAGTTGTTCATGCGCGGGAATGCCATGTCGGGCGCGCCAATCATCAGCGGAACCTGCCAGTTCGCAAACCCCGTAAAGGCCGGCATGATGACGCCGAAAATCATGATCAGGCCGTGCATCGTGGTGAGCTGGTTGAAGAAATCGGGGTGCATCAGCTGCATGCCGGGCTCGAAGAGCTCGGAACGAATCAGCAATGCCATCGACCCGGCAGTAAACAGCATGATGAGCGAAAACCACAGGTAGAGCGAACCGATGTCCTTGTGGTTGGTGGTGGTCAGCCAGCGCATGATTCCGGTGGGATGCGCGTGGTGTCCGTGGTCGTCGTGGGCGTGTGCTGCGTCAGACATGACTGTGCTCTCCTCTCGGTTGTTCATAGCGCGGCGGCGGCGGGAGCGACGGCCGCCGTGGCTCCCCCGCGGGCGGCTGCGATGTCCGCGGGCTGCACCGCGTCACCCATCTTGTTATCCCAGGCATGGCGCTGATAGGTCACCACTGCGGCAATGTCGGCGTTGGACAGCTGGCCGGCGAATGACGCCATTGCTGTACCTGGCCGGCCGTTCAGCACCACCTTGATGTGGTCGGCAATCGGGCCGGTGGCGACCTTGGAGCCATTGATTGCCGGGAAGGCGCCCGGCAGGCCCATGCCGTTGGCCTGATGGCAGGCGGCACAGTTGCCTTGATAGACTTTCTCGCCGCGCGCCACCAACTCGGCCGTCTCGAACGTCTTGCCGTTGTCGGCAGCCGCGGCCTGGGCGGAGCCCTTCTTTTTCGCCACCCAGGCCTTGTAGTCCTCTTCGGAGACCACCTGGACCACGGTCGGCATGAAGCCATGGTCCTTGCCGCACAGTTCCGCGCACTGGCCACGGTAGGTCCCTATCTTGTCGGCCGTGAACCAGCTGTCGCGGATGAAGCCCGGAATCCCGTCCTGCTTCACGCCGAAAGCCGGGAGCCACCAGGAGTGGATCACGTCGTTGGCGGTGATCAGGAGACGCACCCGTTTGCCGACCGGCACCACCATCGGCTCGTCCACCTCCAGCAGGTAGTGCTCGCCCTTGGCTGCGGTCCCGTCAATCTGCTCGCGTGGGGTGGCGAGGGTGCTGTAGAAGTGAATGCCTTCGTTGAGGTAGTCGTAGCCCCACTTCCACTGGTAGCCGGTGACCTTGACGGTCATGTCCGGATTGGACGTGTCCTTCATCTCGATCACGATCTTTGCGGCCGGATAGGCCATCCCCACCAGAATGACGAAGGGGATCACGGTCCAGATGACTTCGACCGTGGTGTTTTCGTGGAAGTGCGCCGCCTTGTGGCCTACCGACTTGCGATGCTTGAACAGCGAATAGAACATCGCCCCGAACACGACGACGAAAATTCCTACGCACACCAGCATGATGAGGTTGTGCAGATGGAACACATCCCGCGCTACCTGACTCGCTGGTACTTGCAGGTTGTAAGCATACTCCGCCAGCGCTGACTGACTGGCCGCCCATGCCGCCCCCATCACCCCTGCCCGTTGCCACATGCTCTTCATCGCGTCCCCCGTCCTCTCGACTTTGTTTTGGGTAGTCGTTGCGGCGTGTTTCGTCATGCCTGCAACTTTCTGCGCAACGTCGCTGCCAATTGCAGCCTGCCCTCGTCACTCAGATACTGTCCGACTTTCGTTTCACGACCGTGTGAGCTCAGGCTGAGATGACAGCTTCCGCCCGGCGTCCTGCAGTTGCATACCACACGTGTCCACTGCCGATTCATCTCGCGGCGCTCTCCTCTCGCGCCGGCCCGCCATTCGAGCACCACGACATCGCCTTCGATCGTGAGCGATTCGTAGTCTCCTTCCCGGCTACGCAAAACCTGCGACGCCCATGCCAGAAGGCCGATCTCCGCCCCTGCAAACGGCAGGATCGGCCAGTACCCCAGCAGCGCAAAGCCGCTACCCGTTGCAAAACACACCGCCGCCAGCCCCCAGAACACGAACCGTTGCTGGTTTGGGGTCAATGAACGGTTGGGGCGGGAGTGGAATGCAAACGCGCCTGACGATCCACCTGCACAGTCTTCCGTATCCACCTGTTCCATATCGGGAATCAAGGAAACCGGTGCGACAACATGTCGCAGACAGTAACACGACGCCGCTCGCCTGAACAAGCAGTACGATCGTATTAAGTTATTGATTTATTTATAAAATATCGTTATTACAGACTATTCTAAGATACTAACGCTTCAGGCAGCGTCAGCCATTGCGGAGGTTTCGGGGGCGAAACGTCCTCGTGGAGAAAGCGCTGCACCCCGAGGCACGGGCCAGGAAGGCGCACGTGCAAGGAAGCAACATTTTCAGCCGCCCGTGGCATCGCCGGCTCAATATGGTTGCCCACCCAGCCGGCCCAGGGCACGCGCCGGCAGCCGATCGACTCGGCGGTCAGCAAGGCGTGATTGAGACAGCCCAGTCTGAGCCCGACCACCAGCACGACAGGCAGTCCCAGACGCTGGGCGAGATCCGCCATGTCCTGGCGTTCGTTGAGCGGCACCCGCCAGCCGCCCGCGCCCTCGACCACCACCACATCGGCCACCGCAGCGAGCCGGGAATACGCCGCTGCGATCACGTCCAGTTCGATCCGCGCCCCGGCCAACGCCGCAGCAATATGCGGGGCGATGGGCTCGGCAAAGGCATAGGGATTCACATCGTGCACATCGGCGGAGACGTTGCTTGCCTGCAACAGTGCGAGCACATCCTCGTTCAGTTCCCCCGGCACATGCCCGGCCGACACCGGCTTCATCGCCGCCACACGCAGGCCCCGCGCGCGCAGCGCCTGGATCAGCGCCACCGCGACCCGGGTCTTGCCGACGCCGGTGTCGGTTCCCGTCACGAACAGCCCGCGCGCGCTCATGCCAGACCCAATTTGCGGCGACGTTCGCCGATGTTGAACTGGATGATCTGCCGCCCGTCTTCGCGCTGCGCCTTGTCACCGGTCCAGGCGTGGCCATAGATCACTTCAAACGTGGCCGGCAGGCGTCCTTCGTGTCGGTTCGATTCGTACGCCTGCTCCAGCCTTGCCCATGCCGACTTGCCGAGCAGCCCGCGCCTGCGTGTCGTTGCGGCGTTGTGCGCACCGATTCCCTTGAGATCGCGCATCAGGGCCTTGAGGTCGGCATAGGTCAGTGTCAGCATGTCCATTTCCATCACCGGGCTGGCGAAGCCTGCGTGGATCAGCATGTCGCCGATGTCGTGCAGATCGATGAAGCGGTTCACGTGCGGTGCGTCGTCAATGGCTGAAAATGCGGCGCGCAATTCCTTCAGCGTGTCGGGACCGAAGGTGGCAAACATCAGGAGACCGCCGGGCGCCAGCACCCGATGGAAGTCCTTGAGGATGGCCTCCAGATCATGCGCCCACTGCAGGGCAAGGCTGGACCAGACCAGGTTCATGCTGCTGGGCGCGAGCGGCAGCCGCGCCATGTCGGCGCACACCAGATGGCTCGGGCCGGACGGATTCAGCGCCAGGCGTTGCAGGGCACGCCGCGCCCACGACGGCTGCTGCAGCCTCGCCCGCGCGGCAGCCAGCATGGCCGGCGCGATGTCGAGCGCGCAGAGCTCGGCCGTCGCATAGCGCGAACGAAGTTGCAACAGGCCATAGCCAGTCCCGGTTCCGACATCGAGAACACGGCCCGGCTGCACGGTCATGAAATCGAGACGTTCGAATAGACGATCACACACCTCGCGCTGGAGCACCGCATGCGCGTCGTAGCTGGCAGCGGCGTGGTCGAAGGCGCGCCGCACTTCGGCGAAATCGAGTTCGGGCTCAGTCATGGGCAAAGCGCATGATCGCGGCGGCCACTTCTGCGCCATGCGACAGGTGCGGCGCGTGCGCGGCGCGTGGCAGTTCGACGTGGTGCGCGGCGGGCAGGGTCTCGGCCAGCCAGGCGCCTGCCGACGGCGGCGCAAGGGTGTCGAGCGCGCCGTGCAGCACGAGCGTCGGTTGCGTCAACTGCGTCAGTTCATCGCGCAGATCGGTGTCGCGCAAGACCGCCAGACCCGCTGCCAGCGCCTCCCTGCGTGCGGCGGGCGCGGCGAGCAGGGTCTGCCGCAATTGCTGCAGCAAGGTTTTCTGCCCCGGCATGCCGCGTGTCTGCAGGCTCAGAAAACGGAGGAGCGTCGCCTGCGGATCGGCCTGCAGCGACTCGCCGAAATCGTTCAGGTCAACAGCTGCCATGCCGCGTGCCCAGTCGTCGCCCGCAACGAATTTCGGCGTCGATGCCAGCAGCACCAGGCGAGCGACCTTGTTCGGATGATCGATCGCCGCGCGCATCGCCACCTGGCCGCCGAGCGACCATCCGAGCAGCGTGACGTTGTCCGGTAACTGGCTTGCCAGATCGTCCGCCCAGCTTTGCAGGGTGTTGCGCGGCAGCGCATCGCGCCGGCCGTGTCCGGGCAGGTCGAGCGCGCGCACCTCGAAGTCGCCCGCCAGCCGTTCAACCAGTGCATCGAACACGCGGGCGTTCATGCCCCAGCCGTGCACCAGCGCAAGGATGGACTTAGGCGAGGGCATGCAGGGCCTCGACGAGTTGCGCGACATCGTCGGCGCTGTGCGCAGCGGACAGGGTAATGCGCAGCCGCGCCGTACCGGCCGGCACCGTCGGCGTGCGAATCGCCGGAACCAGCAGGCCGCGCTCGAGCAAGGCCTGCGACAGCCGCACCGCATCGGCATTCGCGCCGATCACCAGCGGCTGGATCGGCGTTTCCGACGGCATCAGCGTGCCCAGCTTCAGGTCAGCGAGGCCCGAGCGCAGTTGCGCGATGTGGCGGCGCAGCCGTTCGTGTCGCGCATCGCCAGTTTCAATCTGGCGCAGGCTTTCCTGCAGGCACGCGGCCAGCAGCGGTGGCGAGGCGGTGGTGTAGATGTAGGGCCGCGCCTTTTGGATCAGCCAGTCGATCACGCTTTCGTGTGCGGCCACCGCCGCGCCCGCGACGCCGGCCGCCTTGCCCAGCGTGGCAAGATAGATCACGCGGTCGCTCGCCCGGGCCCGTTCGGTGAGCCCGCCGCGGCCGTCGTTCAGCACGCCGAAGCCATGCGCATCGTCGAGATACAACCAGGCGTCGTAGCGCTCGGCGAGGTCAAGGAGCGCGTCGACCGGCGCAATGTCGCCGTCCATGCTGAACACCAGGTCGGACACGATCATTTTGTCCGGTGCCGTGCTCGCCGCAAGTTGGCCCTCGAGTTGCGCCAGGTCGTTGTGGCGATAACGGGTGAAGGCTACTCCGGACAGCTGCGCCGCATCGATCAGCGAGGCATGGTTGAGCTTGTCTGCGAAGATCTCGCCCTTCTTGCCCGCGAGCGTGGTCAACACGGCAAGATTGGCCATGTAGCCGGTGGAAAACAGCAGCGCCGCCGGCTTGCCGATGAAGCGCGCGAACGCCGCCTCGAACTCGTGATGGAAGCGATGGTGGCCGGTGATGAGGTGTGCGGCGCCGGCGCCCACGCCGCACTGGTCGAGCGCGGCATGCGCGGCGGCCACCAGCACCGGATCTGCGGCAAGGCCGAGGTAATCGTTGCTGCAGAAGGAAACGACGCGCTGGCCGTCGATCGTGACGTGGGCGCCCTGCGCACCGTCGAGCAGACGGCGGCGGCGCTCGAGATGTTCGGCCTTCAGCGCCGCCAGCCCATCCTGCAGGCGGGTCAGCGCGGCGTGCGTCACAACGCGGTCAGGCCCAAGCTGTCGAACAGATGCTGGTCGCGCTCCCACTCCGGATTGCCGGTGGTGAGCAGCTTTTCGCCGTAGAAGATCGAGTTGGCACCGGCGAGGAAGCACAGCGCCTGCACCGCGTCGCTCATCTGCTGACGGCCGGCCGACAGGCGCACAAAGCTCTTCGGCATGCAGATGCGCGCAACCGCAATGGTGCGAACGAACTCCAGCGACTCGAGCGCCTCGGTGCCGGCGAGCGGCGTACCCTCGACCTGCACCAGCAGGTTGATCGGCACCGATTCCGGCTGCGGATCGAGGCTCGCCAGTTGCGCGATCAGGCCGGCGCGCTGGGTGCGCGATTCGCCCATGCCGACGATGCCGCCGCAGCACACGTGCAGGTCGGCCTGGCGCACGCGCTCCAGCGTGTCGAGGCGATCCTGGTAGTCGCGGGTGGTGATGATGTCGCCGTAGAACTCGGGCGCGGTGTCGAGGTTGTGGTTGTAGTAGTCGAGCCCGGCCTCCTTCAACTGCTCGGCCTGGCCATCCTTCAGCATGCCCAGCGTGGCGCAGGTTTCCAGCCCCAGCGCGCGCACTGAGCGCACCATGTCGAGCACCGGCTCAAGATCGCGCTGCTTGGGACCACGCCACGCGGCGCCCATGCAGAAGCGCGAGGCACCGGCGGCCTTGGCGGCCTTGGCCGCTTTCAGCACGTCATCCAGATCAAGG